>CALUTK010000012.1 GCA_944323675.1 Candidatus Gastranaerophilales bacterium | reverse complement strand
CTTGTAAGATTTTTTCTTTTAGGTTTGCCATTTACATTTCTCCTTATTGCTACAATATACTGTCTTTAATTGGTGCAAATCTTAAAGACATTCATATCATAGCGATTATTAAACTTGTCTGCCAGACCCCATTTTCACTTACTCCTCAAGAACTATTGACAACGAAATCTAAAGTACGAGATATTTTTAGACAAATTTAAGCCTTAAAAATCATAAGATTTACAAAACTTTTGTAAAAAATTTACTTAACAAATATAGGGACTGTAATGCAATTTAAAGTAGAAATTAATTTTATTATGGGTTATTATATAAATAGAGATATTTTAGTATTGGTGTAATTATGAAATCAGTTAAAGAAGTATCAATTGAATCAAAAATATTAAAAAGATTAGAGAAAAATCCTAATTGTTTAAAACTTGTAAATTATTTGTTTGCGGACGAGGAATTGCAGGAGATGCAGGAATACGCAAATAATGTCTCTATAAAAAGATTAGGGTTTAACGACCACGGGCCTGTTCATATGCGTCAGGTTGTGGGAAATGCCATAAAAATGCTGAATATTCTGCAGGAATCAGGGATTAAGACATCACTTGAAGCGGAAGAAATCGGCACTTTTGAAGATAGCATGTGTGCTGTTATTCTTGCAGGATTAATGCACGATTTAGGGATGATGATAGGTCGTCAGGGTCATGAGGATATGTCTGCAATACTTGCGCAGCCGCTTATTGAACGAGCCTTAATGCATGTTTTTCCGGATAACCTCCATAAACGTGTTATCATTAAAGCCCTTGCAACCGAAGCCATTGTCGGACATATGACATCAAGAAAAATTCATTCAATTGAAGCAGGAATTCTTTTGATTGCTGACGGCTGTGATATGACAAAAGGCCGTGCGAGAATTCCTCTATCAATTAATAAAACACCGAAAGTCGGCGATATACATAAATATTCAGCCAATGCGATAAACCGTATCGGTATTCACCACGGTGAGAAAAAACCGATTAAAATTGAAATCACCATGTCGAGTGATGTAGGATTTTTCCAGATTGAAGAAGTTCTTTTGACCAAAATTAACGCAAGCCCTGCAAAAGAATACGTTGAATTATACGCAGGAGTTGAAGGTCAGGAGCCGAAGTGCTATCTGTAATCCAGTAATGCTGGAGCTATTTTATATATATAAAAAAACCGTTTCATTTTGAAACGGTTTTTTATTTTATCACACGAGGAATTTGCTTGCTTAAAAGCAAACCACTACACTTCTTTTAAAATTATAGTTGCGTTCTGACCGCCGAATCCAAACGAATTTGATAATGCAGAGTGGATTTCAGCTTTTCTTGCTTTATGCGGAACGTAATCAAGATCCGCAACTTTTTCATCCTGATTATCAAGATTAATCGTCGGCGGAACAATGTTTTCATTGATTGCTTTTACGCACGCAATTGCTTCAACCGCACCGGTTGCCCCAAGAAGGTGTCCGTGCATACTTTTGGTTGAACTTACGAGAAGGTGCTGGTTCTTTTTCTTATCGCCGAACACACCGGCAATCGCATGGGATTCTGCAACATCTCCAAGACCTGTACTTGTACCGTGGGCATTGATATAATCAATATCCTCAGGTTTCATACCTGCATCTTCCAGCGCGAACATCATAGAATGGCTTGCGCCTTTGCCTTCAGGACACGGAGCAACAACATCATAAGCATCTGCTGTCTGACCGTAGCCTGCAACTTCCGCATAAATATGAGCGCCGCGTTTTTTAGCATGTTCATACTCTTCAAGCACCAGAACACCTGCGCCTTCTGACATAACAAAGCCGTCTCTATCCACATCCCAAGGACGGGAAGCTTTTTCAGGTTCATCATTGCGTTTTGAAAGTGTTCTTGCAGATGAAAATGCACCTATACCAACATCGCAAATTGTAGCCTCGCATCCGCCTGCAACCATTATATCAGCATCACCGTACTGAATTGAACGGAAAGCATCGCCTACAGAATGTGTACCTGTTGCACAGGCTGATACTACAACTTTATTTATACCTCTGAAACCGTATTTCATAGAAATTCTGCCTGATGCCATATTCACAATCATCATAGGTATTGTAAACGGAGAACATTTATTCGGGCCTTTTTCCAGAATACGAACATGGTTTTCTTCAAATGTTCTGAAACCACCTGCTGCAGAGCTTACCATAACCCCGATTTTATAAGGATCAACATCATTTACTTCTTCCAGCTTAGCATCTTTAATGGCTTCATCAGCAGCAATCATAGCGAACTGAATGAATCTGTCCATTTTTTTAGCTTCTTTCGGATCCAGATATTCTTCAGGATTAAAATCTTTAACTTCTCCGGCTATTTTCACGACGTGTTTAGACACATCAATAATATCCGGAACACTTATACCACTCTTTCCTTCCACAAGACTGTGCCAAAATTTGTCAACACCTATACCGAACGGTGTAACTGCACCCAATCCTGTGATTACTACTCTTCTTTTAGTCATCTCTTTACCTTTTTAAATCTAATTCGGCTTACCGCCGCTAACATCCCGCTATACGCTAAACTACGGGTAATTACCGGTTTGGATAAATTGCGAGGGAGAAAAGTGTATTAAATTTTTCACCCCCGCATATATCAATCGAAAACGATTTACACACCGCTAATCTAGTGTCTCCACTCCCGCCTTGGCGGGTCGTGCGAGTTTCAATTAGTTTGAGTGTGAATCAATATAATCAACAGCGTCTTGAACTGTCTGGATTTTTTCAGCTTCTTCATCAGGAATTTCGCAGCCGAATTCTTCTTCAAATGCCATAACTAATTCAACTGTATCCAATGAATCAGCACCTAAGTCAGCTGTGAAGCTAGCTTGAGGAGTTACTAAAGATTCATCAACGCTTAACTGATCAACTACAACTTTTTTAACTTTTTCTAATGTACTACTCATTCTTCTTTACCTCATTTAATTAATTGTATTACGAAATATTTTTCTTTTTCATTATATCTTCCACAAAAATTTTTTGCAAGAAATTTACACTAAGGCTGTATTTTTGTTAAAAATCTTTACGGAAGCCGCTGCAACTGTTAATTACTTATGCTTTGCGCCTTGCAGCAGTGATTTTAAATGCTTATATTATTAAGCCGCCGTCGACTTCCAGAACCTGACCTGTTACATAGTCGGCGTCAACTGCCAGAAATTTAACGGCTTTTGCAATATCTTCAGGTTCGCCAAGGCGTTTCAGCGGAATAAAATCCGTGAATTTTGAAGTATCCAAATCTTTTGTCATATCGGTATTGATAAAGCCAGGAGCAATTGCGTTTACTCTTATACCGCGGGAACCGAGTTCTTTTGCAAGAGTTTTGGTTAAACCGATTAAACCGGCTTTAGCAGCAGAGTAGTTTGCCTGACCTGCGTTCCCGGAAACCCCTACAACGCTTGACATATTAACGATGGCACCGCTTCTCTGTTTCATCATAACTTTAACAACAGGCTGGGAAACATAGAATGCGCTTGAAAGGTTCGTATTGATAACAGCGTCCCAATTTTCGGCGCTCATTCTCATAAATAAACCGTCTCTTGTAATACCTGCATTGTTTACAAGAACGTCAATTCTGCCGAATTTTGCAAGGACATCTTCAACGCCTTTTGCGGCTTCTTCTTTGTTTGATACATCAAACTTAAATGCTTCAGCTTCAACGCCTAATGCTTTCAATTCTTCAACTGTTTTATTTGCGGCTTCAACATTTCCTGCAAAGTTTACTGCAATATCGTATCCTGCTTTTGCAAGTTCGATTGCGCAAGCTTTTCCAATTCCGCGGGACGCACCCGTTACTAATGCTAATTTTTCAGACATTTATTTTCTCCTTATTCAATAAAAATCTCACAATAATTCCTATCATTCTTTATTTGATTCATATAAGAACTATAACTTGAACCTTTTTCAACAGATTTATTTAACGTTCTTATACCTTCTTCCGCGTATTTTTTGGCGACATCAGCTGGCAATTCGCAACGAACATTCAACTTCCCTAATTGTTCCCTTATACTGCATTTCCCATCTTTCAGTCCATATACATAATAAGCCACATCACGTCCTAAACTTGGCAGCTTAATTGTCGTTTTCTGACAGGATTTTACACTGTTATAATAGTTAATTTGCCCTTCATATATATCACTTTGAAAGGAATTCTTCAATTGTGCCTGGTCAGCAACAGCATAAGCAATACTGCTAAACAACCCTAAAAATAATAGTAAATAGATTATTTTATTTGACATAACAGTTCCTCTTTTAAACATTGAACTGTAACATCAAGTGAAGCTTTGTCAAATATATTAAATATCTTTGCCTCTGGCGCAATTTTTTTATTCAGACCGGCAAGAACTTTTCCGGGGCCGATTTCTATGAAGATTTCAACACCGTCTGATACCATTTTCTGAATTGTTTGAGTCCAGTGTACAGATGAATAAATCTGTCTCGGCATTTTTACTCTGAAATCAGCCGAAGAAGTTGTAGCCTCTGCGTCAACATTTGTAATTACAGGAATTGATGCGTCATTTAGTTCCAGACCTGATACAAATGATTCAAATTCCTTGCCGGCAGGTTCCATAAATTTAGAATGGAATGCCCCTGATACAGCAAGCGGAACAACTCTTCTTGCGCCTTTTGCAAGTAATAATTCGCCGGCTTTTGCAACAGCAGCTTCATCACCTGTTATAACAACCTGTGCCGGTGAATTGTAGTTTGCAACATCAACGTAACCGACGCTTGATGCTTCTTCTAAAGATTCTTTCAATGCTTCTTCGGTTGAATTCAAAACCGCAGCCATCGCGCCGCCTTTAGTTGCGCCCATTAAATCCGCTCTTTTTTGAATAGCTTTTAAAGTCGTTTCTAAAGACATTACGCCTGAAGCGTACATTGCGCAGTATTCACCGAGTGAGTGACCTGCAACATAAGTCGGAATAACATCACATTTATCTCTCAGAGCTTCCAGCGCTGCAATAGACATTGTAACAATGCATGGCTGGGTGTTAACAGTCTGCTTTAAAGAATCTTCCGGCCCTTCAAAGCAAAGTGTTGTAACGTTTTTGCCTAAAACTTCATCTGCAGTATCGAAAACACTCTTTGCACTTTCTGAACTTTCATACAAATCTTTTCCCATTCCGACAGATTGTGAACCCTGACCCGGAAATAAAAACGCAACTTTTTTTGTCATATTCATATCCCTCTCTTAATTTCCTATGGGTAAATTATACTATAAAAACGGGAAATGTAAATGTTTTTAATTATAAGCATATTCTTTAATTAATTTTCTTCAAATCTTTTTCTATTATATGCAGAAAATTTTCATTCAAGCTATGCAGGTCAACAATATCAACCTCATAAGGAAAAGTAGAATCTTCAAAAACTGATTTAATTTTTGCAAGAACCGAAATATCCAGTGGTTTTTCTCCCAAATCTACAGCAATATCGACGTCTGAATATTTTTTATAAGTTCCTTTAGCTCTTGAGCCAAAAATGTAAAAGGCTGCCTCTGCTTCCGGAATGTGTTTTGTTAAAACATCAATAATAAATTTTAAATGACGTTCTTCTAATCCGAATTCAGACATTACGACTGACTCTCTTTCAATCTGGCAAGCAAAAATTCAACTTCTTTGGCAAAATTTTCAATACCCTCGACAACTTCAAGTGCAGTTTCTTCATTATAAGTATGTGATGTCGCATTGCGTTTTTGTCTGAATACATCCCATATTTCAAGATTGGACTGTAAAAGTCCCATACGATTTGCAACTCTAATCATTTCGTTAAATGACATGCCGTCAATATTTTCAGCACTGAAAGCGCTTGCGGAAAAATATCTTTTTATCATCTTTAAAGATAGTGAATACGTGTATTCAAATCTTTGTATCAATGAATCTCTTACAATCAGATTGTTCTTATCAGAGTTATAAATACCTATAACCTCAATTAATCTTTTGTAAGCATTTTCCAATGCTGTAAAATCTATTTTTTCCATATTGAAATTTTAGCAAATATCAATAATAATTGCAACTTTTAGCAAATACCTTCACGGAGTCTGACGATGGCGCCGCCCCAGGTCATGCCGGCACCAAATCCGCATAGAACTGCTGTTGTTCCGAGTTTAACTTTGCCTTTTTCAACGCTTTCAGCAAGCGCAATCGGAATTGATGCGGCTGAGGTGTTGCCGTAGTATTTGATATTCGTTACAACTTTTTCGTCACTGTAGCCGAGTCTTTCCTGAACCGCCTGTATAATTCTTATATTTGCCTGATGCGGAATTAAATAATCTATGTCCTCAGCTTTTAAACCTGCGTTTGTAATAAGGTTTTCCACATAGTGAGGCAGAATTTTGGCAACAAATGTGTAAACTCCGCGTCCGTTCATTTTAATACCTTTTGGTTTTTCTTCATACTGTTCAACGAGCGGACAATTTTTGCCGTCAAACGGAAGTTCAATTAAATGCCCGTAATTACCGTCAGCCTTAATATCAACCGCAATAACATCATCAATACCGTCTTCAGCTTCTGTCACAACCATAGCGCCAGCACCGTCGCCAAAGAGGATTGATGTGCTTCTGTCAGTCCAGTCAACAAGTCTTGAATTGTTATCTGTTGCAACTATCAAGATTTTTTTGTACATCCCTGAACCGATGTATGCTTTTGCAATACTCAAACCGTAAATGAGTCCCGAGCATGCCGCAGTTATATCAAAAGCGGGAATTTGTTCTTTTATTCCGAGTCTCTGGTGAATATGGCATGCGATTGCAGGGTATAAATCAGGCGGTGCAGATGATGCCGCAATAATAAGATCTATTTCGTCAGGATGAATTTTTGCTTTTTCCAACGCATTTTTTGCAGCTTCAAAACCTAAATCAATAGCGTTTTGTTCACCTGATACGACGCGTCTTTCCTTAATTCCGGTTCTTGTATAAATCCATTCGTCAGATGTATCGTATAATTTTGTGAGGTCATCATTTGTGATAACCGTTTCGGGTAAACTGTATCCAACACCTGCAATTCTTAACGGAATAATCTTATCTGCCATTTATTTTAGTCCTCATTAAATCTGGAAATCTTTTCGTTTACGCCTGTTTCCACTGCATCTTTTGCAACACGGATGGCGTTTTTGATTGCATAAGCTTTACTTCTGCCGTGAGAAATTACAGTAATTCCTTTCACGCCAAGCAATAAAGCTCCGCCAAATTCTTCATAGTTAATTTTTTTACCGATACGTTTCATGAAAGGTTTTGCAAGAAGTCCGACGATTTTACCCAATAAATCAGCTTTAAATTCAGCTTTTATCATACGGAACAGCATTGAAGATGTACCTTCTGTAATTTTCAGGGCAACGTTTCCGACAAAACCGTCACATACAACAACATCGCACACACTTAAGAAAATTTCTTTACCCTCAATGTTACCTACAAAGTTAATTTTATCCTGATGTTCTTCAAGAAGTTTATAAGTATTCTGTGCAAGTTCGTTGCCTTTGCCGGCTTCTTCTCCGATATTCAAAACGCCGACGCGCGGATTTTCAATACCGAGAACATTTCTGGAGAAGGTAACACCCATTATCGCAAACTGGTGAAGCATTTCAGGGGTACAATTGCTATTTGCGCCGCCGTCGATTAAAACGATAGGTTTTTTCATAGTCGGAAGTGTAACCGCAATAGCAGGTCTTTCAATACCAGGCAGACGCCCAAGCCCGAAAAGGCTTGATGCCATAGCCGCTCCCGTAGAACCGGCTGCAACAACTGCATCTGAACTTCCGCTTGCGACAGCGTCAACGGCAAGAACGATTGATGACTTTTTCTTTTTACGAATAGCCTGACCCGGAGCCTCGCCCATTTCAATAACCTCGGAGGCATGGGTAACTTTTATATCGAGTTTGTTTAAATCAATTTTTATACGTCTTTTTTTGCCGCCGGTACCGCAATCTGAATAAATGCCTTCCTGAGCAATTCTGTCGAGTTCCTGCTCAATTCTGTCTTGTTTTCCGACCAATTCAATTGCTACACCGTAATCCTGTGCACCCCAAACAGCACCCGCTACTATCTCGTGCGGAGCATGGTCACCACCCATTGCGTCTATTGCTATTCTTGTCATCTTTCCCTCTCAAATCTAGTTTAACGGTTAAATAGTTGAACGGCTGAAAGACGGCTCTCAGCCGTTCAATAATTTTTAACTATTTTTCTTCAGTTTCAGAAGTTTCTTCTGCCGCAGCTTCTTCTTTTACTTCTGCTGTTTCTGATTTAACTTCTTCAACTTTTGTTTCTTCAGCCGGAGCGCTTGTTTCAGAAACTTTTTCTTCAACTTTAGCTTCTTCTTTTACTTCAGCTTTTTTAGAAGATTTTTTAGAAGGTTTAGCTTCTGCAACTGCTTCTTCTTTTCTGTCTTTTAAGCTTACCGGTTGACCTTTGTAAGTCCCGCATGCCGTGCATACGGTATGAGTCAACACTGCCGCACCGCAGTTAGGGCATTTGGTTAATTCTGGTTTTGTTGCCTTCCAATTGCTTCTTCTGTGTCCTTGTGCGGAATGTCCTGTTCTTTTCTTTGGTACTGCCATTTTTCTTTTTCCTTTTTATTTTTCTACTACTTATATTTCTTTTATTTCCCTTTTTTGAAAAGGTTCCGGAAGGTTATTGTTTCTTTTCTTCCAGCCCCTCCAGCCTGATATTTTTGAAAACTTCAAGCCTCGGGTCGGTCAAGTCTTCCTCTTTTGGAAATTCTTTCCCATTACAATTTATACCACAAACTTTTTTATTTGGTAAATCTAATATTACAGATTGATACAATAAGTCATAAATATCAATTTCCTGAGCGCCGTTGAGGTCGGTTATAAATTGCCCTTCTTTGAGTTCTGTCTCCTGGGCGTAATCCTCTGAAAGTGCCCTTTTCGCGTACATTTCATCTATCTTTACATTCAGGTTGTACTTGAATTCATTAAGACAGACATCGCAGGTAAGATTTAAAATGCCTTTCAAATTCCCGCTGACTTCTATAAACTCACCGAGCGACTGCAGGGTTAAATCAGCTTCAAGAGGTCCCGCGGAATTTATATCTTTAATAGTATCGGAAAAATGATATTGTAAAGTTTTATCTTTAGCATTTTCGATTTGTTCTAAGGAAACGATGTGGTTAGACATACTGTTCTTCCTGCATAGCAACTGCTGCAACCTGATTAGATACAAAGCAAACTTTTTTCAAAGGTCCCTGTGTATCTTTTTCCAGAAGCACTGCTGACGGAGATTTCATCAGTTGAGTAACTTCTGCATACAGTTCCTGCGGGTTATCAACATACAAAACCAGCGGCGCTGTTGAACCTTTCAAAAATACAAGAACTGATGTTCTTTTTTTGATGTTCTGTGCATTCAGATTCTGAGGATTAAATTGTTGTGCCATAATTTTCTCCTTTTATTACAAGTGTAAACATTTTAAAATAAAAACGAATTTTATGCAAATTGTAAAAGACAATAAAACGTTAAGACGTTATGTACGAGTGAGGAGTGAGGGGTGAAATTTTACGTCATTGCAAGCGTCAGCGAAGCAATCCAGCCTAAAAATAAGTGAATGGTGAAGGGTTCAACAATAATTAGTCTCATCACGCTTCACACATCCCTCTTCACATTCCAAAAGCTGGATTCTTTCGGGCTTCGCCCTCAGAATGACGTAACATTTTTCATAGTGCCTTAGTTGGGCAGGTATGCCCAACCGACAGTCCCCTCCGGCACTTGCGTGCCACCTTCCTTTGCAAGGGAGGCTTTACTAATAATAATTTGCGTTGGTCTATTCACAATTCACTTTTCACCCTTCACTTAAATAATCTTTCCCCGGTTGTCGGATATAAATTTTCATTCTCCGGTGTAAACTGCATTTGTAAGAGAAAGGATTTATATGAGAAAACACTTCTATATTGCGGTAATTGCCGCACTGGCATTTGCACTCGGGTATTCTGTAAACAATATTGCAATTTCAGACACGACTGCAAAAGTCGCCGTTATCGACGCCGCCAAAATCGCAGCAAATTCAACTTCCGTAAAAAATCTTAAAGCAGAACAGGAAAAGAAAGTAAAAGAAATTCAGGCAACCTTGGATAAGGCT
The DNA here is from genome assembly GCA_944323675.1 of Candidatus Gastranaerophilales bacterium. Taxonomy (GTDB): domain Bacteria; phylum Cyanobacteriota; class Vampirovibrionia; order Gastranaerophilales; family Gastranaerophilaceae; genus Scatousia. Next base: position 33,299 of record CALUTK010000012.1, on the reverse strand, counting down.
AAGGCTGAACTTGCAAAAGAAAAGGATCCGGCAAAGATTGCCGCCATAGAAGAAAAATACAGAAATCAGGTTAATGCGCAAAAACTTGCGCTTGATACCGAGTACAACAAAAAATTAACCCAGATAGATAACGAAATCCGTGCGACAATTATTGAAAAAGCAAGAGGACTTAATTATGACCTTGTTCTTCCGAAAAATATCGTCTACTTCGGCGGTGATGATATAACGGACGTAGTTGCAAAGGATATTAAGTAGGATATCCGCTGTTAATAGGCTAAGTTGTCCGGAAATTTTTGAGATAAGAGATATGAGAGAAATTTTTGGGTGGCGTTTAAAAAGGTGAGCCGCTCCACGGCGGTGTTGAGCCGGCGGAAAGCGGCGACACTAGATTAGATTATCCTGAAAATTTTCGCGATAATGTACGTGAGAGAAGTTCGCGAATTCTCATTAACAACTTTTACCCTCTTCCGCAATGGTTGAGGGTAAAAAAATGCTTGTTCCCCGTCTGTTTTTTTTAGTTATAAATATAATACAAGACAATTTTTTTAATTTTTTAATATCTTTACATTATTTAACCTATTTACACCTGACTTATCTGGTTGTATTATTATGTAAGTAGATGATTAGAAAAATAACATATTTCCGGAGAAAAAATTGACACAGAAGTATTATATAAAAGGCGGAACCCCGTTAAAAGGCGAAGTATCAATAGGCGGAGCAAAAAATTCGGTCTTAAAATTAATGGCCGCAGCACTTTTAGCAAAAGGTGAAACTAAAATATACAATGTCCCTGATTTAACAGATGTTGAAATCATGCTTAGCGTAATTGAACAGCTGGGCGCTAAAACAACTTATGACAAAAATGAAAAATCCGTAACTATTGATGCTACAACTCTTACAAGCATTACCGCAAAATATGAATTAGTCAGCAAAATGCGTGCATCATTTATTGTCCTCGGGGCACTTGTTTCAAGATGCCGTGAAGCAATAGTTGCACTTCCTGGAGGCTGTGCAATAGGAGAAAGACGGGTTGATTTTCATATAAAAGGGCTTGAAGCACTCGGTGCTAAAATTAAAATTGAAAATGGTTATGTCCACGCAAAAGTCCCAAAATTAACCGGAACTGATATCTACCTTGATATCCCGTCAGTCGGCGCAACAGAAAACTTAATGCTTGCTGCAACTCTGGCTGAAGGTTCAACAAGAATTCAAAATGCAGCTCAGGAACCGGAAATTGTCGATTTGGCAAACTTTTTAAATGCACTCGGTGCGGATGTCAATGGTGCCGGAACTTCTGAAATAATTATCAACGGCGTTAAACAGGAAAACTTACACCCTATTGAATATACGACAATTCCGGATAGAATTGAAGCGGGAACGTTTATGACTGCTATTATCGCAACAAAAGGCAAAGCCATTATAAGAAATGTTTTCCCTGCTCATTTAACATTCTTTACGGATAAACTGCTTAAAATGGGAGCAAATATTAAACTTCTTGAACCGAACGCGCTTGAGGTAAGCTGTAAAAACAGATTAAATTCCATAAATTTTGTAACCCAGCCATACCCTGGATTCCCGACTGATTTGCAATCAATGGCAATGACTCTTTTGTCAACGGCAAACGGTGTCGGAATAATTACGGAAAGCCTTTACGAAAACAGATTCATGCAGGTGCCGGAACTAAGAAGAATGGGCGCGGATATTCATCAGGACAGAAACCATGCCATTATAAAAGGTGTAAAAAAGCTTACAGGAGCAACTTTAGCCGCAAGCGACCTCAGAGCAGGAGCTTCCCTTGTTGTTGCCGCACTTATGGCTGAAGGAAATTCCGTCATTGAAAACCTACATCATATAGATAGAGGATACGAAAATTTTGAAACTAAGCTAAAATTGTTAGGTGGTAAGATTGAAAGGAGAGAGGATTCTCCCATAATCAACCCGACGGAGGAAATACATAATGAGTCCTACTTATAAGCGTTGGTATGATCACGATCCGCTGCTATTAGAAGTTATTGAACTGTTAAAAAATTACCAGACAGAGCTTCACGCTCAGGCTGAAATTTTTCTAAAAAAAATTGAAGAGAAAGTTTCAAAGGAAACAGTTGATAAATTCTATGCAATGGTGAAACCCGTGAATGCCAATAACCGCTGGTATGATAAGGATCCTGTCATTTCCAGAACGGTTGAAATATTAAGGATTGTACCGCCTGAAGCCCAAAAAATTTGTGCACAGAATTTTATAAGAACTTTAAAAGAAATGGGCATTGAATACGAAAGCCCGAACGGAAATAGTTAAAACCCTCTCTTAACGTAAAAGAGAGGGTTTTTATAATCCGGTCTCTTATCTCTGTTACTATTTAATACAAAAGAGTTCCTGCCTGTAAGATGCCGGTAATGTTATAATTATAAATACAGCCAGAGAATAATCCTGAGATATTTTGCGATTAGCACAAGGATATAACTGAATACAAAATCGTAAATTATTTTGATACCGCTCTGGGCAGCTATCCAATCCCCAATAAACGGCCAGCCCATATGACGTAATCCGGCAAGACACATCATATATAGAATTCCGAAAATATGTATAGTTAGCACCCCTATAAATACAGCCTTCGCAGAATTTTTAAAGGTATAACCGTTTTTCAGGATGAGTCCTGCAAGAAATGCCGCAGGGATATACGCGAGAATATAACCGAACCCGTATTCAAATATATATTTCCAGCCGCCTCCCAGTGCGAAAACAGGCAAAAAGAATAATCCGGTTATTATATATAGCAATATACTTGTTATTCCAAGCCTTCTGCCAAGCAAACCGACTACAAACATTACCGCCGGAATCTGAGGGATAAATTTGTAAGTATAGATGTAATCGTTAAGTTTTGTCGGTTCTCCGGTGAATAACTTTGCCGGAAGTATAACGTGGGTTATATCAAGCTGCAGAAAAGTTGAAACAACAAGCAGAAAAGAACAAAAAATAAGAAGAACCAGACTCCCGATTCCGAGTCTTATTCCTTTGCGATTCTTTTGTTTAAGTGTTTTCGCGCCAAGTTTTTTCTTCGGCTGTTCTTCCTGTGATTGTTCTTCTTCCTGCGTCATATAATATTTACAACCTTTTTTAAATCTTCAAGATTTTTTTCGTATAATACCTTAAATTTATCGTAAAACATGTTTTCTGTCCACATTATTAAGGCATCTTCATTATTGTTCTGATAGTAGGCTTTTCTTGTTCCGAGCGATTTAAACCCGTATTTTTCATACAAGCTGATTGCAGGGCTATTGCTCACTCTGACTTCCAGAGTAATATATTTAACCCCGTTTTTGCGGCATTCATGAATAACTGTAGCAAGGAGCGACTCTCCGACTTTTTTCCGTCTAAAATCCGGCGAGACAGCAATATTTGTTAAATGCGCTTCCTCCAAAATCCGCCACGTCCCGGCATAACCGATAAGAGTGTCCTTTTCGTCGAAAGCACAGTAATATCTCGCAAGTTCGTTTGATAATTCATTAAAAAACGATTCTCTTGACCAGTGGTGATCTCCGTATGAGGCAGCCTCTATCCTGATAATATCGTCAATATCAGCTTGCGTCATCGGTTTAATGTTAATCGTAAACAATTCTGCCATAAAGCAATTCTATCACGATTAATCTTTCAATGCAAAGTTATTCAAGCCCTTTTTTTTCAAAATCGTCAGAACATTCCATCAAGAATTTTTTGAAGTTCTCGCCGAATTTTTCATCCTTCAAAACCTTTAAAATCTCTTCTCGTTTGCCTTCCGCAAGCGTTTTCTGAATTGAATACTGTCCTGATTTAGTAGAAACAGTAGTTTCTAAAACTCTGTCGCTGCAATTATTGAGGTTGGAGGAAGATTTCAGATTGAATGAAACATCGCCGATTTCAATAACGGGTTTAGTATTTCTGATAGATTCAACTATCGGCTTAAATGTACCTGTATCGGTCATTTCAAATTCAGCGCGTGCCTGAAGTTTTTTTACCAGCAAATCAATCTTATCTGCCGGTAAAATCTTATCTACTTTTGTAAATACGAGTTTATTAACTTCTTTATTCATGCTGCCGTTTCCTTCAAAATGTATCATAAATCTATATTACCTCTTTTTTTTATTTTTAACAACCGTACAAAATATTATTTGCTATTTTGCCTGTTCAATCATCTCATGAATTTTTATAATATTATCAATATCTAGAATCGGGTCAACCTCGGATGGAAGAGTCGGTTTTTTCATAGAAATTCCGAGTTCCTGCATGCGGGCATATTTGTAGCATTCTGTCAGATATTTTGAATATGCTTCTTTAATATGTTCATTGCCTTTGGCATTCATTTCTTCAACGACTTTGACCAGAGGATCGGTAATTCGTTTTATTTGCGGATTGCCGCGGCTCAGGTCTTTATTCTGAGAAATATCGTAGAAAATATGTTCGCTTTCCGCAAGTTCGTTAATATGTTTTCCGCGGATTTGGAATTCGCTTATCACACCGTTTGAGTGTTCAATATTCATCTGGCAGGTTGTGTAGCCGGATTGTTTTATTGCTTTCGCGGAGTTGAATGCGTTCTGGTATTCTGCTTCACGGCCTTTCGGCGCGTTTACGTCAGAGACAATTTTTACATCATAGCCTTTACGTCTGCAATGGGCTTGAAGTTGTTTTATCTGAGCGCTTGAAAAATACGGGATTCCGCCGGCACCCTGATAGTTATTTATTTCAAGAACTTTAAACTTTCCGCTGTCAATACCCTCCAGCAGGGCATTGAATACCTTTGACACGCTTGCAGGCGAACAGTCCTCCATAACAAGCCGTGCTCCAAAGACATCCTGCAAGGTGTTATAGACTTCATCGTAATTATTAATCAGGTTTTGTTTTTGGATATTATATTTTTCTATTAATGCATCAGCCATTTCCTGCGTCAAAGGTTCATCGCCCGGTTTAAGCTTTGTGGCATTGTATGTTTCAATATCGCTGATTTCTCTTATTTTTTTATCTATTCTATCAAGTTCTCGGTAGATTTTTTCATTTACTCCTTCAAAATCTTTTATACGTTTATACAATTTTGTGCCCGGAAGCGTAAATGCAAAAGAGCCGTCATAGTCGTCAATAACCTTTTGCTTATTTTTCACAACCATATTGAAAAGTTTTTCGGAATTACTGGAAATTGCCTGGTTTTGTTCAGGGGTATAGCGGTCAGAGAATTTTTCGTTAAAGTAAAGATTTTCCTGACTATCGACATTATTTTTATTTTTCATTTTAAACATCCAATCAGGAAGCCCGAGTTTAACGAGAAGTTCTTTGAATTCTTTAGAATATTTGCTGTAATCGCCTTCGGCCGCGACTGCAAGAAATTCTGCTTTATCTGTATAAGCATATTCAATCAGATAGTCAGATAGCCCTGCATTTCGAAACTCATCAACATACTTACATTTGTCAAAGTCAGGAACAAATGTCCCATCTTCAGCTTTTGCTTTCACCATAACAGGAGTTCCGTCAGGATTAAATAACAGATTTCCGTCAGCGTCCTTTGCCTGTTCTGTTTTATGAACAATTATTTCATCTATATTTATTTCTTCTTCCGTTCCGTCTTTATTGTAAACGGTAATAATACCGCTTTTTTGTTTAATTTTAGAGTCATTAGCATGCGCGATTTCATGTCTTATCGCATGTTTAATTGAGTCTAAATATTTTGCATTTATACTGATATTATGGCTTGGATTTTCATGGTATCCGCCGGATCTGAATACTTTATCTATATAACCCTGTTTTATAACACTCAAGTCAAGAATCGGCGGCAGTGTAGCTTTGCCCTTGCCGGCTTTTTGCCATTCCAGAAGTTCGTTATAAATATAATTGAGGGAATTTGTATCATTTTCATCCGCAACAAATATTTTTACGCCAAAAGAATCATAAATTTTCTGACAACATTCACGGGTCTCTGCCGGCAGTGTGCTTAAATATTTATCTTCATATAACTGTCTGATATGAGCAGTTTCCCTGCGGGTATAATTAAGGTTACCCTCCTGATGATAGTTTTCCCGCATAAAGTTTTTCAAGGTCTCAATTTTTTTATCTTTGACATAATTTGCTATATGCAGCGGAGTTATATCAGAATTAGTTCCGACTTGAGTTTGAAAATAATTCTCAAACTCATCCGCAGACATGGTTTCATACTTTTCTGCCAGATCCTTAAATACTTTTGCCTCATCCGGATATTCTTTCTCCATATAAGAAAGGTACTGTGAAGCATTACCGTAAGAATAGGTCTCTTCTCCGCGGAATTCTTTATCTATATCTACATAAGTTTCAAGTTTTTTATAGTCACGGGACGTAACATTACTGCCATCAATATTAAGACGTTCTACAATTTCTGCAGTTTCGCCATGGATTTTACCTAATATATATTTATCCTGAACTTCCGATAAATCCGGCAGATACTTTTGCATCTGTTCCAAAAATTCCAGACGATTTTGAGGATCGTTTATCTTTGTAATATTACGTTTAATCAGTGATTTTAGCGCTTTATCAGGAATTTCAAGGGAAGAGAGACGTAAATCTGTGATTTTTTCGTAGATTTCAGGCTGCAATTGTCTCACCAGCCCGAACATTTTCATCCCGTCTGAATTTTTAAGTATATCTTTTACCTGCGCCTGAAGCTCTGTGTTTTCTTTTGCGGTTAAGACTTTAGATACGTCTTCCAGATCGGCGGGATTTTTGTAAAGACCTATCACTGCAAACCTGAGTTTCTTAATCTCTTCATCTGTATAAATATCACTTGTAAGAAGCTCTTTTGCTTGTACGATGGAATCTATATCTTTGGTATCATAAATATTAAGACCGTTTTCGGCTTTCAACGATACAGCCCGCTCTAATGCAGCAACAGATTTTTTATCCTTAAATTTTCCGGCATTGTCAAGTAATGATTTTGCATCCGGCCATGGTGTATCCATTGAATTCGTGCGCTTTGGCATATCGAGAAGAATTTGTGCGGCTTTTGCCTCAGAGTGGTTTAAAAGCCAGCCAGCCGAAATGATTTTAGAAGCATTTTCGGTAGTTCCGTCAAATTCATTAATCAGCCTCCGCATTAAGTTAACGGCATCCTCTTTGTTTAATGAATTATTTGCTGCAATAGATCTTACAACGTGGTTTACAAATTCATCACCATATTTTACGCGTGCTTCGTCGATAAATGCGGAAACATTCGGCAAATTCTCAGCACCGAAAAGTTGGGTATACTGTTCTATGGTAAAATCAGATACCAGCGGTTTATTATCTTTATCCCGCAGGGAAGAAAGCCTGTTTTTAAATTCTTTAATATTTAATTTAGTCTCCGGAACTGGAATGTAATCCCCGACATGGGGCGGATTCTCAAGCCTTTTGGCAAACGGTGCAACTTCATCAAGTTCATCTGCCCGTATTCCGCCCTCAAGCACAGCCCCGCGTTTTTTCGTATCAAGTTCTACATTTGCAGAAATATCTTTATCAGAAGTACGGGCAGGGGAATGCTCAACGGATGATGGATTCTTGTATTTTTCTTTTAATAATCTTTTTGCTGCCATTAATTCAGGAGCGGAAATTTCTTTGTTTTTAAATTTTTCATTCAATGCAGAGATTTCAGACATATATGCAGGATTCTGAGTATAATCGTATTTTTTAAATTTTTCAGGATTGCCGAGAAGTATAACAGGCAGATTATTCTCTTTTGCAAGCGATATAATCTCCGGCTTTACATCATTGATATTATCAACTCTTGCATAGATTGCAGCAATATTATCGACTATTCCTGTAACCTCATTATTACCTCCATCTCCATATTGGATTTTATCCGCGAGTTTTCTGTTTGCGTTTTCAACGGCATTTTGCAGAATATCTGCCTCTATAGTTTTACCGTTAATATTTATATCGTCTGTAATTTGTGAAAAATACTGTTTGTTACTTAAGGTATCAAATAACCTTATGTATTCATCTTCAGTTAATTTTATACCTGAATTTTCTAAATTTTCAGTAAAATAGTGTTTTAAAAGTGTAGCATTCTCATCATAAGAGTCGGACATTGAACTGATAAAACCCTTAAAAGAATGATTATAACCAGATGCCTGTCCGATGCCGCCATTAATAGTATTCTTACTCCTATTTTTAAATACAACACCATAGGCACTATCATTGGCAAATACTTCCGATTTTTGAGTTATTACGGAAGTCGATATATAATTGTTTTCCGACGGATTTTTGGAAGATTGAAGAAGTGAACTTATATTGCTTTGTGCAGAATTATTTGCAGTATCATGCACAGAATGGACAAGAAATACATCATTTTCATTTGCCTGAACATACTGAACACCAGTATCGGCATCGGTTTTATATCTTAACGGGTCTATAAAAGTCTGCATAACAGGTGTTCCGTGATTTGCAATATTACGATTAATTTGTTCGGTTAGTTCTGTACGTAAATTATCCAATAATGATTTATCTGCGACATCTTTATGTCCAAGTAAAAATGCTATATCAAGGTCTTTTTTATTTCGCATAACAGCAGCGGCATAAGTGTTATCAATATTCCCGTCTGCAAGATCATTTATTAAATTTTTGTTTGTCGTAAGGTTTATTATCCTGTTTTTTACATCCTGCGGTAATGTAAGATTATTTACAAGAGTAAGCATTTCTTTATCTGAACCGACATGATTAAGCAAAAGTACAGTTTTTGCTATAGTTTTATCATCATTAGAGAGCTGTTTAAACTCACCCGACTTGATTAAATTATTATATTCTTTAATTATATCTTTTGTACCAATATTCTTATCAAAACTGCGTATATTTGAAATAAATTCATCCAATTTAGACGGGGAAATTATTGAATTGTTGGTATTGTTAGCCAAAAAAGATTGGAACAAAATTGTAAAAGATGCCTGGGCCGGAAGCTTTTGAGTATAATCGTAGTTTATATCTTCTTTCAAAAAGGCATTCATTTTATCAAGATCAATACCCTTTTCTTTCAGACGAATTTTGAAAGATTCGGGTAGACTATCTATAAGGTGCGCCCTATGATAATAATTTGTAGACTGTTTAAGATTATTCAATCCGTCTGCAGTATAAAAATCTCTCACAAAATTATTAATAGCTGCGTTATAGATTCCATCTGTTATCCATAAGTCATGTTCATCCAATACATCCGAAATAGAAGTGTTAGAGTCAAAAATCTCTGACTTAACCTCATCAAAGTCTTTATTATGAACACTTTCCGAGAAGCCGCGTTCGGGAGAATGTGATGTATTTACGGCACTTTGCTTTGTTTGCGTGGATTTTTTTAAAGGTGCTGCACCGCTTTCGGCATCAGTCATCGCTTTCAATAATTGTTTTGCCTCGCCCTCAGAAAGTTTAAAATCCTGAAATGTATCCATTAAATATTTAACTCTAGCATCCTCGGACATCGGAGCCATAACTTTTTGCAATTTTGTACCGACTAAAGCGCCGCCTATTGACATCGCCCAATCCATTGCGGTTGCGCCGTCTTTTTGTAGCGCCATTGTCGCTGCCATATCAAGCGCAACTTCCGTTGTAACGCCTGCCGTATTTGCAAGACGGGAAACCGTTTTTAAACTTTTCGCCATATCTTTTGGAATATCAGGGCTTTTTGCGGCAAGTTTCATAAAATCATCAAAACTCTTCCCGCTCTCTTTCATAGCTTTTGAAAGTCCTTTTACTTTAACAAAACTTCTTGCAACATCTCCAACCTTACCGACAGCGCCCCCGAGTGCCATCCAGCCGATTTGTTCAAGCGTTGATTGGCCGTAATTTTTCCAGTCATCTTTTGTCATACCGTCTGCGTCTGTTGATTTTTCAAGCAAATCCACCGGATTTGTCGCAAGCACTGCAGCAGAGACAAGCGCAAGCGAACCGCCGCCCGTAAACATTGCACCTGCCATCGCAAGAAGAGTTACGCCGGTTTGAACATAAATTTTACCCTTCTCCTGACTCATCATGTAGTTTTGGGATAATTTTTCCAAATCCTTTTCGCCGTAGGCTTCCGCAAAACTCTTTTCGTAATCCGAACGAATTTCTTCCATTCGGGCTTCGTTTAATTCTGCAATTTCTTCCGACGTTGCATTTTCAGGAATTTTCGTCCCCAGAACCTGTGCCTCGAATTTATCCAGAATATTTGCCATCTCTTTTCCGATGATTTCGGCTTGTTCCTGCGTTATCGGCTGTAAACCCGCGTCTGTTTCGCGGTAAATTCCGTATTTGCCGTTGCCTTCATCTTTTATAGCAAAAGCTCCGCCTTCTTTTAGTCCGTCTTTTATAGCAGGGTCATCTTCGTGACCTTTTAACGCAGCACTGACAACCGCTCCTGCATCCAGTCCTAAAGCTTCCGATGTTTGTAAAATTGCTTTTTCACCGGCGCGCGGGTCATCTTTGGAACCTTCTAAGGCTTTTGAAAGTTCAGATTTTAAAGCACCGACCATATCGGCACAAGCCTGATATTTTGCGGTTAATTCCGCTTTTTCGCTAACCTCGCGGATTTTTTGCGGGTCAAATTTTACCCCCCGCCGCTCTTCAAAAGTTGCCTCAAAATCAACTGTGGTTCTTAATGCGGCAATATCTACTTTTGTATCTTCTATTGCTTCTTCAACATTTGATTTTGCAAATTCTGTATCGAAAGCCTCTTTTATAAAAAGGTTGTAAGCCTTCCCGACAATGCCGTCTTTATTCATCTGAGAAAGCATATTTTCATCTGCAGCCTGTGCCATATCTTCCAAAAAGGCAACAGCCTGCTCCTGTTCAGGGGTCCTTGTTTCCTGTGGAATTTCGACAGGAATTCCGGCCTCTCTCAACCCTGCGCGGAATTCTACGCCCTGTGCCGCCTGACGGGTCTTTTCAGTATCAGGACTCATGGAAATTCTAAGGCGTTCATATTCATTCTGCATCCTTAAATTTGCCCTGCGCTTCTCCTCATCGCTCAATTCAAGCCCCATTACATCCCACAAATCTTTTTCGCCTTCTTTTTTCCCGGCAGAAAAACACCTGTTAATCTGCGCCTGCAAATCCTTATCAGAAAGCTGCATAAATTCATTCATTTTCTCATTCAAAACATTCACCGGAACCGGTATAAATTTATATTCCGGCTTCTGCTTTAATTCATGATATGCCAGCTGCCGCGCCAGTTCTGCCTTTTGATGTATGTTTAAATCTTGTGACATGTTGTTTGAATGACTCCTACACTTCTTCTTTTATCGGCATTTTTTCTCTTGACTTAAATTAAAAAGTTGTTATATTAAAAAATCGTTACAAATTGATAGGGTATACACATTATGCTACACTTCTTTCTAAGAGAGGGCTTAATATGAAAAACATAATTGTATATACAAGTAAAAAAGTTTCAAATCTGGCAGATGTTCTTGCGAAACTTGATGAAGTCAATGTAAGAATTGAAGATGCCGAAAAATTACGCGAATATGAAACTCTTAATCCGGCACTTCTTGTAATAGAAGATGTACCGAATATTAAAGATGTTTTAATGGTTACCAAATTTAAAGCACCTGTATTATTTATAGGCGAACCGTTTAAAGGGACGACTGTCCGTGCAATTACGTATGATTTAATCAAAACACCGGTAGATAACGATGAATTGCTTATCAGAACAAAATCTCTTTTGAAAATAAAAGATTTGAGAGATAAGCTTCTTCAGGTATCTACGACCGATGAACTCACAGGACTCCACAACAGAAAATATCTTCAGGAACGTTTGGAACAAGAAATCTCACGCGCAAAACGCTACGGAACAAAACTTTCCTGCCTGTTATTTGACCTTGATTTCTTTAAGGTAGTCAATGATATCTACGGTTACGAATGGGGAGACGTACTTCTCCGTTCTATCGCGGATAAATTAAAACAGCTTATCAGAAAAGAAGATATCCTGACCCGCTACGGGGATGAAGAATTTCTTTTAATACTTCCAAATACCTCGGAAGAAAATGCCTTCCTCTTTGCGGAACGTTTCAGACGCGACATTGAACGCATGGAATTCATTCCTGCCGGAGAAGAAGAAAGACACCCTATCACGATTTCCGGCGGAATTTCATCATATCCTTGCCTTGAAAATGTTGATGAGGATGTAAACACTATAATCCGCTACGCAGAACACGCATTATACAATGCGAAAAAACGCGGTAAAAATAAAATTGTTCAATTCTCCCAGATTAACCTCGGAGAATAGGCCTTTTAATATAGGGCTAAGAAAGAGCCGGACTTATGTAACCGGCAAATATCGTTTAAAACCGAGCTAAGGCGATTTTAAAAGAATCGTAAGCTATATAAAGCGGACTATGTCCGCCCTTCCTTTCTGAACACTTATAAAGTGTAAAAATCTGGTTATTTTAGGCAGTGGAAACACCGCCTTTTTTATTTGTCTGACATCCTGTTTATAGCTGGTTCGGCAGGCAGCCGCAGTATAAGTATCAAACATAAAAAAAAGCTATGTACTTTGAGGTGCATAGCTGTTGATTAGGGATATGTGTATCTTAGTCTCTAAGGAGTATGGTTTTATATTAGCAGACCACTTTTAAAATTAAATCATTCGTTTTTATGATGTTTTTACAAATTCTAAATGAAAATGGCATGTTAATATATGTAAATTTTTTATTACGCAGGTAGCATATTTTTTTTATTAGGGGGTATAATTCTCAATGAAAGCAAGGGGAAATCATGAAAATAACCGCAGTAAATGGTTACAAGTCAAGCTATTACATAAACCACAATTCTAACCATAATCATTCCGGCGTAACATTTGGTTTTGGCGAAGATTATGGCATAAATCCTTTTGTCGATCCGGAGTTTGATGATGATGTGCCGAAACCAAGTACACTCAACGCTTTAAAATACCTTGCTAAATGGGCTTTTGCTGCAGGTAGTGAACTTTTGGGCTCAGATAAGGCGCGGCTCCGGGAAATTGAAAGGCTCGGCTGGGAATATGAAGCTAAGGAAAAACGTGAAGAAGAAGAACGGTTAAAAAATCAACGCGCTGCTTCCGCCGATGATGATGATTACGATTATTAAGACACTGCCGGATTAGGGAGTTTTATCACAGTTTACTCGGGCTTCAAAAATATTGTCATGCAGAACCGGTTTGACAGGGGGTATTAATTTTTTGCCTCCCTGAACAAGTTGCAAAATCGTTTAAGTCAAACCTGCTAAACGCGAATTTGTGCATTTGTCTTGTATCTCCGGATTTTAAAAATAGTTGTTAATTTAGCTGTCCCGTGATATAATCTAAGTACGGGTGAATTGATGTTTGATAATTTAACTGACAGATTACGAGATATAATCCATAAAACAAGAGGACAGGAATTAACGCAGGAAAATATGCAGGAAGCTATGCGCGAAATCCGCCGCGCTCTTTTGGAAGCTGATGTCAATTTACGCGTTGTAAAAGCTTTTATTTCCGCTGTCAAAGATAAGGCTGAAGGTGAAAATGTTGTTCAGGGGGTTGATCCTTCTCAGCAGCTTGTAAAAATTGTCCATGACGAACTTGTCAATTTGCTCGGAAAAGAATTAAAACCGCTTGATTTATCAGGTCATCCGTCTTTAATAATGATGCTCGGGCTTCAAGGTTCCGGCAAGACAACTTCTTCCGCTAAATTAGCCGTTAAACTAAAAAAAGAAGGAAAAAATCCGCTCCTTGTTGCTTGTGATGTTTACCGTCCGGCAGCCATTACACAGCTTCAAACTCTGGGAAATGAAATTGGAGTTGAAGTTTTCACTATTCCTGACGAAAAAGATGTCCAAAATATTGTCCGGAATGCATTAAATCACGCAAAAGAAAAAGGGTTCAATGTCCTGATACTGGATACTGCCGGAAGATTGCAGATTGATACTGATATGATGGCAGAACTTCTTTTGATAGACAGAATATTTAACCCGCAGGAAAAACTTCTTGTAATTGATTCCATGACCGGTCAGGAAGCTGTTAATGTCGCAGAAAATTTTGATGCACAATTATCGCTTACGGGGCTTGTCCTCACAAAACTTGACGGTGATTCAAGAGGAGGTGCAGCGCTCAGCGTGGCATACTGTACAGGTAAACCTGTTAAGTTAACCGGTACAGGAGAAAAACTCAATGCGCTGGAAGATTTTTATCCGGAACGTATGGCAACAAGGATTCTCGGCATGGGGGATATCGTCTCCCTTGTTGAACGTGCACAGGAAGTTTTTGACGAAAAGCAGGCGCAGGAACTTGAAGAAAAAATGAGAAAATCAAGTTTCTCTTATAATGACTTTTTGAAAATGCAAAAACAGATGAAAATGTTCGGGTCTGTAGATCAGCTGCTGGGCATGCTTCCAGGGATAAATATCGGGAAAGATGACCGCCAGAAACTTTCTCACGAAAGCGAAAAGCAGTTTAAGAAAATGGAAGTTTTTATCCAGAGTATGACTCCTCAGGAAAGAGAGAACCCTGATTTGATGAATACAAGCCGTAAAAAAAGAATTGCAAAAGGCTGCGGAATGGAGTTATCCGAGATTAATCAGTTTATAAAACAGTTTGAGCAAATGCGGATGATGATGAAGGGTATGAGCGATTTTAAAAATATGATGGGTAAAGGGCTCCCGGGAATGAATAGTAAAATGGGTAAACACGCTCTCAATAAGGCGATGTCAATGATGCGGAGGTTTAAGTAATGAAAAAAGCTTTTACAATGTCGGAAGTTCTGCTGACACTTGGTATAATCGGTGTTATTGCCTCTATGACATTACCGGGGCTTATGGATAATATTCAAAAAAGAGGGCTTCAAGGACGGTTAAAAAAAGCTTATAGTGAAGTTAACCAAATAGCACAACAGTTTTATGCTGAGAACGAAATTTCTTTTTCTGAATGGGCTTCAAAACAAAGTGTTAATGATTATGCCCGAAAATTTATGAGCTATTTCAGCGGTGCAAGACAGATTAGCACATATACTTATTCAGACGGGAATGCGGATGTTTCTTCTAAAGTTCCTTATGTGATTAGAAATTTAGGCGGCATTCGTTCATCAACCATCATCTGTGACGACGGCGGATTCTGGACTGATTCATCCGGAAAACTGTTTTCGTTCAACAATCCTCCGCGAGCGGATGAGAACGGGCCTATTTTTTGCATTGATGTAAACGGTTTGCAAAGACCAAATACTTTCGGTAAAGATATTTTTGTATTTCAGTTTACTCTGGACGGACTTGTAATCCCTATGGGGCAGGAACATAAGACAAACCCTACAGAAAATGCCTCCGGCTGGGAACAACAATTCTTTTTTGAAGGGCCTGAGAGATGTTCGCCTTATGCGACTCATCCTGAATTAAATGTGGCCTGTGCCTTTTATGCTCTGCAGGATGTTAATCCAAAAAATGAAAAACAAACATACTGGGGTGATTTTCTCAGATAAGATTGTTTAAATCGTCGATTTTAGGTCGTCACAACACTGTACTACAGCGGTTTTCTGTTTTTAATCCGCTCAATACTTGTACTGCGCAAAAAAGGAACCGCTTAAAAAACGATTCCTTTTCGCTAATTACTTTTTGATTTTATTTTTTATTAATCAAAAGTGTATCCGATAATAGCAGCTTCTCTTGCGCGTTTAATTGCTTTTGCAATCATTCTCTGATGTTCTGCGCAGTTACCTGTGATACGGCGCGGAATAATTTTTCCTGCTTCTGTCAGGTATCTTTTCAATTTTGCTGCATCTTTGTAATCAATTGAAGTCACTTTGTCTGCACAAAGGCTGCAATTTTTACGTTTTTTCTTATCTGATGCGTCCTGTCTTGCCATTTTTCTTTTGTTACCTTTCTATTGTGCCGGATTTTCCGGCTCGACCTTGTTTTCTACTTGTGTGTAATTCATTTGTTCGCGATTAACGGGTCTCCGCTCTCCAACACCCCACACTTCTGCGTGCCGTTTCGAGCTGCGCCCTCAGCTCGCTCGCGCTGTCTTGGATTTGCTCCATGCTCGGAAAGTTTTGCTTTTGAACCTACGGTTCAACTTCGCTCAATTTCCTCGCTGTCAGGACTCTCTTTGTTTCGTCCGTTCACAAATCCGCTAAAACGGGATTTCGTCCTCTCCGATTAATTCGTTTGAAAAATCGTCTGATTCAAATTTGACAATTTCTTCCGTACCGAATTTACCGGATGAAGATGATGTGATGCCGGAACCTACAGAACCTTCGCCCATTCTTTCTATTGCATTGGCGTCAATTTCGTAAATTCTTTTTTCACTTCCGTCATCCATTTTGACTGATGCTGTTTGAAGTCGGCCTTCCACCAGCACGTTGTCGCCTTTGTCAAGTGTAGAGACAATTTCATCAAGAGATGTTCTTTTTGAAATAACTCTGATAAGCATTTCGTCTCTATCAGCAATGTTCAATATAAATCCTGTCACCGCTACGTTATTCTGGGTAAAACGTTTTTCCGGTGCTCTGTATATTGTACCTGTGACTACTGCTTTTGCTAATGACATTTAAATTCCCTTTCTTGATTTCCTGTCATTCCATGCATTTTCATGTCAGGAAGAAGTGCCTTATGCTGCCATGAACATTGTTCTGATAATGTTGTCGCTTAATCTCAATTGTCTTTTGAATTCAGCAACTTTATCAGCAGGAAGTTCAAGGTTTGAAGATACTAAATATCCGTCTCTGAAATTCTGGATGTCATAAGCTAATTTTTTTCTTCCGATTTTGTCAGTAGATGCAACTTTTCCGCCAAAACCAACGACTGTTTCGTTCATTTTCGCGATTAATTTATCTACTTCTTCTGCATCTAAGTTCGGCTTAAACACAGTTAAAAGTTCATAAGTTTTCATTAAAATTTCTCCTTTTCTACTCAGCCGATGCCAAATTTTTGGCACTATCAGCCAATTTAATCTAGTGTATGTTCTGATAATACCATGAACTATTAAATTTTTACAACATGTATTCTGCTGTGAATGTGTAGTTTGCAGGGCCGATTAAGAAAATATTTTTTGCAGTATCTGCCGCATTCCCTTGCCACTCCACGAATACAGACCCGCCAAGAAGATTAACTTTTACTTTTTGTTCTGTTAAGTTATTTAAAACACATGCCACAACCGAGGCACAGGCACCTGTTCCGCAGGCAAGAGTAATTCCGCAGCCGCGCTCATATACGCGCATATCAATTTCGTCCCGCGCTAAAATTCTTACAAATTCAGTATTTGTCTTTTCAGGGAAATATTCATGTTTTTCAATAACAGGTCCGTATTTCAAAGCCATTTCCATAGGGTCATCTTCCCCTATTATTACGCAGTGAGGATTACCCATTGAAACAGGTGTAATGTCAAATTTCCTGTCTAATGCTGTTATTTTTCTTTCACCCTTAAACGGAATTTTTGAATCTTCCAGAATAGGGGTTCCCATATTAACTTTTACATTTCCGTCGTCAAGAAGCTGAGGCCGAATTATTCCGGCTCCTGTCATTACAGAAAATTCTTTCTTATCCACAAGCCCATTGTCATAAACATATTTGGCAAAACATCTCATACCGTTGCCGCACATCTGGGCAACAGAACCGTCAGAATTGTAGAAAAACCAGCCGATATCAGTATCTTTAGCTTTTGTGTATGGTATAATCATCCCGTCTGCGCCTATTCCAAAGTGCCTGTCACAAAGCTTTTTTGCCAGTTCTTCCATCGGAAGATTTGTTTTTTCGTATTCTTCATAATTGAGAATTACGAAATCGTTTCCGCAGCCCTGCATTTTTGTTATATTAATAGTTGTCATATTAACCTCTTGCCTCTTTCAGTATTCATTGTATCACGAAATCCTATGAATTTCATGTTCGGCAGGTATGCTCAACCTGATATATATAGTTTAAATAGCAAAAAAAATATTTACAATTTTTACAATGTAAAAAGGAGAATCTGTATGATGCCGCTAAGCTCAATACAAGAGAACAAATGCCGCCGGAATATTGATTTTACGGGCAAAATTATTGATGCACATGTTCACTGCGGACAGTGGAATTTTGACAGATTTTCCTGTAGGGATGTTGTGCAGTTTTTTAGTAAAAAATTTAATAACGGAAATGATTATGTAGATAGGGTAATTATTTCCAATCTGGATTGTATAAAGAACGACGAAAATTGTAAGCCGCTTAAGGATGAAATTTGCGGAAATTTATTACTTCTAAAATCTGCCCAAAAGAATAAAATTTTTATCCCGTTTGTTGTGTGTCAACCCGGATACGGTTCTGCTGAAAACATTGAAGTTTTATTAAAAAAATATCCACTCCTCATTAAAGGTTTAAAGTTTCATCCAACCTGTCTGGATTTAGCGGCTAACGACCGAAAATATCTGCCGTATATGGAACTCGCTGAAAAATATAATAAACCTTGTCTTTTCCATAGTGAAGTTTTATCTGATGAAACAGGAAATATTCTTAGAAACGGGGTTTCAGATCCTGAGTTTATATATGAAACAGCCGCAAAATTCCCTAAGGTTCCGGTAATCCTCGCTCATATGGGACTCGGTGGAGATAAAGCGCACGAAGTCGGAATTAGCACTCTTCTTAAGTCTATAAATAAG
The DNA here is from genome assembly GCA_944323675.1 of Candidatus Gastranaerophilales bacterium. Taxonomy (GTDB): domain Bacteria; phylum Cyanobacteriota; class Vampirovibrionia; order Gastranaerophilales; family Gastranaerophilaceae; genus Scatousia. The sequence continues at coordinate 14,744 of CALUTK010000012.1, read as the reverse complement.
AATGATGCAAAAATGTATGCAGATATTTCATGGGTAGACTGGAATAATCCTGAAAAACCGCATATAATTGATGTAATTGATAAACTTTTGCATTCCCCTAAAGGTGATATGACCGAACGTCTTTTGTTCGGAACTGATGCGCCGCTTGGTGTTTTTGGAGAAAAGGCGTTAAAACAGCAAGGTGCATATGAAGCAAATATTATAAATATTAAAACTGCAATAAAGAAAAATTTTGGCAAAGATGCAAATAAACTTATCAGTAGAATTTTTTATAGAAATAGTAAAAAATTATTAGACAAACAAAATCTGGATTTAACAGTATAAGTTAGACGCAAATTGACAGTTAGTATGAGGATTTATATTATAGTATCTTTCGCGCCTTTCCTGATTTGTCGAATTAAATTTAATTCCTTATTATGTGGGCTTTTAGTCCAGCAGTCCTTTTTTTGTCTTTTTAATGGTATCAAGGATAAGTTCATCACAATTTTTTAACTCTTCCTGTTTTTGAGGAGTCTGGCGGGCTTTCCAGTCATTCAGTTCTTTTCTGAAAACATCGCCGTCAATGAGACAGTCGCCAGTTCCGACAAGATGTGAGTATTTATTTGTAAATTCTCTGTTAAAGTCAGCATAGGCATCGGTTATCAAATCGGATATTGTGAGTGCATTACGTAAAATTACCTGCATATCATTTTCGGTTAAGCTTCTGAGCGTCGGTGAAATATTATTGTTGCCGTCAAGCGACATTTTACCTGTTCTTGCACCCTGCCCCATAGTTTTTACCATAACTTCCGCACGACGGGTAGCACTTTCTAAATCCGCTGAAATTCCATAAGAACCATCCATATCGTAGAAAAGTTTCTCTGCAGAATGTCCGCCATACGCGCACACTATATCAGAGAAGACTTTTTCAAATGAACGTTCTTCGTTTTTATCATCTCCGTGATAGACAGCACCGCCGAACCAGCCGCGCGGATCAAGCGTTACAAAGTCAACTTTTCCCGGAAGCTGCCATGGTTTTCCATAGGCGCGCATAAGATTGTTCATAACTTCCAAATTCGTTGCGTGCCCGCATTCGTGGGAGGTTACAATCTGTTTTTCGTGTTCGTTGATTTTGTTTGTGGAAGGTCTGCCTGTTGTAATCTGGAGGTATGCTTCTGTGAAATCGCCTTTTGTAACGGCTTTGTGACCGCGTTCAAGCGCAACGGAACGCGCTTTTTTAACTACATTTTTCAGATAGATATTCGGGAATCCCATTGTATAATGGGCAACCGAATCAATTATCGCTTTCTGTTCAGCAGGAGTGCCGGCAAGCTTCATTTTAGATTTTTTAACTGTATCCGCAAGAATATCGGCGCGTTCTTTTTCATTGAAAGCAGGCGAGGAGACCTCTATACTGTCTACAAATTTAAACGATTTCATAGCGGCCTCGCCGATGAATTGCGGGCTTGAGACAGAGCCGACTACAAGAATATTCAAGCCTTCTTTTTCTGCTTTATCCATTTCTCTCAAAAGCTGCGCCATTGCTTTCTGGTGGTACTGGGAGATGAGTTCGCCGATTGAGAAGTATTCAAAGTTTTCAATAAATAAAACAGCGGATTTGTTGGAATTTGCTTCTGCCTGCGTAGTTACGACAGAGAAGAGTTTTTTCATTGAAGCCTCCGGCGACAACCCTGCACCGCCGAATATTCCGACCTCTTTTGTACCGAAGTCCATCGTATTAATTTCTATATAAGGAACTTTAGCTTCTCCGGCAATAGCTTGTGCTGTAAACCTTCTGCCGCTGCCGGCCGAACCATCCTGCGAATATATCAGGACACCTTTTGTCCCCATTTTGTTTGATTTAATTTGTTTCACAAGCGACATCGCTTCTTTTTTGGTGGAATCTTTTCCCACCATTTGTTTAATACGTTTTTCTGTGTCAAAAACAACCTCGACGGAACTGTCATCAGTACCTTTTTTGAAAAGATTTGTTGCTTCTTTTACATAATTTGCGACGTCTTTTTCGGTAATTTCTTTTTTACTGATATAATAGCTTACCATTTTTTTCATAAGGTTCTGGGTCTTTTCAGGGAATGCGCCGTCAAGTTGTGCTGAGGCTTCAACTGTTTTATCTATTGCATTTTTTGTGAAAGGTCTTTTAACATCCTTCATCAAGTCAGGATTTTCGCGGAAAGATTTTACCATCTGCTGGGTGCTGAGTGCAGGAACTGTAAGTTCTTCAAAGTTTTTGAACAAAGATTGTGCACTTTGAAGCAATGCTCCGTAATAATTATTTTTCGTTTCATAAAAGATATATTTTACATTAGGCGGCTGTTCCATTAACATTTGTATTAAAATCTGAGGCATTGCATATGTTCCCTGGGCTGCCTGCTCAGGGGTTGATGAATTCAACATCAAAGATAACGGATTTAATATCAAAATATGTTCGTGTTTTTTATCTTTTTTGATTTTATTTATCAAAAAAGTCATATAATCTTCGTTAATTTGGCTGTTTAACTCTGTTATTACGGCATTTTTGCCATATTCGGAATTTTCTGCGGCATTGTGTATAGAATTAATAAAATATTTAGGTTCATCTTTTGACATATCATAGGTAACAAAAATGTTTGTACCAAGAGCCAGATTTTTTAGAACATCAGAGGCCTTCTTTTCATATTCACTAAAAGAAATCCGTTTGCTGTTAGGTGTTTTATCAACCATTATGGCTTCGCCGGCGCGCATAAGCAGGTCGGTTGTCATGTCATAGATTTCTGGAACAGGAGAATTATAAGCACCGCTTAATAAAACATACGGGGTTACCTGCGGAGTTGCATCAGAGGTGACCTTAAATTCCTGCAGTGTATAATAGACAGAATCTACCAGATCATCTGACATCGTGATTTTATCTGTATCAAAAGGCGGCGGAGTCTCCGGTTTATTTTCCTCAATAAGTTTATTGACTTTATCAAGTTCTTGCAAAAGAATTGGTTTCATTTTCTTTCTGTTTTCCGGATCTGAAAAAGATTTGTAGGATGTTTCATTATAAAAAACCATTGCAAGCGGAGGCTGTGTATCCACATCAAAATCTTTTTCACCGGAATCCAAATCGTCAATATATTTTAATGCTCTTTCAATCCCGTTTTTCATAACATGAAGAACGGTTACGTGGCTATAACCTGTTTCAATTGCAGACTGCTGGAGGTTTTTCATCATCTTTTTTGCAGGAGTTGACATTAAGTAATTAATACTTTCCTCTTTAGACATTGACATAGGTTTACTGCTTTCTCTTGCCGTAAACGATGGAACATAATAGTTCTTTAATAGCTGAGGGTTGAGGTGATTATCAAAATGCTGTTCGTTTTGAAATTTGTTATCCTTAGGCTGTTTATTTTGTAAATCCTTATTTCTGGAACCATTAAGATTCAACCCTACTTTTTCAATCATAACCTTCTCCTAAATCGCTTGTTTATCCGCCTTCCGGTATTGCTCTTTTCAGGCGTGTATGTATTATCTATCTATTAAACCTCTAAAACATATCTTTTTGCTATGTGCGCAATAAAAATTTACAAATATCACAAATTTGCCCCTCTTGCATTTTATGCTAAAATTCAGTTATGACGGTTAGAGAGTGGATATTTAACAAAAATGAATCTGGTGAAAAGTCTCTATTAAAAAGGCTTTTGATATCGCGCGGCATAAAGACGGATGAAGAAATGAGGGAATTTCTTAACCCGCTGGAATTTACGCCGTATCAACCGAATGTTTTTACCGATATGGAAAAAACTGTCGAAAGACTTTCGCGAGCCATAGATAATCAGGAAAAAATCGTTATTTACGGTGACTTTGATGCAGACGGCGTCACTTCCACTTCGCTTTTGTATAGAACCTTTTCTCACCTCGGCGCAAATGTCAGCTATTTTATCCCTGACCGCGAAAAAGAAGGCCACGGCTTTGACACAAAAGCTCTTGTAAAACTTATGACCGCCTTAAAACCGAAAGTCATAATCTCTGTAGACTGCGGAATTTCTGATGCAGAGGCTGTGAATTTTATAAAAAGTTTCAAAATTGATGTTATAATAACAGACCACCACGAAGCGCCTGAAAAACTTCCTGATGCTTACGCAATAATAAACCCGAAAGCACCGGATGCGCTGGATGAAAATTTATCAGCAAAAGATATAGAATCTCTCACATCGCTTGCTGGTGTAGGAGTTGCATTTAAGGTTGCAACAGGGTTATTGCAGCATTACGGAAAAACAGATTTTATTCCGTCAATTCTTCCTTATGTCGCGGTGGGAACAGTTGCGGATGTTGTGCCGCTCGTTCACGAAAACAGATACCTTGTGACTAAAGGACTTGATTTAATTTCAAAAGGTAAACATTACGGGCTGAAAAGACTCCTTGAACGCGCAGGATATAATGTCGAAAAAGGATTGAGCGCGGAAACCATTGCATTTGGTGTTGCTCCGAGAATTAATGCTTCCGGCAGGCTTGATACAGTTGAAGAAGCTATTAAACTCCTTATTTCTGAGAATCCGCAGGAAATAGAAATGGCGATTTCGAACCTTGAAGAATTTAACAAAATCCGCCAGAACCTCTGTCAGGAAGTTTTTGCGGAAGCCGACGATATGGTGCAAAAAGAGGGCAGCCGTAACCCTGCAATTATCCTTTTTAATTCAAAGTGGCACGTCGGAATTATCGGAATTGTTGCCTCAAAACTGGTTGAAAAATACTATAAACCAACCTTCCTGATGACATATTCCGAAGAAACAAAACAGATAAAATGTTCCGCAAGAAGTATTGAAGGGGTTCATCTTTATGAAGCAATTTCTTCAATAAGTGAGCTCTTAGACGGTTTCGGCGGACATTCACTTGCTGCAGGACTTTCTTTTTCACCTGAAAAATATCCTTTCAAACAGGTTAAAGAACAGCTCCTTCGTGTTGTAAAAGAAATGACCACAGGTAAAGACCTCAAACCGTTCTTGAAAATTGATCTGGAACTTACGCCTGACGATATAACAGTCGATTTAGTGGACGAAATCTCTAAAATGGAACCATTCGGGCAGTCTAACCCGAGTCCTGTTTTCGCAATAAAAAACCTTAAATTAAAACAAAAAAGACTTATGGGAGAAAACCAGAACCACCTGAGGTTAATCGTTCAGCAGGGCGCGAATGAATTAACCTGCGTCCGCTGGCAGCAGGGCGATATTTCGCTTGTTGCAGGAGACCCGCTGGATGTTGCTTTCCACCCGCAGATAAATGAATTCAACGGCAACACCACAGTTCAGCTTGTTGTTGAAGATATTCATTCCGAATACCTGAAAGAGGAAGAGCCGGAAGCCGCTCATAAACTTAAAATATATGATCACCGTAAAAAAACTGATATTTTGCAGCAGGTTAACGACTATATTAAAAATACAAAACAAAATATAATGGTCTTTGCGGAAAATAGACAAATCCTTGATATGCTAAAACCTTTCGCAAATATTTCAGAAAAAGTATTTACCCGCGATAATCCGTCTCCTTGTAATTCTGTAATGTTCTTTGACTACCCTGCCGATAAAGAAACTTTTGAAAACATAATAAGAGAAACCTCACCGCAGAGTATTCACCTGATGAATTACGATATCAAATACTTTGATGATAAAGAATTCCTGAAAACAATGGCAGGCATGCTAAAATATGCATATAATAATAATGGCGGTAAAGTAGAACTACGCCGCTGCGCAAGCCACCTTGGAAAATCCATTTCGCTTGTGGAAAAAATTCTTGAACTTTTTGAAGAGTGCGGATTCCTTAATATTAAAGAAAAAACGCCTGCATATTTTGTTGTGAATTTCCATGGAATTGACGATGTTTCAAAGGTTCTGCATAACCCGAAATACAGTGAAATTCTTAATATAGCGGAAGAATGCGAACTTTTTCAGAAAAGTCTGCTTGAAGATGAAATAGAAGAAGTTGAAAATCTTTGTCCGGTCGTATAAAAAGTTACTTTCAATTTTTACAAGTTACATCTTTTATGCCGGAAGCAATGGATTTCAGTCCGTTTTTTATCCAGCAGTCCTCTAACGGCTCAAATTCTTTCCCGATTATATAATACGTGGAACCTGAACCTGACATAATTGAATCAGGATAAAGATTTTTTATTGTTTGAAGTTCTTTATAATCGTCAATTACAGCCCATTCTAAATCATTGACAAAATCTTCGCGTCCGATTTTTTCTTTTTGTGAGAACTTTGTGTATGCTTCTTTGGCGCTTATGCCGAGATTTTCCGGCTTAATGAGCGAGAGTGAAAATTCTTCAAACGGTAATTCTTCCAGAATTTCTCCTCTGCCGCGTGTCATCTGTCTGCCGCCTTCAAGGCAGAAATTCAAATCAGAACCGAGTTTTGCGCAAAGTGCGTGGAGTTCTTTGCTGCTTAGAGGATTTCCAAAAATTTTATTCAGCCCGAAAAGTGTTCCTGCTGCGTCCGTGCTTCCGCCGGCAAGTCCTGCCGCTACCGGAATATTTTTTTCTATAAAGATATCTATTTTATAAGGCGTAAGGTTTGTTCGTTCTATAAAAAGGCTTGCGGCTTTATAGACAAGATTTTTTTCATTATACGGGATTTCAGTGCTTGTTCCGGAAAGTTTTATTTCAAATTTTTCTGACGGCAGGGCAGAAATAGTCAGGTAATCATAAAGACTGATTGTCTGCATTATGCTTTCTATATTATGGAACCCGTCAGGGCGTTTCCCTGTGACTTTCAGAGTAAGGTTTATCTTTGCCGGACACTGGATTTTAATTTCCATGGAGTAATGCCTCCGAGAGTCTGCCGAAGTCTTCTATGGAAAGTTTTTCTCCGCGTGTGTTTTCGTCAAGTTTGAGTTTTTGCATGGCGTTCTGTATAGCTTCTTTTGAAAATCCGCCGCTCAAAAGACAATTTTTAATATTTTTTCTGCGCTGGGCGAATGCGGCTTTTACCGTTTTCCTAAAATGAGTATAGTCTGTGAGTTCAAGTCTGGGTTTTTCTCTTACAATAAGTTTTACCAGTGCGGAATTAACCTTGGGCGCAGGGAAAAATGAACGTCGTCCCACAAGTTCCTTAATCTCCACATCTGCCCAGAATTGCGACAAGATTGTCAAAAGTCCGTACTGTTTGGAAGGTGATTTTTCGGTTGCAACCATTCTCCTTGCAACTTCCTCCTGCACCATTAGAAGAATATCTGTTATCTTATTACGGTTTTTATTATTCAGATCATCGACTTCCCCGAGAAGATGCGCTATAATCGGGCTTGTTATATAGTATGGAATATTTGCTACAACCTTGACTTTCCCTTCACAAAGTTCCGATAAATCTGTTTTTAAAATGTCTTTATGGATTATGGTCAAATTCGGTGCGTTGAGTTTTTCGAGTTCTTTAATCGCTTCTTCATCGAGTTCTATTGCAATAACCTGTTTGGCATGCTTTATCAACTGTTCTGTCACAAAACCTACTCCAGGGCCGATTTCTATAACAGTATCCTCAGGCGAAATCTCCGCATAATCCAGAATATCAGCGATAACTTCCCCGTTTATAAGGAAGTTCTGCCCGAGTCGTTTTTTCGTTTTAAAGTATTTTGCCCTGCTGTAGTAGTCCATCTTACCTACAATAATACCACAAGCAGGTAAATGTTTTGTAAAATCTTCTTTGATATTTTAAATGATGTTATAATAATAAACGCGGAGGTAAATTTTGAGTAGTCTTAAAACAAAAGAACGTCTTGAATATCAGGATATTTTAAACATCTATACATCAGGCTGTAAGGAAAAATCTTTACATAAAACAGGCCTTGAATACGAACGGCTTCCGATTTCAATGGTTACAAATAAAGCTGTGGATTACGGGACCGAGTTTGGTGTGTGTAATTTCCTGCGGGCATTTGCAAAGGCTGAAAACTGGGATTACATTACGGATGATTACAATATTATCGGGCTTAAGCAGGGGCATGACACAATTACACTAGAACCGGGATGTCAGGTAGAACTCAGTATAAAGCCGGAAAGTTCAATCGCGGCTCTGGAAAAGAAGATTAACCTCCTTGATAAATTAATGGAGCCGATACTGGATAAAATGGGGATTACTCTTATAAACTACGGAGTTTCTCCGTTTTCCACAAACAAAAACATCAATCTTCTGCCGAAGCGCCGCTATGCTCTTATGGCAAAGTATCTCTGGGGAATTTTATCTGATGTCATGATGAGAGAAACCGCCGGTATTCAGGTCTGTTTTGACTTTGAATCAGAAGAAGATGCTGTTAGGAAGTTTAAGCTTGCAAATAAATTAACACCTTTCACGACCGCTATGTTTGCTAATTCACCGATAAGAGGAGGAGTGGACACTGGCTATAAGTCTTTCCGTGCGCTGAGCTGGCTCAATACAGATAACGACCGCTGCGGATTTGCATATAAATTGAGGGAGGATTATTCTTTTGATGAATATATTGATTACGTCATGAATACTCCTGTTATCTTCATAACCCGTGAGGATTTGCCGGTGAATATCAACGGGAAAATCAATTTTAAAGACTTTATGCAAAACGGCTGGGAAGGGTTTGAACCTATCTTGGATGATTATTTATTGCAGGCAAATTTATGTTTTCCGGAAGTTCGTCTCCGTAACTTTATAGAAATCCGAAACCACGACTGCGGCAGAAAAGGGACACCTTACGCTATTCTTGCGTTTTATAAGGGATTATTGCAAAATCCGTCAGCAATGGATGAACTTGAAGAACTGCTGAAACCGTATAATTACAATGATTTTGCAGAATTGAGATACAATGTCCCGAGATGCGGGCTAGACTGTAAAATCGGCGGGGATTCAGTTAAATCAGTCGTAAAAGAATTATTGTATATTTGTGAAAAATCGCTTATTGAGCAGAATACAGGCGATGAAAAATACCTTGATTTTATTAAAGAATACGCAATGCAGGGAATAACACCTGCGGACGTAATTATCCGCAACTGGTACGGAATATGGGATAAAAATATGAAAAAGCTTGTAAACTATCTTGCTTCTTGAGTTTAAGACCATGCCGATGTTTTCGGATTACTAAATATTTTACATAACTTAATAAACTTCAAAACCATGGAAAACCATGCGCAGAGCATGATTCCATGGTTTAAATTTGTTAAACCATGAAGCAGAGCATGATTCGGGATGATTGACCTTTGAAAACCCGCGAGGGCGGTGTATTTGAAGTGATTGTTACAAATGTTCACATATACATGTACTTCTATTGAAAAAGCTAAAGGATTCTCTATAATGTAATTAAGGACAGGCGGCACGCCGCCGGGGGAGGGGCGACAGGCAGATTTGCCTGATCAAACCTGTTACGGCAAATGAGTGATGATTAGGGTTTGCCGGTAAATTGAGTAGATAGTTGAATTTGGAGATTAATAAAATTGTTTAGAAGTAGGGATATGGGTAGAGCAGTAGCAGTCAGAAGATGGACGCCGACCGCTCTTGAATGCTATAAACGCGGTTGTAACTGCGAAGGATGTTTTTATAGAGATTTTTTCAGCGGGTCGTCTCAAAAGTGTCAAATGAAAGCTTCTGTGCTCGAATTGGTCAGAGTTATCGGCACTCCGAACGTCGAATTACAACAATTTCTTATTGAAGATTAACAATAGGCTTTAAAAATTACGTAAAGTGTGTTATAATATATAGGCAGTATATTATATGGAGGTTCACATGCACATTTACGTAAACGGAAGAAACATTGAAATTACTGACGCTATTAAGGCTTATGTAAAAGAAAAAATGGGAAAAGTGGCAGCCCACTATGACCAGATTCAAGGAATTGACGTAGTTTTATCTGTTATTAAAAATCCGTCAGCTTCCGGAAAGCACGTTGCTGAAGTTTCCTGTAAAATGAATACAGGAGTTGTTCGCTGCGAAGAAGCAGGCGAATCTATGTACGAAAGCATTGATTTGCTGGCTGATAAACTTGCAAGACAAGTTCAAAAGTTTAAGGATAAATCTTTAGGTACTGACAAATCCTCTATCAGAACCGACAACATAGAACCGGCTGAAAAAGAGGCTGAAGCAGTAGAAGAATAATTAATAAAAAATGATTAACGGGAAAAAAGTCGTCGTAATTATGCCCGCTTATAATGCGGAAAAAACTCTGAAACAAACTTATGACGAAATCTATAAAGATTTTGTCGATGAAATAATTCTTGTAGATGACCATTCTCAGGACAATACAAAATCCGTTTCCAGAGAATTAGACATAAAAACAATTGTCCATAAGGAAAACAAAGGTTACGGCGGCAACCAGAAATCATGTTATAAAGCAGCTTTGAAATCCGGAGCAGACATCGTTGTGATGCTGCATCCGGATTATCAATATACGCCGAAACTGATTCCGGCAATAGTCTGCATGATGGCGTTTGAGCAGTATGACGCTGTTCTTGCTTCCCGCATGCTCGGAAATTCCGCCCTTAAAGGCGGCATGCCTTTATATAAATTTATCGCAAATCATTTCTTAACATGGTTTGAAAACCTTTTTACCGGAGAAAAGCTTTCGGAATATCACACAGGTTTCAGGGGATTTACACGTGAGGTGCTTGAAAAACTTCCGCTTGCCGATTGCGATGATGACTTTATTTTTGATAACGAAATTATCGCCCTGATGTTTTACTACAATTACAATATAGGAGAACTTTCCTGTCCGACAAAATACTTTAAGGAAGCCTCCTCAATAAATTTTTTACGTTCATGTAAATACGGATTCGGAGTGCTGCGGCTCAGTATTCTTTATCGTCTTGCAAAAATGGGGTTGAAATCGAAAATATTCAGACCGGAGGCAAAAAGTTTGGATTTGTCCGGGGATATTGAGTATTATTATAAGAATTAGTTAAATCAAAAAATATCAGCTTTCCGGAGCCTGTTTAGGCAGAGTGAATACGAAGCGGACATATTTGGGATTTTTTACGTCAATTCTTATGGTGCCGCCGTGACTTACTACAATTTTTTTTGAGATATAGAGTCCCAGTCCCGAACTTATTTTCTTATTTTTCTTTGCCCGAGAGATAAACTTATCAAAAAGTTCTTCCGGATTTTTTATCGGAATTCCTCTGTTTTCATTTTTTATAGAAAAGACCATATATTTTTTATTTTCCGAAAGTTCTATTTCTATAACAGAATTTTTCGGAGCATATTCCATTGCGTTTGTTAAGAGGTTATACACAACCCGCTTTATTTCCAGATAATCAATAGGAATTTTTTTAGTTTTTGCTTTGTTTATAAGGTGTATCCTCTGATTTTTGTCGGCTATTGCGTATTTTATTTCTTCAATACTTTCTTCAATTAGAGATTTAATAGGAGCCGGCGTTTTTTGTAATGTATATTTATTCTTGTCAAACTTGTATTTATTAATGATATTTTCCAGAAGGTTTTTCATATATTTTGTCGCGCCGAGAATATCGGTTATAATACTTTCTTTAAACTCATTTTTTGAATGGTTAAAATTTTTCAGCAAAAGTTCAAGCGCCATAATTTCTGAATTAATCGGGGATTTTAAATCATGTGCAGCCATTGTAAGAAATGATTCTTTAGTGTCATTCATTGCGTCATTAAGCTGTTTTGTTTTCAGGGTGTTCACTATCTGCGATCGCAGAACATTTATATCAAACGGTTTTTCAATAAAAGCCGTGGAACCTAAATTATATCCGGTGATTTTATCCTCCGGCTCAGAAAGTGCCGAGATAAACATAATCAGGCTTCCGGAATTAAGTTCGGATTTTCTGATAAATTTTCCCAGTTCAAATCCTGACATATCAGGCATAATGACATCAAGTAAAAACAAATCAAAATTTTCTGACATAACCGCGCGTTTTGCGTCAAGCGGATTTGTAAAAGCTGTTATATCAAGACCTGTACCGGAAAGTGTTTCCTGTAGAATTCCAATGTTCATTTGATTGTCATCAACTATCATCACCTTCATTCCCTTCAGCCATAGCGGAATTTCTTCAACGGCTGCCGGTTTATTGTTTTCTATTCCGATAACATTATTTGCAGGCATTGTATTTTTATACATATATATTTCCTGTTAGTTTTGCATAATAAAATAATCATATGCGCTAAATTTTTATATACAATCGTCCTATCGGGTATATTTTTAAGATATGTATTTTGATTATAAATTTATTGATGATAAGATATAATTATCGGTGGAATTATGGCGAAAACTTTAGAAGAATTAGTAGCTGAAATAAAAAACAGACTTGATATAGTAGAAGTCGTATCTGAACAGGTTATCCTGAAAAAGAACGGATCGCATTACTGGGGATTGTGCCCTTTCCATAAGGAAAAGACCCCGTCTTTTTCCGTTAATCCTCAGCTGGGGATTTATAAATGTTTTGGCTGCGGCGCCGGCGGTGATGCATTGAAATTTATTATGCAGACTAAAGGGATTGAATTTATGGATCTAATAAAGGATCTTGCCAAAAGATTCAACCTTGAAATGCCGGAAAATTTCAGAAGTTATGACAAATCAAAGGATTTAAAAGGGGAGATGATGAAGGCATGCGAAAAAGCCGCCGGATTTTATCACGATCTTCTTGTGAATAAAACTACAAAAGAGGGCGATGCAGCCCTTGAATATTTGAAATCCAGAAGCATATCAAGAGAGATAATGCAAAAATTCACCCTTGGAATTGCGCCGAAATCATACACAACGCTTTATAATATTTTAAAAAAAGATTTTTCTGATGAAGTGCTTGAAAAAGCGGGGCTTATAATCAAAGGGCGTGAAGGTTTTATTGACCGTTTCAGAAACCGAGTTATTATCCCGATACAGAATGAACTCGGAGATTACGTCGCCTTCGGGGCGCGGGCGCTTGAAAAAGAACAGAGCCCAAAGTATTTGAATTCGTCGGATTCATTAATATACAATAAGAGTAAGCTTCTTTACGGGCTTTATACTGCAAAAGATTCAATAAAAGAAGAGGACGGCGTAATACTTATGGAAGGATATTTTGATGTAATATCCGCACAGGCTCACGGGATAGGTAACGCTGTTGCCTCCTGCGGAACAGCCCTGACATCAGACCATGTCAAACTTCTTTCCCGTTATACAAAATCAAGAAGAATTTATCTTTCTTTTGATACGGATTCTGCCGGACAAAAGGCTACGGAAAGAGGAGCTTCCATAATAAAAGAGGCGTTTGAAGGCCTCGGGAACATAAAGCAGTTTGACGAAAGCTATATTCCTGCCTCTGACGATAAGTATTCGTGTGAAATAAGGGTCATTGCACCTCCGGAGGGTAAAGATCCGGACGAATTTATCCGCACGGTAGGCGCCGAAAGCTACAAAGAATTTATCAGAAACGCACCGCTTTTAATAGATTTTCAGATAAATAATCTCTTAAAACAGCGTAGTAATTATAAAACTCCGCAGGAGAAAACAAAATTTATAAAACTTATAATTCCTGTCTTAATGGAAATAAATAATGAAATAATCCGTTCCGAATATACAAAGATGGTAGCGGATTCTGTCGGAATAGACGAAATTGCGCTTGAGCGGGAGATAAGGAAATTAAAAACAGGCATGAGCCGTCAAGCCGCTGAGGAGCGTGAAATTAATAAAATTGTTACGAAAACGTTAACAATTTCTCAAAAAGCGCAAAAAAATTTATTGAGTGTTTTTTTTGTACCCGACAATCACTTAACATTTGCCCAGATTAATGAAATGATTGACAATTCGTACATTACAGACGAAACATTAATAAATGTAAAATCTACAATTGACAAATTAATTTGTACCGTAAATAATGTAAAAGAATTAATTGAAAAATTGTATACCGAATACATAGAAAAGCCGGAAATTCAGAATGTTTTGACAGACTTAATCAGTATTTCCGAGACCTTTACCAATCTGACTCCCGACGACTTCAGATGTGTGATAGAAGAAAATATTGCAAGGATAAAACGTTGTCAATGGGAAGATGAAAAAGAAAAAATGAGAAAATTATATAAAAATGCAGATGAAGATGATACAGAAGCCCTAAAACTTCAAATGCAGCTCAGAGATAAGATAAATAATAAACTTAAATTGGAGAAAATGAATGACTAAAAAAAGACAACCAGGCTCCTCTGTTATAAGTGTTCTCGATGAAGAGAATTTGGATTTGCACGATATAGATGAGGATGGACAGTTAGACGGCGATGCTGACGGTGTTAACTATATGAACATGGATATCAGCACCGACAACATTGAGGATATCGTAACCGAAAAAATGGGCGGGAAGATTAACCTTGATGATATATACATGATGAATTCATCAGAAGAAGATTCCTCCAGTGATATGGAACTTCCGAAAGGTATAGCTGTTGATGATCCGGTCAGACTTTATTTACGAGAAATCGGAAGAATAAAACTTCTTTCGGCAAATGAAGAAATTGAACTTGCAAGAAAAATTCTTGAAGGCGGAACTCCAGGCGCAATTGCAAAAAGAAAATTAGTCCAGGCAAATTTGCGTTTAGTAGTAAGTATTGCAAAAAAATACGTCGGACGCGGAATGTTGTTTTTAGACTTAATTCAGGAAGGAAACCTTGGTTTAATCCGTGCAGCTGAAAAGTTTGACCATGAAAGAGGTTTCAAATTCTCAACTTACGCAACATGGTGGATAAGACAGGCAATTACAAGAGCTATTGCAGATCAGGCGAGAACAATCAGGATTCCTGTTCACATGGTAGAAACAATCAATAAACTTAAAAAAGTTACAAGACGTCTTGCGC
>CALUTK010000011.1 GCA_944323675.1 Candidatus Gastranaerophilales bacterium | reverse complement strand
GCCTTTTGGTTTCTGTCGGTTGTGCAAACCTGCCTAACAACAAACCAATGTCTTGCAAGGGGAGAGAGCAAATAAACTAATCTTTCTTCGCGATGTTAACCCTCTCCTGTCCTGCGGACACCCTCTCCCAGAGGGAGAGGGGTTTTCCCTTGTAAAACTGGGATGTCATTGCGAGCGTCAGCGAAGCAATCCAGCCTTTTTTATAGTGAAATGCGAAGAGTGAGGAGTGATGGGGTAGTTTAGTGGAAAGGTTGAACGAGTGAATAGTTGAAAGGGGGACAAAAAACGCCTCCCTTACCAAGGGAGGTGGCGCGTTAGCGCCGGAGGGTTTTCTCTTATACCCCTCACCCGGCACTACGTGCCACCCTCTCCCTCAAGGGGCGAGGGTGAACAAAAAGACCCCTCACCCGAATTTGTAAATTCGCTCACGCTCATTAACAAATTCATCCCTCTCCCGCAAGGGGAGAGGGGGGTAGTAATAATAATAAGTCCCTTCACTCATCACTCTTTACTTTTCACTTTTCTAAAAGCTTGATTCTTTCGGGCTTCGCCCTCAGAATGACATAAATTTTCTTTAGTGAGTTTTTGCCCCTAACCCTATGCCTCTCTGGTGCGGAGTAAGGTCGCTTTTCTATCCGTTGCTGTTTTGCTTGCGTTGCTGTTAGTCCCTTATAGATATAACTTCTTAACGCTTCTCTGATTAATTCAGACCTGGTTCGACTTTCTTTTTTTGCGATGTTGTCAACATCATTTAGAAATTTTTCGGGCATTGAGAGTACTACTTTTGGCATAAAGTCCTTTTAAATGTTAATCTTTTGTAATATAGATAGTTGTATATAACCAATATATGATTATAACAGCTATATATCAACTGATTAATCAAATAATGTTACAATTCAATATATTATTTTGAGAGAGGGCTTGATGAAAGAAGCAGCGGAAAATCAGCTTAAATTACTAAAAAATTTCATACAATATAAAGCTTCAAATCAGGGAATGAATTTGACTCAATTACTGGAAAAAGTATCTGAAAAATATGGAACCAATAAAGACCTCAGTAATTTTTCCGCGAAATTCCGGCGCAAGTCAGTTACCATGCTGCAAATTTATCAAATAATGGATATTCTTAATATTGATATCGAGTTTAAGGACAGAAATTAATACATTTTAACGAGTTCCCTCACGTGAGAGAGAACCTTTTGGGCTTCTGTTCTTGCTTTTTTAGAGCCGTCGTTTAAGATATCCTTTACCTCATCAATATGAGTTTCATAGTAGCGGCGTTTTTCTCTGATAGGCGCAAGTTTTTCGTTAATCAATGCCCCGAGCTGGCGTTTGCAGTCAGCGCAGCCTCGTTCGCCTTTTTCGCATTCAGTGCGGACTTTTGCAACCTGATCTTCTGTTCCGAAAATCTCCCAGTATTTGAAGGCAACTTCGCATTCGTCAGGGTGGCCCGGGTCTGTTTTTCTCAGGCGGCTTCTATCAGTGATTGCCGTCATAATTTTTTTAGCTGTTTCTTCTTCAGTGTCGGAAATTTTTATATCGTTTTTGAAAGATTTACCCATTTTGTTTCCGTCAAGACCGCAGATTAAAGAGCAGTTATTAAGCAGCGGTTTCGGTTCGTTGAAGAATTCTTCTTTATAAACCTGATTAAATCTTCTTGCGATGTCGCGGGTAATTTCAATATGTGCGACCTGATCGATTCCGACAGGAACATGAGTCGCATTCATCATCATGATATCCGCGCTCATTAAAACGGGATAACCAAGAAGTCCGTAACTCATTTGGGAATTTTGTCCCTCTTTGGAACGTAAAATTTTAACCATATCTTTAAGGCACGGGTCGCGCTCAACCCAGTTTTGCGGGGTAATCATTCCAAGATAAACATTTAATTCAGCGATTTCCGGCACAAGTGACTGTACGTAAACAGTTGAAATTTCAGGGTCAATTCCTGATGCAAGCCAGTCTATGGCAACATCAAGAGTATTTTCTTTTAAGCTTTCCGTGCTGTCGTATTTTGTTGTGAGGGCGTGCCAGTCAGCTACGAAGAAAAAGCTGTCGTATTTATGCTGTAATTCAACCCAGTTTTGAATAACGCCAAGATAATGTCCAAGGTGTAACTTTCCTGTAGGGCGCATTCCCGAAACTATTCTTTCTCTCATAACTTATTGTCCTCTCTATGCCGTAAAATCTGCTTTTATTATACACAAAATATAAATTTTGTTGAATATTTCGGAAAAAATGTTATAATAAATACTATGAAGAGGGTATTGTTAATTCTTTTTATCGGGATTTTGAGCATAGCAGGCGGTGTGTGTATTGCTGCGGAAGATCCTGTAATGGACGATGTCAGGCTTGATTTAAGGAGTTACGATGTAATAGAGGTTCCGGCGGGAACTTTTATTCCTGTTGTGAGCGCTCAGGAGATTTCAACGCAATACTGTCCTGTCGGATACAAGGTCCGTTTTACATCTACTAATGATTTATATATGCACGAAACCAATATAATCCCGCAGAATTCGGAATTTTACGGGTATGTTGAGCAGGTTCATGAGCCTGTTGTCGGTACTAACGCTTCCATGATGATTAAGATTAATAAAGTTATTCTGCCGGACGGGTTTGAAATGCCTATACGCGGATATATTTACACAGCAAATAACAATCTTATAGGCGGTGAGATGTCAGAGCCTGCGTCGTGGGTGAAAATGCCGCATTATCAATCAGGAATAGGAAATAATACGACACTTCAAATTCGTCCCGGACGCGAAAGAAAAATGGGGAGCCACGCGGTTATCACATCGGGGGAAAACAGAATTATTATACTGTCGGATTCCGCCTGGATAACCCACACCTTAACAAATTGACAAATGTAAAATCCGAAATACAATGTTATTATTGAGTGATATGTGATTGTTTAAGGAAGGGAACTTGCTTATGTTTAAAAGAAATATATTGATAGCGGCACTAATTGCGGCCGGCAGCGCTGCTTTCGCAGCGGGGAACTATTCATATACCCAGAATACTCCGGCACCTCAATATCAAAAACAACCTGCATATTACACACAACCTCAAATGACAGGCAACGGAACTCTGCGCGGAAGCGTTGTAACGGTTCCGGCAGGACAATCTATGCCGGCGCTTGTAACAATGCCGTTAAATTCGGCGAACTTAACTCTCGGGCAGACTGTCACTGTTGCGTTGGGGTCTGATTTTTATTACAACAATAACCTTATAGCTCCTGCAGGAAGTTCTGTGACCGGTACTGTATTGGAAGTTTCCAAAGCAAAGCGCGGAAGCATAAACGGTAAATTAATGCTAAGATTTACCCAGATAATAACTCCGTATGGAATACAGATTCCGATTTCCGCAATTGTGAAAACAAGCGACAACAGCGGAATGCTTGTCGGCGGAACAAAGGCTGATGTAGCGAAAGATTACGCGAAAGATCTGACGGTCGGCGCTGGTGCAGGTGCTGTATCAGGTGTTGTTTTTGGCGCTCTTGCTGGCGGTGATATAGGTAAAGGCGCAGCGCTCGGGACTGCTGTCGGCGCAGGCGGAGGGCTTATCAAATCAGTTTGGGATAAAGGAGACGATGTCGTTATCCCTGCTAATTCAAATATAGAATTGGTGCTTACCCAGCCAATTACTGTTAACCCGGCAATATATAATTCAAATTACTAGCCGGTCAGCCGATAATATTATTTTTAATTTAAGAATAATATTATAAAAGATTAGCAAAAGGGTTGCAGATAGGTAAATACAATGTCAATCGTAAACAAATACAACAATAATTTATTAGAAGAAGAGGAGTCTGAAAAGAATTCAGGATACACTACCCCTGCGGTTCTGCGTGAGGATAAAGAAGGACTGACACTGAAAAAATCTTTCTGGATTTCAGTTCTGCTTCACCCGTCGGCAGTTGGGGCGGTTTGGCTGATAACTCTAATTTTAATGCTTCTCGGCTTTAATTTGCATCTGTTTGAAAAACCGAAACCTAAAATGAACGATATAGAGTTTGTTCTTGTGGATAAGGAGGACACTCCTATTAATAAGAATACTCCTTACCGTGCGGATAGGAATTCACGAGCAGGCGGGCATCATGACCCGACAAGGAAAGTTTCAATGCCGTCAACGCCGTCGGCGCCTGCTGCAAAGGCAAGCACTCCGGCTCCGGTTGCTCAGGCAAAACCTGCGCCTGCACCGAAACAAACTCCGAAACCTGTACAAAAACCTGTACAAAAACAGGCTCAAAAGCCGGCTCCGGCAAAGAATCCTTTGCAGAATTTGATTCAGAAACCTGTTGAAAAACCTGCGCCTAAGCCGACGCCGGCTCCGCCGGCTCCAAAGGCTGTGGCACCTGCAAAACCTAATCCGCCGACAGCAAAACCTTCTATAAAGCCGCCGAATACGCCAAAACCGGTTGCAAAGCCGTCATCGGCATTTCAGGTTCCTGTACCTAAGGGCGGTACAACCGGCGGTCATTATGCTACAGGTCCTATAAGCGGTTCAGGGAAACTTGCAAAAGGCGGCGCTTCTCCTGCTATGGGTAGCGCAGGCGGTTCTTCTTCCGCAAGAAAATATACACCTGCGCCTGTACTTGCGCCGACCGGAGGTTCATCCTCAGGCTCTAAACTCGCTAAAAGCGGAGGCGGTTCAGGCTCATTAGGAAATCCCGGACCTGGAAATCCTAACGGCAGACCTGGAATTGATGCAATCAGAGAACCTGATTTCGGGCCTTATATGAGAGAACTCCAACGTCGTATCAAGATGAATTGGAATCCGCCGAAAGGAAACGAAAGCAAGCGCGTTGTTCTGTTATTCAAAATAGCTAAAGACGGCAGACTTCTTTCCTGCAGCGTATTTAAATCATCAGGACTTCCGAGTGCCGATAACGCAGCTTTAAATGCGGTTAAACTCACAGCGCCATTTAAACCGCTTCCGGCAGAATTTAAAGGTCAAAGTATTGATATTCAATTTACTTTTGACTACAACGTATTCGGAGCGTCCGGATATTAAAAATCTCCCGCGTAAGCGGTCAATCCGCCGGCCGGAATTATACAGGCCGCGGCAAAATAAAAAACAATGTAATTACTTAATAAAGAGGATTAAAAACTATGGAACTTTTACTTAACTCAATTAAATTGGACTGGCCGGTATTATTGCCTATTCTGGTTTGTTCCATCCTTGTTGTAATGGTTGTATTGAACAGAGTTTCAGTTTACAAAAGAAACAAAAGAGATGTTGTTCTTTTTATCCCGAAACTTCAAAAAGAACTTGCAAAAAACAACCTTCAGGGCGCACAGAATTTAGCGGTTCAATGCGGCGGTGTGATAGGTGAAGTGACGGAAGAAGCCGTCAGAATTTTCTCGGAACAGAGAAACGGGTTTTCACGTTCTTTTGATATTGCAGCAGCGCTCGCTACAAGAAAACTCGAAAGCCACTTAACAATCTTAGGTACAATCGGTGGTGTAGCACCATTTTTAGGGTTGTTCGGTACTGTTGTTCGTATTCTTTATACATTCCAGGATCTTGCAACTCAGGGTAACCAATCTGCAGCTGTTGCAATGGGTATCGGATCTGCCTTGATTGCAACTGCTTTCGGTCTTGGTGTTGCGATTGTTGCGGTTGTTTTCTACAACTCTTTCCAATCTATTGTTAAACGCTATGAGGACGATTTTCAGTTGATTAAGCTGTTATTCTTAAGCTTTGTTGATTCTGAAAACGACAAATCAACAAAAATTTCGACAAATATTTCAATGTAGTCAGCCAATAACGGAAAATTTGAAGGAAAATTAAAATGGCAATGAGTTCAAAAAAAGGTAAAATGTTTACCGAAATAAATATCACACCGTTAACGGATATCTTTCTGGTACTGTTAATTATCATGATGGTTGTGGCACCGACGTTTCAGTCAATGGATAATGCGATATCGGTTCCGGAAATCAACAGCGGGATTGCTATTGAACAGAAAAATGCAACAGTATCAATTACAAAGGCCGGTTTGATGTACGTAAACGGGCGTGAGATAAACCCTGATACATTGACGGATGAACTTATTGCGCTGAAATCCTCAATCGAAAAGCCTGAAGTTGTAGTAAAGGCTGATGAGCAGGTAAAAAGTTCCGAAATTATGAAAGTAATGAATGCGGCTCAGGATGCTGAGTATAAAAAGCTTATCGTAGCAGGCGAGCCGCTTACTAAAAAAGAACAAAAAGATTTACAAAAGCAGAATGAAAATCAGGGAGCATAAATATGAGTCGCGAACGTAACACTTTTAATGAAATAAACATTACACCGCTTACGGATATTTTTCTTGTGCTTCTGATTATAATGATGGTAATTGCGCCGCTTCTTGATCAGCAGGGGTTGAATTTAACTGTTCCTGAAAATGTTGCGGAAGAACAGGTTCAAAAAGATACGAAAATTTTAACGGTGGACGTATCCTCGGATAACAGATATTACATCAACGGGGAAGAAATCCCTGCTGATTCTCTTGAAAACACTTTAAAAGCGCAGGCTAAAGATTTCCCTGACGGCTTAATGATTCAAACAGACGGCAATTCAACCCACGGTGCTGTTGTAAGGGTTATGGATTCTGCAAGAAACTCCGGTATTACAAGTATTTCAGTCAGTGAAATTTAATCTATAAGTCCATACCATAAGGGTTCATTCTGATAGGGCTGCCCGGTTTCCAGTTTTTTGCAATATAATCGTATGCCTTATCCATGTGGCGCTCAAATATTTTTGCAAGTTTCGGGTTATGAATTTCAAGGCATCTGCTCCTTAAAAGGCCGAAAATTCCCTGTACTTCGTTTGCTTCAAGGACTCTAAAATTATTCTGGCTGAGAGGCAAATCAGGATGTTCAAATAAGCTTGCTTTTATTACCTGTTGTATTGTTTTACAGGTGGCGGCGGTTTCTTTGTCTAATTTAGACAAATCCATTTTAGAAATTTCGCGGTTTACATTCAACAGTGCAAGGAAATACGAATTTGCCATCATGGTGCTTCCGCCAGGCAGACTGTCCACAAAGTCTCTTGTATATTTGTCAAGCAGCGGATTTTTGTAGCTTCTATCACCATTCGGGTCAAATCTGCTTATAAAGTCGCTTTCTTGTAGAGGAATACCTCTTTTCTGAGCCCAGTTGATAAATCTTTTTATAAATCCTTCAGGGGCAACCCGCATTTCATATATAATTGATTGTTCTTCTTTTACCTTTTTCCAGGCATAGGTCATGTTTTTTGAGAATGATTTTCTGGCCCATTCGTTTTCTGCCCAGAAATGTTTTAATGTACGGCTTTCGTCTTTTGTCATTGAAAGCGGAGTTTCAAGTTTTGAAGTATTGAATGTCTTTACGCCGTGATTTTTCATAAATGCGGACATTGCGGCTTTAATGTTATCCGCGCCGAAGATGTGCCATGCTTTTGTTGCGACGCGGCTTAAAATTCTGGCCCTATCAGGATTCTCTTCATAAAATTTCCGCTGGCGCTCAGAAAGATTATAAATTGCTTCCGGATTTTGCTGATAGTATCTTAGCAAGCCTTCTGAAATATGTTTTTTATGTTCTTCTGATAGCGGCCCGCGTTTTATAAAAACCGGTTCGCCATCGTTTTCCTGAGCTTTTCTATCCATTGTTGCGAGTCGTTTTTCTGTCATTTGTTTTGTTAAACGCTCGTTATATTCAGGATCCGAAAGTTTTAATACGTGTCCGTAGGTTCTGTCAACGGTCGGAATATTTAGTTTATTCAGGGTGTGGCTTAAACTTTTTCCGTCTGAATATTTCCGTAAATCGTTCAGAGAAAATCCTTCGCCCCAGTATAACTTTAAAAGCTGGAGTGATAAATCTTCATCGGTATCAAAGTATTCAAGTTTACCTTTTTGAAAATCGTCAATGAAGCTGCCTTCGTGAGCTTTTACACTGTCAGCCGGAATAACGTCTTTAAATTCAGGAAATTTTTCTTTTGCTTCCTCAAGAGTAAAGCAGTCTTTCAGGTTTTCGTAGAATTTTTTATGAATACTTATGAGGGTCTCTTTTGTTTTGTTGCCTTCTTCAAGGATAATCCCTGCCCATTCGCGGATTTGAGGCGGATAGACGTCTGATTTTTTCTCTGCAAGTTTGTCGAGGTGTTTAATTGTGCTGGACAAATCAAGGCTGTATCCGCCGGTGAATGCCAGATACTGTGCCGTTGTCGGAAGCTGGCTTCTGGTGTTTTCTATACCGCTATCAGACGGGGGCGTATTTTTCAGCTGATTATTTTGTGTAAAACGGGGTTGTATATTTATAAATGAAATCTTGTTTATCTGCATATGAAAATTCCTTCCGATTATACAAAATAGCTGAAAAGAAAAAATTGCCAGTAAATTTAAAAATTGTTAAAATAGTTATGAAGTTCAATAAAAATTGAATTTCTTTGCGGCAGGGCTGTATGGAGCGGGGTAAATAAGAAGAAAATCGTGAGAATCTTTCAAATATTTAATCATTTATAGGCGTTTGTGATTCCAGATGGCTGAAGGATAAAAATCCTTTTTACAAATTGAAAAATCTCGTTTTTAGGTTATAATGATTGTGAGCAAAATTTTATAAGAGAGGGAAATAATGAATAAAAATCAATCAGCAGGTATGTATATAGTTCTGGCAATTATTGTAATGGTATTTGTTTCATCAGTATTTATGTCAGGGCCTGCAACAAGTACGTCGGAATTATCTTATTCTGATTTTATCCAGAAACTTGAAAGCGGCGAATTTTCTAAGGTTCAGAAAGCTGATGATTATCTGATTGCAATACCTAAAAAACAGCCGAAAGCTGAACAGGCTCAAAAACCTGCAGAACCTAACCCTTTCGGTGTCGAGAAGAAAACTCCTCTCGTCCAGTATAAAGTTTTGACTCCAAAAGATTCAAACCTTATGACAAAACTTGAAGATGCAAATGTCCAGATTGAAGTCAAAAAACCAAGTGAATCATCACAGGTTATGGCGCTTCTCGGAACCCTGCTTCTGCCGCTGTTGTTCATAGTTTTCCTTGTTGTAATGGCAAAAAGTATTCAGGCAGGCGGCTCACAGGCTATGTCATTTGGCAAAAGCAAAGCTAAAATGCTTCTTGATAACAAAGTAAAAACTACATTCAAGGATGTTGCCGGTATTGATGAGGAAAAACAGGAATTAGAAGAAATCGTAGACTTTTTGAAAAACGGCGACAAATATATTAAACTCGGGGCAAAAATTCCGAAAGGAGTTCTTCTTGTTGGGCCTCCGGGGACAGGTAAAACCTTGATGGCTAAAGCTGTTGCAGGCGAAGCAGGTGTTCCGTTCTTTTCTATAAGCGGTTCCGATTTCGTTGAAATGTTTGTCGGTGTCGGTGCAAGCCGTGTTAGAGATTTGTTTGATCAGGCGAAAAAACATCAGCCTTGTATTATTTTTATTGATGAAATTGATGCGGTCGGGCGTCAGCGTGGTGCCGGCATGGGCGGCGGCCACGATGAAAGAGAACAGACCCTTAACCAGCTTCTTGTTGAAATGGACGGATTTGACGAAAATACAAATATTATCGTAATTGCCGCAACAAATAGACCTGACATTTTGGATAACGCACTTTTAAGACCGGGTCGTTTTGACAGACAAATTGTTATCAATAAACCTGATATCTTAGGCCGTGAACAGATTTTACAGGTTCATGCAAAAAATAAACCGCTTGATAAAGAAGTTGAATTGAAAATTCTTGCAAAACGTACGCCAGGATTTACCGGCGCAGATTTGCAGAACTTATTAAACGAAGCGGCACTTCTTGCGGCGCGCCACGATCAGAAAACAATTACAATGGCAAATCTTGAAGAAGCTATTGACAAGGTTATGGCAGGGCCTGAGAAGAAAAGCAGAATTATTTCTGACGAAGAAAAAGAAAATACTGCCTATCACGAAGTCGGTCACGCTCTTTTGGCTAAATTATTGAAAAACACGGATCCTTTGCATAAGGTTTCAATAATTCCGCGCGGAATGGCGCTCGGTATCACGATGACTCTTCCTGAAAAAGACCATTTAACAATGAAAAAATCCCAGATTTTGGATAATATCACAATGATTCTTGGCGGCAGAGTTGCGGAAGAAATTGTCTACGGTAAAGATTCTATCACAACAGGCGCAAGCAACGACCTTGAAAAAGTCACCGCACTTGCCCGTAATATGGTTACTAAATACGGCATGAGCGAAAAAATGGGCAACATGGCTTACGGCAAGGATGAACAGCATATCTTTATGGGTCGTGATTTCGGTATGAGACGCGATTTTTCAGAAGAAGTTGCCGCTGAAATTGATAAAGAAGTTAAGAAAATCGTTGATGAACGCTATGAATTGGCAAAAGAACTTCTCACCAAAAACCGTGATATGCTTGAAGTTATCTCTAAAGAACTTCTTGACAGAGAAACTCTTGACGAAAAAGAATTTATGGAATTAATGGACAGAGTCAGAAGTGAGCGAGCATAGTATAAGAACAGTCGAATTACAAAAACTCCATATCGGCGGCGAAAGTTCGCTTGAATTTAAACCGCTATTTTGTCTTGAGCTTTCAATTTTTAATCCGGAGGAGAATTTTCAAATTGTAAAAGATTTTTATAAAACTTCCGACAGATTGAAACTTATTCAAATGGCACAGGAAACGGACTGTGATATCCTTGGGCTGAAGTTTAATATCAGTGATGTTTCAGAGGTTGAAGATGCCTGTACGGTTTTAAAAAGCCTTTTACCTGAAATAAAAAAGCCTCTTATGGTAAGAGGGGTAAACAATGATTCAATTGACAGCGAACTTCTGCCGGCGCTGACTAAAGTTCTCGACCGTCAGTCTATAGTTGCTTTTGCAAATGAAAATACCTATAAATCAATTGTTCCGTCTGTTGCTGCCGGCGGACACATTATCGTATTGAGAAGTCCGATTGATATTAACCTTGCAAAAGAACTGAATATTCTATCATCAGATCTTGGACAGCCGCTTGATAAAATTCTAATTGATACGGATATCGGAGGGCTTGGCTACGGGCTTGAATACGGTTACAGTATTATGGAAAAGGTTAAGCTGGAAGGATTTAAGGGGGATGATTACCTCGATATGCCGCTGATTAGTTTTGTGACGGAAGAATCTTTAAAGACTAAAGAGGCTAAGTCGGATAATTATACCTCAAGCTGGGGAAATTTAAAAGAGCGTGCTGAGATGTTTGAAATCGCTTCTGCCGGTGCAGTTGCGGCTGCCGGCGCTAATATAATAGTGCTGAATAACCCTCAAAGTGTAGGAATTATGAAAGGACTTTTTAACTAATGGAACTTTCGGGATTGCAAATTTTCAAATACTTACCTGCAGCCAAAAAGGCAGAAAATTCCAACTGCAAAAAATGCGGATGTCCGACCTGTATGGCGTTTGCCCTGAAACTTGCCAAAAAACAGGTTGAAATTTCAAAGTGTCCTTGTGCGCCTCAGGATTTGAAAGAATTTTTTGAACAGAACAGCAAACAGCCGCAAAATACTATTGAAATTAACGGTTTAAAAATAGGCGGGGAAAACGTTCTCTACCGCCACGAAAAAACTTTTGTCAATAAAACAGCAATTGCAATTTTAATTGATACAGAACAAAAAGGCTGGCGGGAAAAACTGAAACGTGTGCGTGATTTTGAGATTACGAGGGTCAGTGAAGCAATGAAAATTGACCTTGTGATTTTGAAAGGTGCAGTGCCAAAAGATTTGACTGAAGGTTTAAATGTCATTTCTTATGAGGAATTTAAATCGCTTCCGGTTGAGGTATTAGAGGATTCGGACTTCAAAGCAGCACGCGGAAAACTCATTGAAATCAGGACAAAAGCAATCAAAGAAAAAGACGAAAAGTATGCAAAACCGGTGTGTGTTATTATGCACGGGGAAGGCGGAGATTTGTGTGCCAGAGCGTCATTTTATATCTGTAAATACGCAAATATGCTAATTTTTGATAAATTCGATGAAGCCTTGATTTCAACCCTGATGACCTTGAGGCAGAACATATTTACGGATCCGCAAAAACCTCTGCAGGTGGAAGCGAAAATTTATGAATTTAACAACCCTGATGAAAATTCCATAATATTTATGACAACGAACTTTGCACTGACGTTTTTTGCAGTGGCCAATGAACTTGAAAGTTTGAATGTTCCGTCATATTTAATTGTGACACCTGCTGACGGGATGAGCGTTTTGACAGCGTGGTCGGCTGAAAAATTCACCGCACAGATGGTTGCAAAAATTCTTAAAAAATGGGATTTTGCAAATAAAGTTAAAAACAGGAAAATTATTATTCCGGGGCTTCTTGCACATATGAAGGACGAATTGGAAGAAGAAATTCACAGAGCCGGCGACGACTTTGAAATAGTCGTCGGAACAGTTGAGGCATATGCAATTTCTGATTTTGTAAAAGAATATGTAAAAGTTTAGTGAATTAATTGCTCTTATGCGAAATTTTGCGGGTTACAATAAGTATAACTCCGGTCAGAATAAGAATTACACCTGCGATAATTCTCGGCGTAAGCTGCTCATGAAAAAGAAGCACTCCGAAAAATATTGCGGTTAAAGGTTCAAGCGCTCCAAGGATTGCTGTTGTCGTTGAGCCGATAAGTTTTATGGAAATAGTAATAGTCTCAAGTGATATTATTGTCGGGAAAAGAGCCAATGATAATGCGCACAGCCACATTAAAGGTCTGTCGATTATCTGTAGTTCCGTGCAGAATTTCAGGTTGACTATATATACCAGTAGGCCGAACAGCATTACATAAAAACTAAGCTTGTCGCATTTGATGTGTTTTACGGACGGAATATTTTTTACCCCTATGATATAAAGCGCGTATAAAAGTGCTGATAACAGCACCATGATTATTCCGTGCATGTTCAGGTCTAAACCGGGTTTTCCTTTATATAAAAGAACAATTCCGGCAGACGTAAGCAGTATTGAAAAAATAACGGTCTTTGTCATTTTTTCTTTGAAAAAAGCCCACATCATAATTGCTACAAGCAGCGGATATATAAAGAGGATTGTACAGGCAATTCCGGCCTCAATGTATTTGAACGCGTCAAAAAGCGTGAGGGATGAAAGTGAAAAGAATATTCCGAGCAGGAAAATCGGGAAAAATTCTTTTTTTGAGAGTTTGAGCGATGATTTTTTTACAAATTTAATCCATAAAAAATACAGAATAACCGCAAAGGAATATCTGTAAAACAGAACAGAATTTACTCCTATTCCAGAAGCAAACAAAGGAAGGGCAAAAAGCGGATTTGTCCCGTAGCTTGCGGCTGCGATGGCACCATTTATAACGCCTGTTAAACGTCGTTTCATTTCTTCTCCTCAATAACCGGGGGCTGACAGTATTATAGCGCAAATAATAAAAAATCAAATATAAAAAAAATCAGTTTTTGAGCGCCTTTGAACGAAGGTTTCTGTGATATGTAATGGCAAATCTGTGTGCCTCGTCACGGATTCTCTGGAACAAAAACAGCGCTCCTGAATCGCGCGGGAGGATTACGGAGTCTGACTGATGCGGGAGAAATACTTCTTCATTGCGTTTTGCAAGGCTGACCACGTCAATATCTTTTACGCCCAGTCCTTCTATAATCTCCATAACACTCGACAACTGCCCCTTGCCGCCGTCGATTATCATCAGGTCAGGTTTTTCCCATTTGTTTTCGCCCAGATGCGACATCCGGCGGGTTAAGACTTCTTTCATTGATTGGAAATCGTCAGGTTTGCCTTCTGTTGAGCGGATTTTGAATTTTCTGTATTCTGATTTTTTAGGCAGTCCGTTTATAAACACAACCATTGAGGCAACTGTATTTGTCCCCTGAATGTGTGAAATGTCGTAGCATTCCATTCTGTGCGGAAAATTCTTAAGGTGAAGTTTTTCCGCAAGATACGAGCCGATTTCGTTGAAATCTTCATTGATTTTAACCATTTTTTTTATTTTGGCATTGTCGAGAACAACGCGGGCGTTTTTATCCGCAAGCATCTGGAGTTCTTTCCCTTGAGCGGATTTCCCGTAACTTATTTTGACTTTTTTGTGTGCTATAATCTCAAGCCACTCCTCATAAAGTGCTTTTTCTCCTACTTTTTCAAGTTCGTTTGAGACAATTTTATCAGGGAATTCAAGCTGGAGAGTATTGTAGTATTCTTTGAAGAAGGTTGCGAAAAATTCGGTCTTATCCTCTTCTTCAACTTCATAGACAAAATCTTTTTTATCAATAAGCCTGCCTTCTCTAATCATCAAAATTACAATGGCGAAAATTCCGTCCTCGTTAAGCATGGAGATTATATCTTCATTAAGTTTCGTATTTTCATAAACGACTTTTTGTTTTTCAAGCGTTTTTTTCAAATCGTTATAACTGTCTCTGAGGCGTGCGGCTTTTTCAAACTGTTCGGAGGCTGCATACTTTTGCATCTGTTCCATCAACTGCGCCATAAGTTCCGATTGCTTGCCGGCAAGAAAAAGTTCCGCCTGCTTTACAAGATTTTTGTATTCTTCACTGGTAACTTTATTCTGGCATGGCGCCATACAGCGTCCTATCTGATAATACAGGCACGGACGGTCTTTGAACTTAGGCGTTTTGCACTGTTTGAGCGGAAAGATTTTTTTCAAAAAATCAAGCGTTGAATACATCGCGCGAATATCCGTATAAGGGCCGTAGTATCTTCCTTTTTCAGGGTTAAGATTTTTTTTGCGCACGACCGTAATCCGCGGAAAATCTTCATCCGTAATTAAAAAATACGGATACTTTTTATCGTCTTTTAAAAGGATATTGTATTTTGGTTTATGTTTTTTTATAAGGTGGCTTTCCAGAATGAGGGCTTCGACTTCTGTGTTTGTGATAATGTATTCCATCCGCTCGATCTGGGATACAAGCACCTGAACTTTCACACTGTCGTGGTGTTTTTTGTTGAAATAACTCATCACGCGGCGTTTAAGAATTTTGGCTTTTCCGACGTAGATAATTTCATTATCCTTATTGTAATAAATATAACACCCCGGAAGTGACGGCAGAAGTTTCAGTGTTTGTTTTAAATTTTCGTTCATACTTCTGATTATAGCATAATTTTCGGGAAAGGTTACTGTAATCAGAGTGAACTATATAATTTACCGTCATCGTATTACGTTTTAATTATTAAAAAATAATAAATTTTCCTTGTGAATTAACTTTGATAACTTATAATAAATAGTATATTATAGTTAGTGTAAGAGGTAGAGATATGTCACATAAACACAGTAACAATCCTTTCAAAAAACATTCTGAGGATGAAAAGATTAAGGAAACGGAACAGGTTGAAGAAAATAGCAAACCTGAGGAAATTGAGTCTGAATCTGATGAATTAAACAGTGAATTTGATAAATTAAAAGAAGATTATGACAAACTAAATAATCAGTATTTAAGGCTTGCCGCTGATTTTGATAACTTTAGAAAACGTCAGGAGCAGGAGAGAGAAAATCTTTTGAAATTCGGCATGGAAAATACAATGAAAAAAATGCTTGAGGTTCTCGATAACTTTGAACGCGGGGAAAAAGCGCTTGAAAATGTTGAAGATTGCGAGAAGGTTAAAGAAAGTTTCAATCTTGTTCATAAGCAGACTATAGATGCGCTTACAAAATTGGGGCTTGAGCAGATAGACGCTGAAAATAAAGAATTTGACCCTAACCTTCATGAAGCGGTTATGAGAACTCCGACTGATGAACATCCGGAAAATACAGTAATAGCAGTGCTTCAAAAGGGTTATAAGATTGGCGATAAAGTATTACGTCCGGCTCTTGTAAATGTCGCGGCTGCAGATTAGAAGAATACAGACTTTGAGGAAGATGGAAAATTAAATGAGCGATTACTACGAAATACTGGGCGTTCAAAAAAACGCCTCAAAAGATGAGATAAAATCGGCTTTCAGAAAGAAAGCGCGAACTTTACACCCTGATGTAAATAAAGCCCCGGATGCCGAAGAAAAATTTAAAGAACTCGGAAAAGCTTATGAAACTTTAATGGATGACAATAAGCGCGCGACTTATGACCGCTACGGCGAGGACGGACTTAAAAATGCCGGATTTAATACGAACGGCCCTTTTGAAGGCGGTTTTGGCGATTTGAATGATATTTTTAACACATTTTTCGGCGGCTTTGGCGGTTTCGGTTTTGGCGGCGGCAGACCTGACCCGAATGCTCCGCAGCCCGGAGATGATATTAGAGCTGATGTTGAAATATCTTTTGAGGAAGCAGTTTTCGGTGTAACAAAAGAAGTTAAGTTTGACCACCTTGAACATTGTCCTGATTGTAAAGGTATAGGTGCGGAAAAGGGTTCAAAACCTATAGTATGTCCAACCTGCGGCGGTGCCGGTCAGGTTCAGACTGTCGCCAGAACTCCTTTAGGCGCCTTCACTCAGATAAGCCCTTGTCCTGACTGCCACGGTACAGGTCAGAAAATTTCCAATCCTTGTAAAACCTGCAAGGGCTACGGAAAAATTGAAAAAGAAAAGAAAATTGAAATTAAAATTCCGGCAGGTGTTGACAACCATTCCAAAATTCGAGTCTCAGGCGAGGGGGATGCAGGTACAAATGGCGGCAGAGCCGGTGACTTGTATGTTGTCTTACACGTAAAACCGTCAGATTATTTCACACGTGACGGTGTGGATGTTTATACTAAACTGGAGATTTCACCAGCTCAGGCTGCTCTCGGGGATGAAATCGTTATTAAAACCCTCGACGGCGAACAAAAAATTCAGGTTCACGCGGGTATTCAAAACGGCAACACTATAAAAATAAAAAATGCCGGTATCCCGATTTTGTCAAGACCGTCTCAGAGAGGCGATCATATTGTCGTTGTTACGGTTAAAATCCCGACCCAGATGTCGGAAGCCGAGAGAAACTTGTATAAGCAGCTTTACGAGTTAAAATCGGGTAAGAAACCTCAAGAATCTTTGATGGATAAGGTAAAAGGAGTATTTCAATAATGCGAAAAATTATAATTGCACTGGCAATTGCCGCTATGACTGCTGTTTCTGTTAATGCAACCATATTGCCTGATGAGGTTAAGAACAGCATTACAAAAGAATTTCCAAAATCTACTTTCCGCTTTGACGGTGTAATTATTCTGCCTGACGGTACTGTTTATCTTCCGTTAATTCCGTCTAAATTTGATAAAAAAGATGAATTTAAAATTAAATCAACTTATCCTGCAGGAAAAAAATTATCCCAGAAACCGGACGTTGTTATTTTCAGCAATGACTATGTCCTGATGAAAATGATAGTGGATGAAAAAGGTAATAAAACTCTTGCAAAATTAACAGATATTCCGACTGAAGTCAGGATGGGGCTTTTGCCGCAGGATATGCTTGTTCCTGCGAATTTAAGCATTCCGCAGAATCTGAAAAATATTATCGGTAACCTTGAAATCCCGACATCAAAGGATTCTCTTGTGACTACTCCTATTGTTCAGCCGAAAACAGTCAGCGACAACACAATTAATTCGCTTGCACAGATTCCTGAATTAAAAAATAAAATTTTGTACGTATCAACAAGTTTTTCAAAGAATATTCAGGTAGTTAATCCGGAAAAGAAAATTCCTGAATATGCACTTCAGCAAAAACATATTCCAATTATGATAAAAGGTTATGATGATATGTTTCTGCTTGAAACATCTTACGGAAAAAGGGCTGTTGATATAATTTCCCTTGCTGACGATAAAGTCATAAAACAAATTGAACTCAAATCCCAGCCTGATGAGATAATAATGGATTATCCGAACAAGATTGCCTATATCTCAAGTCCGGATGACGCAAGCATATACGTTTTGAGTCTTGAGACAATGACGCTCAAAAGACAGATTAAGCTTAACGGGATGTGTGAGAAAATTATTCTGAGCGATGACGGTAAAAAGATTTTTTATAACGATAAGCAGACAAATACAATCTGGGCGGTCGAACTGGATAATGAATATTTGCTTAAAGAAATCGGGAAATTCCCGAATGTATCAAAGATTGCTTATGTAAACGGGAAAGTTTATATAACAAGCCGTACCCAGAATCGTCTTGCAATAGTTGATTATTCAACACTTTCTCTGCTTTCGGAAAATTCAGTAGCCGCAAAACCTGTTGATATGCTGGTTGACGGCAATAATTTGTTTATCCTCGGTGCCTCTCAAAATACTATAGAAGTCGTTGACACTTCAAGAGATAAACTAACCGATACTATAATGCTTCCGACAGAAGGATTTTCAACAAAAATAAATAAAATTGACGGCACTAACCTCGCTCTTATTACGGATGCAAAGGCCGGCAAATATATTATTCTAAACCTTGAAACCAAAACCGTTGTTGCAAGTAATCCTATAGCAACGCCTGTCAGTTCAATTGTTGTTGCCAATAAGATTAAGAAAATAGGAAAATGATTACGGATTTTGATGAAATAACAATAGCAACCCTGACGGCGCTTGAAAAAACACAGCGCGATTTCTGGAATATTTCACGCCCGACAGCCCTTTTTTTGTATAATCTTATTAAAAATGAAAGATTAACGTGCGGGCTTGAGGTCGGAACATCCAACGGGTATTCTGGTATCTGGCTTTCAAAGGCATTGAAGGCAAATGGCGGAACTCTTGATACAATTGAATTTTATGAAAAACGTTATTCAATTGCGCGTGCAAACTTTGAAAAATGCGGGACTTCCGATATCGTAACCATCCGTCCCGGTGAAGCCTGTGATGTTTTAAAGGTGCTTCCTGATGATTTTAAGATTGATTTTGCCTTTGTTGACGCAAATAAACGGGAATCCGTTGAATATTTTAAACTTATTCATCCGCATTTGAAAGCCGGCGGAATTTATACCTGCGACAATGTTTTATCCCATAAGGAGAAAGTCCAAACCTATATAGATGCGATAAATTCTCACCCCGATTATTTGCATACGGTTTTGGATTTGCCCGCAGGATTGTCGTTTGCAAGAAAGATTCGTTAAAATTAATGAAATTTAACATGTCACTTGATTTTTGTAATTTTTTCGATATGATGAAATTACGCAACTAGCTAGAAAAGGAAGAATTATTATGTCTAAACAATGTGAAATCTGCGGCAAAAAGCCGATTAAAGCAGCGAAATTGACTTTTTCGCATAAACAAATTGTTCATACGCAGGAACCTAACTTGCAAACTGTTAAAGCCGTTGTTAACGGTTCTGCTAAAAAAATCAAGGTTTGTACTTCTTGCTTAAAAGCAGGCAAAGTTCAAAAAGCGTAATTGTCACCAGACTTTTTGTTTAATCTTTTTAAAAAGGAATCTGTTTATTCAGATTCCTTTTTTGTGTGATGGGTAAAGGGACGATAAGTGCAATTAAGTGAAGGGTGAAGGGGTGGTTAAAAGTTACTAAAGCACTAAGGAAAATTCCACGTCATTCTGAGGGCGAAGCCCGAAAGAATCCAGCTTTTGGAATGTGAAGTGTGAAGTGTGAAAGGACCTATTATTGTTGAACCCTTCACACCTCACCCTTCACTCTTCACTCTTAAACTGAGATAAGCGGCTCAAACGCGTCAGCAATAGATTAGATGTAAATATTTTTTAACATCCTAGCAAAATAATTTATTTAGATGAGTTAATATAACATTAAATTAGTTATACTCTAGTAAACACGTGAATGATGAGAAAAATGCGATTTTGTGTTTTTCTAAAATAGTGTAGAGGATAAAGATTATGGTCGATAACAGGTCAGCAGGGTATTTCGGGATTGGCGGCGCTTTCAATTTTAAAAGCGGTGACATATCCGGTACTGCCGCCAGAACTCAGGATGATAAAATGGGTCAGGGCGGAGAATATTTTGCCCAGCAGAAAAAAGAGGAAGAAGAACTGCAGGATGGACATGAACGCTATATGGACAGAAGCGCCGTCCTCCGCGCAACTTTGAATTCTCTTGCGATGATGAATGTCGCAAATGTTATCAATGCCAAAAAACTGGAAATGGAGAAAAACTCCCAAAAAAGAAAAAACGATATCATAAAAAGTAAACACGGGGAAAGTGATATCGAAGAATCTCTAAATATGTCAGGTGATGATGAGCCGATTGATGATATAGTTGATTAAGCGAAGATTGATTGTTTTTCTTCAGTTTTTTCTTCTTTTTTGTGGCTGCCCATCAATAATTCACCGTGGTAAAATGGATTTGAACCGTTTTTATCTTTGCTTGCTGCAAGGCTTATGAGGCTGTTGAATTTTGGTGTAGGATTTTTCTGTTCCTGAACTGTAATTTCGTTTACCGCAACAGTCATTTTGCCTTCAACATTTTTCTGAACATTTTGTGCTGCTTTTGTATTCAATGTATAAATCGCATTCATTGCTTCCTGGCTCAACTGGATTTGAAGCCCTGAATTGTTAAGAGCGATTTGTTTTTGCATATTTGTATCAATTTTGTTGTTATAAAGGTCAATACCAAGGTCTCTCGGCTGGAAGAAATTGAAGTTATCAGCAGTTTTGTATTGGCTGTTTTTTTCTGCCGCACGTTTGAGGATTTCCTGAGAAACCTGATTTAAGGTTGCTCTGTCAATACCTAAATTGTAATTTTGTGAAACACTTAATGCCATTAGTAATATATCCCTTTATAATTTCCTTATGTTATTTATATCGGCAGAGTATGTTAGAATCTTTAATTATCCGTGTATTTTTTGTAACATGTCTTAACAATTCAACGAAATCATGGCAATTATCGCGAAAAGAAATTT
The DNA here is from genome assembly GCA_944323675.1 of Candidatus Gastranaerophilales bacterium. GTDB lineage: Bacteria > Cyanobacteriota > Vampirovibrionia > Gastranaerophilales > Gastranaerophilaceae > Scatousia. Next base: position 22,893 of record CALUTK010000011.1, on the reverse strand, counting down.
TTTATATATATACAATATATAATTTGAGAGATTTATTATGGATATTCCAAGATTAAATTACACACTAAGTCAGGTTAATAATTTATTAGGGAGTGCCCTGGGCGCAGTTGAGGATAGACGGCAGGGCGCGGATACCGGCACGTCTATAATGAATTTCGGTTTGAATGTTATGAACGGTGCTGTAAGAAACGAAGTTGCTTATGATATGCGTCGTACAACAGGTTCAAACCTTGGCTTTTTGATAAACAATATGGCAGGATACGGCTCTGAAGAAGCTAATATAAAAGGCATGAACGGGCTTTTAGGGGCGTCATTGTTTAATGCAGTGACATCGCCTTGGGCGTGGGGCGGCGGTTTCTTTGGCGGCGGATGTTGTACTCCACCACCTTTGGCTATGGGCGGATGTTTCGGAATGATGGGAGGTCCGACCTACACAAGTCCTGGTATCTTTGGCGGTATGCTTAACGGGGTTGCAATGCCTTCTACGCTTGCCACTCCTTACTTTGGTTCCGGATTCAGCGTATTCCAGACAAACAGATTTTTCTGTTAAGGTAATTTAACAGAGTAAAAAGTATCATTTTTCAAGAAACGTATCCTCATAATCCTTATGTTTTTGATTAATGATACTTTTTTATTGCCTAATCGTTCTGTTTTGTCCGGAAGGGTACCGGCATTTCCTGTCTCAGCACAATTAAAATTTTATTCTCTGACTTTATTTTCTTCACCCTTAATCAGTCGTTTAATGTTGCTTCTGTGGAGCCAGATTATATAAAGTGCGCCAAGAACACAGTATCCGATGTATGCTAAAGGTGCTTTGCACCACCACATTAAAAACGGGGAAATTGCAAGTGCTATTATAGAACCGACTGAAACATATTTTGTAGAATAAGTTATAACCGCCCAGATGAGTGCAATCATTAACCCGACCTGCCAGTTTAGAGCAAGAATTGTTCCGACGCCTGATGCAACTGATTTTCCGCCCGTGAATTTAAGGAAAATAGATTTGCTGTGTCCGAGTATTACAGCAATTGCCGCAACTACAGGTAAAAGTCCTATTCCGGTAAATGTCGACGTGAATAATTGTGCAAGAATAACCGGAAGCGCACCTTTAAATGCGTCCAGCAAAAGCGTTATGAAAAACCATTTTTTCCCCATAACTCTTTTTACGTTTGTTGCACCCGTAGAGCCCGAACCTATTGTGCGAATATCCTCGCCGGTAAAGGTTTTCACAATTATATATCCTGTCGGAATTGATCCGATTAAATACGCTGTTATAAATACAATCAGCAATTCAAATATTTTTTCCATACTCTCTCCTTATTCTGCAAAAATTATACCATAACCCCCGAAATTATCGCAATATTGATTTTGCCATGTATATATGGTACTATGAAATAAAAACGAGTTGATGTATGAATAAAAGACTGATAATTATAGGACTGCTTATTCTTGCTATTTCCATTATAGGAAAGCTTATTTTTAGTGCAGCCAAACATATTAAAGTAGATGATTTTAAACCGGCAGCCGTAATTTTTGTAGTTGATTCCTCGGCTTCAAACCAGAAGGGACTTGCCGCTCAAAAGAAAACTGTCCGTCAGATTTGCAATATTCTGGATCCGGAAGATACAGTAAAGATTTTAAGGGTGTCTGAAGATGCTTATTTAATTTATGAAGGTGCTCCTTTTAACGGTTCAGGTATTGATAAGGCTATGAATGCTTTTACCAAATATGATGAATCGGATTACGGAACTGCTTACGGGGTCGGACTTAAAAAAGCTTTTTCTCACGCGCTTACTATGAAGAAAAACGGTTATCTCCCTGCAGTTGTCGTTCTTGGAGATCTGGAAAACGAGGGCGCCGTTGAAAAACAAATAAATTGGGACACTCTTCCTGATAATGTTAAAAATGTTCAAAAATATGCGCCTGATCTTGCAATGATGTTTTTGTATGCTCATCCCGAAAAACTTGATATGGTTAAAGAAAAACTCGGGCCTGTTCTCGGCGAAAAGAAACTCCTTATTTCCCCTGAACAAAATGTTGATAAAACAATTAAAAATTTTGTCCATGCACTCGACAGATAGAAAGGCTAAGTTATGTCAATTGTTATTATATCGTCCGCACAGGAAAAAACTTTTGAGGATAAAGACCTTATTAATATAGGTTCGGATAAAAACTGTGATTTCGTTGTTAATACAGGTTATGATGTTCTTTTGACGGTTCAGACAGATAAAATTACGGGTAAATATTACATTATAAATAATTTCCGTAATGAAAAAATTCTTTTTAAAGGAAAACCATTACAAAAAATTGAACTTACAAATGTTTGCAAGATTGTCTTTGCCGATACGACTGAATACATTGGTATAAAACTTGTTCATCAGCCAAAATCCGTTTCAATGATTGGCGGGGAAGATTTAAACGAGGACGATTTAAAACATATTTACGGTAATGATTCTGCAACTATTACAAGAGTGAAGATTGAAAAACAGCGCGAACCTATTGAAAATGCACGAGTTGCGATTATTAAACAGGTTGCATATTCTATAAACGAACTCCGTCATAAATTATCAACTAATACAAAAACAAATATATTTCTGCATATTGCACTTCTCGGCTGCGCAATAATCAACGCGTTTGCAGTGTCAAACTATCTTATGGGGTTAACTGTAAAAGAGGCCGAAAAATATCTGTATCTTCCGACTAATATCAAGGTATGGGTAATTTATACCCTTATAATTTTTGCTATCTGCCTGATGTTAAAACAGGGTGTATGTTTATTTTTGCAGAATAATGTCGTAAAAGACAGCATTAAAACTTCAAGGATTGCCCAGAATTTCATGCTCTGGCTTTCCGCAATATTTTTGCTGGGAATTTATACTGTTAATTTGATTTATTTTATGAACGTGAATAACTTTATGTCATTTGCAGTATTTATCTCTCTTTTCTTTACCGGAATAATGACAACAGTTGCAATTGCCTGCGGTTATTTTACCTGCAACAGTTCAGAGTGGCAGGCAGCTTTGAATAAACTTGAATTCAGAGAAGATTTTGAAGCTGTTATAAAAGCATACAGAGTATGGATTGATAGATACATTAACAGTTTAAGTTCAACTAAAATCCGTAACATTAAAGACAGACAGTTTACTTTGCAGTTAAAATCCATAGGAGAGGTTGTGCTCGGAATTTTAACTGCCCCGTTTCTTGCTTACGGTGTATCTAATACTCTTGCGATGTGCTTTCCGGAAGCCGCAGGGTGGGTAAGAATTTCCGGACTCAGATTCAGCCCGATATTTCTTGTTCTTGCAACATTTTTAATTATATTTGCATTTTTCTCGTTTGTTGCTGCGTTTACTGCTTCAAAGAAAATTCAAGGGTCTGAAGTTATAAAGCAGGACGGTTTTAGCGACTACAGACAGCACGGCGTAAATATCTTCGGGCTTGAAGGCGTTAAAAAACTCAGAGCGGATAACAGAAGATATTTGTGGATTGCACTTTGTATAATCTTTATTGAATTCACAATGAACGTTTCATATTTTATGACGGAAATCGGCGGAGATTTTAAAGGTCTTGCACTGAGTTTCATTGCGGCACTTGTTCCGACTGCATTACTGCTCGCAGAAACAGTATTGTTGAGCCAGACAAACTTTGATATTTACGCTTGCGATGAATTAATTGCTAAAATTGATAAAGATTAATTATGAAATTTTTAAAAATATTTTTGATAATTTCAATAGTTTTTTTGACAGTAGTGACAGGCTTGACATCTCCGAAACTGCATAAAACTTTTGTGATAAAAGGTTCTGATTTTAAGCTGGAAAGATACAGCGAAAAACTCACTCAAAAAGAATTAAAATTGTTATCACAAAAGCCGAAAAGGGTTCCGCGCCCTGTAAAGATTGAACCGTCTGCATTTTTGACAGATGAAAAAGCTGTTATAAACCCCTCAAATTCGGCGTCAGAAGAAAAAATCATAGTTCAGCCCTCCTACACTGCATCACAGGAAAAAATGATTGTCAGCGAAACTAATCCAAATGAGGAAATTGTTTCGCAAATTCCAAAAGCAATACAGGCACAGATGGGAGAGTTTCTGGAACAATCGACGGAAGAAACAACTTCTGACAGAAAGCTTACAAGGCGGGAAGAGCTTATTGCCTGGAATAAGTGGCGGAGTGATATAATGAATGAAGTCATGATGACATCCGGGGTTGATGCTCCGGTAGGAACAGCTTTTTATTTTTCTTTTAAAGTTGACAAATATAAAAATATTACCGGAATTAAGACTTTTTGCACAAATCCCCGTTACAGCAGAGAAAAGGAAAAGGTTGTTGCGGCAATCAGGCAGCTTCCGAGAACTCAGTTATTGACATTTCCGAAGGGTTCAGTCCGAAACAGTACAACGATGCGGGGGCTATTTTTAATAGGATTGGAAACAAATCTTGCAAATCCGGAAGATTATAATGATTTAGAGAGGATAAATATTTATGAATAGAAACTCTTTAACAATTTATGTATGCTTTATAATAGCGGCATTATTTGTAGTGACTGCGGCGGCAGGTTTTACAAAACCGTCAATAAATAAAACAGTGGTTCTTCAAATTCAAAAATTCGTTAAACAGTAGCGGGAAAATATAATTCATTTGAAAGAAGGATTGCACCGGATTTTGGGGATTATACAATATTTGTGTGTTTAAATGTACTGTTTGTCAAAAATTACATAAAGAAAAACCTGATTACTGTGACTGCGGAAACGATGAATTTACAGAAGCCCCTTCCATGGCGGGATGCGGGGTGTCTGTTACGCCTAAGCAGCTGCTGTCGTGGGGAATTTTTGCGATATGTATTGCTTTGTCAGGCTGGATATGGTTTGGATTTAGCCCGCAGCAGAAATCTGTACAGCAGCCGTCCCCTCAGCCTGAAAACGTAAAAACAATCAGGAATATTCCTTCCATAGATAAAATATGGGATGATACACTGCCGGATACCGCGGGTTCAAAAGATAATCCTTTGTCAGTTTATAAATTAAAACTTCAAAATACTTTATACGGAAACATAGAGACCCGTGACGTAATAGACAACGGCCGCTGCAAAATTGAATTTAAGGTCAATAAAAACGGAAAACTTACAAATCGGCGTTTGATAAAAGAAGAAGGCGGAACGCTTTTCAATAACGAAGTTATCAGAATGATGAAAAATACCGCAAAAGTTGATATTCCGCCAACCGGCTTTGCGGGAGTGAAATTCACTGCTGATGTGTTTACAGAAAACGGGGTTATAAAAATAAAATTGAGATAAAAAAAGACGGGTCAAAAACCCGTCTTTATAACAATTATAGCGAGGTTACGTTGAAATCCCGCTCGGATTTAGCGGCGGAACTTTCAAAAAATACTTTAAAACACTTTTCAAAAAAGCTTTCCAGCCCGTTAATTTCTGCTTTTAAAGCTTTAAATTCTTCTTCTCTTTTGCTGTCTATAGACTGTTTTAATTCTTCATAATCGTACATAACTTTAATACTCCATATTACCTTCTCATTTTTCTATACGGAATATTTCATTGAAACTTTAGGGGAAAACTGAAAAGACTTTACAAAACTTTACAGAGAGGGCATAACCTCCTTATATAAAGGAGGCAGCGCTAATGCACCGGAGGATTTAGTCAAAGAATAACTGTGATTGGATTTATTTTCTCAACACGCTCCCGCGCTGCTCCCGCTATCGTTTCGAAAACAAATCCAATCCGTTCTCTCTAATTCTGCTATTGAATTGACATATGTAAAATCCCCTCTCCCCTTGAGGGAGAGGGTGGCACGTAGTGCCGGGTGAGGGGTAAACGTTTCTGTAAAAACACGTCATTCCGTAGAAAAACTGATAGAAGTGTAGTATCTGTCATCCTGAACTTGTTTCAGGATCTCAAATTAATCAATTTGTTCAAGTTATGCGAAATCGCAAAGTCGTGGAATGCTGCGGCAGTGCTAACCGGGAACGAGTTCGGAATGACTAAAAATTAGGCAGATACTTCTCATCAACCTGAAACCCTTTTGAGTAATATTCCGAGCGGACAAATTTACATATATCAGGGTTATGCATGTGCTGCCGCCAGATTCTTTCCGTCGGGTTATCCTTGCCGTATTTTTCCGGTTTAAGAAGGAGTGCGTTATAAAGAGTTTTTACCTGTTCCCTTGAAAAATTACACGTTACGACAAGCTGTCCGTTAGCGGTGCCTGTAATCTGTTTATAACCGCAGTAATTTCCGTTCCAGCCCTCGATTTGTTTGAAATCGTGAAAAACTGTTCCGTACATATTGAAGGTAAAAGGTTCTGAATACACTTCACAGTTTTTGAATTTTTTTACGAATTTCCCGCTGAATCCGTTTTCCTGCGGGGCTGCAAGACAGACCTGGGCACTTAATATTAGAATACTGCATAGAATAATCTTTTGCATACTCTTATTATACTTTTTATAATTAATCAGGCAATTATTTTAAGCAAAATGTTTTTATATTAATACAGGGGAAATTTTTAAGGGGAAAAAATGGTTGAAAAAGTTTCTGGGGAACAGGCATATATTAATTACGTTATGAGCCGCCTGCCCGAAGTTAATCGAGGCGAAGTTCACACAATGCAGAGAGGCGATAATTTGTGGAATCTTGCAAAAAAAGCTTTGAACAAAAAAGATGCAACAAATCAGGAAATAAGTAATTATATGCTGTTAATAGCAAAGCTGAATAATCTTGAAACTGTTGAAGAAATGAACGGGCTGAAAATTTCGGATAAGATTTATATGCCGGAAGTTTCAGCGGTGAAAGCTCTTGATTCTGCACAAAATCAAACTCCTCAAAAGCCGCGCACTACTGCAGAGATTAGTATTCAAAAATTAAAAGATACGATACTTAATGACAGAACCGTGTTTACAGAACAAACATATCCGGGGTTTTTAAATTTATATCATGTTTATCATGAATATAGGGATCCGGAAACCGGCTATCATTCTTATAAAAGTCCGTTAATGTCTTTTTCGCTGAATTATGACGGCAGCCTCAAAGAAGTTTCATTTGACGATACAGAAAAGGAATTGAATCCGATAAGATACGATTACGATATGGATGCAAAAGGAAACATTGTTATTGATAACATGGGACACAAAATTTCTGTCGGCAAAATGAATAAAGAAGAATTGGAAGAGCTTAAAACAATTTTGCAAAACCAAGCAAAAGGTGCAAAAATCTCCTACTAACTTTAGACTGCGGCAGGCAGCTTTGGGCTGAATTATTTTGCGAACATACTGTTTTTAACTTTTATTTTTAAAATAGGGAATAGGTCATCTCTGCTTCCAAAGTGTGAATAGATTAAAGTCTGCGGCTTATCAGCAGTGAATAAACCTTTTATCAGTTCAGGCTGGCCGCTGTAATTTTCAAAATAGTATTTGTAAAAATCTCTGTTTGTATCGTTCACAAGAAGATATGTTCTGGATTTTCTCCACGGTTTTTTCAGAATAATTTTGTTATTTTTAAATTTTGAAATATAAACTATTTTTACATCAGGAAACAAAATTTTTAATTCTTCTTCGCTGAGTGTTTTATGGGTAATTTTATTATCTTCAAATCCGAGTTCAGAGAATTTTAAAAGATGCATGTTGTGTCCGATTAGTTTTCCGTTGTCAAGGAATTCGTAAGTCGTATTTGTATCATAGTAATGGCTGTCTGACACGTATTCAGAATAACTTCCGCTTCCTATTGTCATTTTTTTTATGAAGTTTATATTTTCAGGATTAACGTTGCGTTTCCATTTTGAGGTTGCCGGGTTATAGTTAACCCGCTGGTTAACGTTTACTGAATTCAGTACGGTTGTTGAATATTCATATGCAAAGGCACTATTTGAGACCATTAACAGTGCAAGTAAAATTATAAAATTTTTCATATATTCTCCTTTTTCTTTTACGGCAGGTGGTGTGCCGCCATAAGGTTATTTTTTTAATTGAAAGTTTTTGTTGTATGCGTAAAGGTAGATAATACCTGAAAGTGATACGTAGAACAGAAGTTCAGTTATTTCTTCCATAACCATATTGTGATAAACTTCTTCGCCTAAAGTTCCGCCAATCATACCGACAATCATTAAAAGCACGTTCCATACAGGGAATTTAATGTTTTTCACGATGTTCCAGAGTGTAACGAACAATTTATTAAAGAAGAAATAGAAAGCAACGTATGCCATATAAAGCCCGTACAGAGGGTGAGCAAGCCAGCCGTATTTAATGTCTTTCCAGCCGTAGAAAGTATTTACTTCACCAGGAACCGGGAAGAAAATTGTGCGTCCGCAATTAATTTCTCGTAAAAATAAAATTATGATAACGAGCGCTGCAAAACGGAAAAATTTTACCATAGAGGTATGCTGTTTTTCCACGTCTTCTGTTTCATCGGGCTTGTTGAATTTCGGGTATACAAGGCAAAGTATAAAACCCGCAAGGAGTGCAACAAGCTGGATATTTTCCAGTAACCCGTTTTCATACCCGTATTTTTGCGGCAGATATAAAATGCAAGGTGCTATGAGTAATGCGTTAATTATTGCAATCCACGTTACGGGATAAATTTTAAAATCCAGATGCGCGGATGTAAAATTTTTAATCTTTTCTAACATACTTTCCCCCTGTTTCTTATTTTTTAATAGAAATATATTACTACAAAAATATATTTTTAGATATAAAATATTGATGGCGGAGAAATTTTACTTATGGCAATAATTTTATAATATAAAAGCGGTCGGAGTAATTTATTATGGAAGATATTTTTGAAAGACTTGCAAAATCCGAATTCAGGAGCAAATTTAAACTTTCTAAAAAAGACAGGGAATATATTGACGCCAAGGGGCTTGATACCATAAGGCGCCACGCGGAGGATTTTATTGCTAAGAGGATAGCGCCGGCTTTTATAAAAAATGACGGGAAGCAGACCCCTATGCGAAACCATCCGGTTTTTACAGCCCAGCATGCAACTGCCTGCTGCTGCCGCGGGTGTATAAGCAAGTGGCACGGGTTTTCGAAAGGGAGAGAACTTACAGCCGCCGAGCAAAATTATCTGGTTGATATAATTATGGAATGGATAAACCGGCAGTTATCTAAACAGGGGTAGTATTGCCAAAAATTTTCTGTTCTGGTATAAAAGAACTTATGAAAGCATTTGCGGCAAACCTTAAAGGGGATATTTTAGGCGGAATTACCGCCGGTATAATAGCGCTGCCTCTTGCGATTGCACTTGGTGTTGCAAGCGGATTAGGCGCTACGGCCGGTATCTATGGCGCAATAATCGTCGGATTTTTTGCCTCTGTATTCGGCGGAACTCCGACCCAGATTACGGGGCCGACAGGCCCGATGGCTGTTGTTGTCGCATCTATTGCGGCTCTTCACGGGGATAACCTCCATATCGTTTTCAGTGCTATTTTTCTTGCCGGAATTTTTCAGATACTTTTCGGATTAGCAAAAGTCGGCAAGTTTGTGAATTTTATTCCGTATCCTGTGATTTCAGGGTTTATGAGCGGTATCGGGGCAATTATTATTCTGCTGCAGTTAAATCCTCTACTCGGAATTGACTTTAACGGGACTCCAGTTCAGGGGTTTATCCATATGCTGAAATCCACAGGAGATGTTAATACATCAGCGGCGCTTTTAGGTCTTTTTACTTTGTTGATAGTATTTTTAACTCCTTCTAAGATTACGAAAACTGTTCCGGCTCCTTTGATAGCCTTAATTCTTGCCACGGGAGCGGCTGTTATTTTTAATCTGGATGTGAAAACAATCGGAGAAATCCCGACATCATTTCCTGAATTTATTGCGCCGGTATTCAGCCTGAAAGACGCTGAAACTATTGTGACGCTTGCTCTGACGCTTGCGGTTCTGGGGTCTATTGATTCTCTTTTGACATCACTTGTAGCGGATTCTCTTACCAAAACCAAACATAATCCGAATAAAGAATTAATCGGACAAGGGTTAGGCAATCTTTTTGCGGGATTGTTCGGAGGGGTTGCAAGTGCAGGTGCCACCATGCGTACGGTTGTGAATATTAAATCAGGCGGAACCACAAGACTTTCAGGTGTCATTCATTCCCTTTTTCTTATTGGGGTTGTACTTTTCCTTGCGCCTGCTGCCTCTAAAATTCCACTCACCGTTCTTGCTGCAATTCTTATAAAAGTCGGAGTCAGTATAATTGATTATAAATTTATAAAGGTTATAAAAGCTGCGCCAAAACACGATTTGATTGTTATGTGTCTTGTATTTTTGATTACCGTATTTGATGATTTAATTCTTGCAGTCGGAATAGGGGTTGTATTATCTTCAATTCTTTTTGCGGTGAATATTGCAAAACAGTTTGAAGTTAATATGAAAGAAAGCACGTTTGACGAGGATGTTCAGAATAAAATCATGACAATACATATTAACGGGGTTTTCTTCTTCGGGTCTGCGTCAAGGCTTATGAGTAATATTGATGAAGTTCTTGAGACAAAATGTGTTATTATAGATTGCCAGAATATTAAAACAATGGATATTTCGGCTGTGTTTGCGCTTGAGGATCTTCTCCTGACTTTACAAAGCCGTAAAATTAAGCCTGTTATAATATTTAATAACAGAGAACTTGCAGCATCCGTATTGAAACTCGGAGTCAGAAAACTTATCCGGAGTGAATCCATAACATTTGATGAAGCAAAAGCGAGAGAAAATGCGTTGAAACTTGCTCAGGGATAAGCTATTCGCAAATATGTTCAAGTGCTTTTTCAAGAATTAATTTTACGTGGTGATCATTAAGCGAGTAGTATACATTTTTGCCGTCTTTACGGCTGCGTACAAGTTTTGCTGTTTTTAAAACTTTTAATTGGTGAGATACTGCGGATTTTGTCATATTAAGAAGTTCCGCAAGTTCTCCGACGCACAATTCAGATTCCTCTAAAGCCCACAAAAGCTGCAGCCTTGTGCTGTCCCCCATAATTTTGAAAAAATCAGAAAGTTCATATAATATATTAATGTCAGGCAATTGGCATTTAGTAGTGATATACTGGTGTTTGTCGGTTTTCATTTTGTTGTCTGTATTAAATTCCATATATTTATTATACCACATATGAACAATTGTTCAACTGTATGTTTATTTTTGTAAAAAAAGAAAATCAAATGGTTGACAATTGAACAGTTGTTCAATTATAATAATGATATAATTTATTATTTAGAAAGGCTAAATTTATGTGCGATTGTCACGAACATCATCACAACCACGGTACAAAAATGCCGGCGTTATTAAGGGTATTTATAGCGATATTATTGCTTATTACGGCAATATATTTCAAGTTGACCGGTTTTGGGGAATTTCTTGTGTTTTTTGCAGCATATTTGATTGCCGGCGGGGATGTGCTTTTGCTCGCGTGGAAAAATATATTGCGCGGGGCTGTATTTGATGAAAATTTTTTAATGAGTCTTGCGACTATCGGGGCTATCGCAATAGGTGAGTATCCGGAAGCTGTTATGGTTATGGTGCTTTACCAGATAGGAGAGTATTTCCAGCATAAAGCAGTTGCAAAATCGCGTAAATCTATTACGGAATTAATGGATATAAGGCCGGATTATGCGAATGTTGAAATAAACGGAAAAATTGAAAAAAAATCTCCGGAAGAAATAAATATAGATGATATTATTATAGTGAGTGCCGGTGAAAAAATCCCGCTTGACGGCGTGATTGTAGAGGGGCAGGCTGTTGTTGATACTTCCGCCCTGACGGGAGAACCTGTTCCGCGGCAGTTAAAACCTGGTGATACTGCCGTAAGCGGCTGTATTAATACTAACGGTGTTATAAAAATAAAAGTAAGCAAAAAATTTGGTGAATCGACTGTTGCAAAGATTTTGAAGCTTGTGGAAGAGGCAGACTCCAAAAAAGCTAAGGCTGAAAATTTTATTACGAAATTTGCCGGAATATATACACCTGTTGTTGTTGCAGGTGCTCTAATTCTTGCTTTGATTCCTCCTATATTTGTTGACGGACAGTTCGGTGTATGGTTTTCCCGTGCGTTGACTTTTCTTGTAATATCGTGTCCTTGCGCGCTTGTAATATCTGTTCCGTTGAGCTTTTTTGCGGGAATCGGCGGGGCATCAAAACACGGTATTTTAATCAAAGGCAGCTGTTATTTAGAAGCACTTTCAAAACCTCAGGCTGTTGTTTTTGATAAGACCGGAACCCTTACACACGGAACTTTTGCAGTAACAGAGATTGTTGCGGAAGAAGACATAACGCCGGAAGAACTTCTGGAACTTACCGCAAAGGTGGAAAATTATTCCAACCATCCGATTGCACTGTCAATAAAAAAGGCATATGGTAAAGACATTGATTCTGATGAAGTTACAAATGTGGAAGAAATTGCCGGCATGGGCGTAAAAGCACTTGTTGACGGATATATTGTTCTTGCGGGTAATGAAAAGTTGATGCAGAAATCAGAAGTTAAATTTGAACCTGTTCATGAATCCGGAACGGTTATTTATACTGCTAAAAATAAAAAATGCCTCGGCTACATTGTAATCTCCGATGAAATAAAAGAAGATGCCTCAGAAGCAGTAAGAGGTTTAAAGGAGCTTGGAATTATGACGGAAATTTTGACCGGAGATTCCTCTGCTGCCGCTAATTATACTGCTCTGATGCTTGATCCTGATGAGGTTTATTCGGAACTTCTTCCTGCGGATAAAGTTCAAAAAATCGAAGAACTTATAAAAACGAAAGAGAAGAACAAAAGTGTAATATTTGTGGGCGACGGAATAAATGATGCCCCTGTTTTGACGCGTGCGGATATCGGGGTTGCAATGGGCGTGCTCGGGTCTGATGCTGCTATTGAGGCCGCTGATGTCGTTATTATGGATGATAAGCCTTCTAAAATACTAAAAGCAATTTCTATTGCTCAAAAAACTATGGAAATCGTCAAACAGAATATCATATTTGCAATAGGGGTAAAAATATTGTTCCTGATACTAGGTGCATTCGGGTTCGTTACAATGTGGGGGGCTGTGTTTGCAGATGTCGGTGTGACTCTTATCGCTGTAATAAATGCACTCAGGGCATTAAAATAAAATTTTGAAAAGTGATGAATCAAGGGATATAAATCCCTGAATTAATTATAAAAAGCGGACATTTTTGTGTCTGTTTTTAAATATACTCTGTTTGATGTATTCATAGTGTTTTTTATTGACAGGCGCTTAATAATATTTTACATTTAATGTAGAAAATTCTACTGTAAAATGACCGTTAATATTAATTGGAGAGAAGCATGAAGATTAGTTTGACCAGAAAACAATGGGCAATTGTCGTTTTATTAATTATCATTGTTCCTATTATTTATAATAAAACATCTGTATTTATAACAGGTTTAATTCAGCAACAGGCGATGAGAATGCCGAAAGAAGTTGAGGTTGCTAATCCTCATCTGGAATCCGTGAATGTCTCAGCAGAAGCAACCGGCAGAGTTGAGGCACAATACTCCGTTGACCTTGTTGCAAGGGTTCCGGGATTTTTGATAAAAAAATATTTTAAAGAAGGAGATTTTGTAAAAAAAGGCCAGCTTCTTTTCCAGATAGATCCGAGAGAATACCAGATTGATGTAAACAACGCGGCGGCAAACGTTAACCAGTATCAGGCATTGTTAAAAAATGCCCAGCAGGAATTGAATAGAGCCAATGCCCTTATAAAAGAAGACTTGATAAGCCGGTCAGACGTTGACCAGAGCCTTGCAACAAGAAACCAGAACAAAGCCCTTCTTGATGCGGCAAGACAGCAGCTTGAACTTGCGAAAGTTAATCTCGGTTACACCTCCATAAAATCTCCGATAGACGGAAGAATCGGTAAAGTTAATATTACGGAAGGCAACTACGTAACTGCAACCTCCGGCGGGCTTGTTAATATTTCAAGCGTTAATCCTGTTTATGTAACTTTCAGTCTAAAAAACGATGATTTTGTGAAACTTCTCAAGGCAAGCGACAGATATAAAGACGTTGAAGTAAAAGTACAGTTCAGCGCCGGCAACTGGTATGACAAAATCGGCAAAGTTAACTTTGTAGATAACAAAATTGATAAAGATTCAGGTTCCGTATATATGAGAGCAACCTTTGACAATTCCAAAATGTGGCTTGTACCGGGTGCTTATATGAAGGTTCAACTGACAGCGCCGGAAAAGGTTAATTATATAACAATACCGCAGTCCTGTACAAAGGGTGACGCTATGAGCGGGTATTACGTATGGGCTGTTGAAGATAATAAGGCCGTCAGAAAAAACATTAAGGTAAGCGACAATATTAATAACAACTGGGTTGTAGATAGCGGGCTTACACTTTCTGATGTAATTGTGGTTTCGGGTATCCAGAATATTTCGGCAGAAGGTCAGAAGCTTAAAATAGTTAACGATACAGAAAAAACTGCGGCTCAACCTGCAGAGACAAAAGCGGAAAATTAGTACAGGTAAAGGTTAATGAAACAAATATTTGACAAAGAAAAACTGTTCTTTTTTATAAGAAAACCGAGATTTGCACTTGTAATATCATTGTGTATAGTGATTTTAGGGTTGATTTCACTGTTGAGTTTGAAGCAGGAAAGTTATCCTGAAGTAACCCCTCCGCAGGTCAGGGTATCTGCTAACTATCAGGGTGCGAGTGCCGAGGTTATTGAATCCACCGTTGCGACAGTTCTTGAAAATAAGCTCAACGGTGTTGAAAATATGACCTATATGACCTCAACTTCAACAGATGGCAGTTATACATTAACTCTTTATTTTAAGGTTGGTACAGATAAAAACATTAACCTTATGAATGTCCAAAATCTTATCCAGCGTGTTCAGTCACAGCTGCCTGAAGATGTTCAAAGAACGGGTGTTACTGCGATAAGCCGTTCATCAGGCTCAGGTGCTATTATTTTGACACTTTATCCTGAATCCGGCGACTGGACTCAATTGGATTTGACAAACTACGGTTCAATATATATTAAAGATGAATTGAAACGTGTAGAGGGTGTTGCTGATGTAATGGTATTCGGCGGCGGCAATTATTCTATGAGAATTTGGCTTGACCCTGAAAAGATGGCTGGTTTGAATATTTCAACAAGCGAAGTTCAGGCGGCTATTAAAAACCAGAACACACAGGTTGCAACAGGTGCCCTGGGGCAATTACCGACGGATGAAAAGCAGGCACTCCAGATGACTTTAAAAACTCCGGGTAGACTTTCAGACGTTAAAGAATTTGAAAATATAATTATCCGTTCAAATATGGACGGAACTAACGTTAAAATCAAAGATATTGCAAGGGTTGAACTCGGTGCGGAATCTTATTCAAACTTAGGTCTTGTTAACGGCAAACCTTCAGCGGTTGTTGTAATTTCGCAATTGCCTGACGCGAACATTATTAACCTCTCAAAAGCTGTTAAAGCAAAGGTTAACGAACTAAACGACCGTATGACAAACGGTATTAAAATTTTATACGTAAAAGATGATGCGGACTTTATCCACGAATCTATGAAGGAAGTTGAATTCACAATCCTTTTGACCGCATTAATCGTTGTTATAATTATTTACCTGTTCTTAGGCGACGGAATGGCAACACTTGTTCCTTGTGTTACAATTCCGGTGTCATTGATAGGTACGTTTTTTGCCTTGAAGGCAATGGGAATGACGATTAACCTGTTGTCACTTTTTGCGCTGGTACTTGCAGTCGGGGTTGTAGTTGATGACGCTATCGTTGTAATCGAAAACGTAAACAGGCACATTGAAGAAGGTAAATCTCCGATTATTGCAACTCAATTGACAATGCAGGAGGTAGGTTTTGCCCTTGTTGCAATGGCACTTGTTTTGATGGCGGTATTTGTTCCGATTATCTTTATGACAGGCATGACGGGTGTCATGTATAAGCAGTTTGCCGTATGTATTGCGGTTTCAATCGCAATTTCAGCAATCTGTGCGCTCACGCTTTCCCCTGCTATGTGTTCGCATTTCTTCGGGCATAAAGGAGAACAGCAGCACCATGATTATAAAAAATATCCTTGGCTTGAAATTGTTGACAGAATAAAAGCAAGAATAGGCAAACGCACTGCCGTCTGGGTTCATAAATTCAATGATATGTTTGCGAAACTTGAAGATTTTTATATTGAATACGTAACTAAATTTGTTTATAACAAAAAGCTTGTTGCAATATTTTATGTTGCAGTTCTTGCGCTGACACTTTTGTCATTTAAAACAATTTCAACAGGGTTTATTCCGGATGAAGATCAAGGTGTTCTGCTTGCGACAATAACTCTTCCAGACGGTGCATCATTATCCAGAACAGAAGAAGTTTCAAGAAGATTCACCGAACAGATAAAAGATATCCCTGGGGTTAACCCTGAAAAATTGACTGTATTCGGCGGTGACGGTGCCACAAACCAATCTACCGTAATTATACAGCTTGATGATTATGCAGCAAGAAAAATGAATCCTGTAAAATGGATTAAATATAAATTACAGGGTAAAGAAACGAATTTGTCGCACGTTGCGATATTGAATAAAGTAAGGGCGGTTGCCTCAAATACAAAAGAAGCATCTATTATGTCATTTTCACCGCCGGCAATTAACGGTATGAGTATGATGGGCGGGTTTGAATTCCAGATGCTTTCGCAGGGTGAATATACAGCGCAGGATCTGGAAAGCTGGGCAAACAAACTCGTTGCCGCCGCAAACCAGAATCCGTCATTATCGAGCGTCTATACATCATTCCAGGCAAATGTTCCTCAGTATATAGTTGATATTGATTATGATAAAGCGCTTGCGCAGAATGTTGATTTGCAGGAGTTATACTCAACCCTCACCTCAATGCTCGGTACTTATTACGTAAACGACTTTAATAAATATGACCGTGTATTTAAGGTTCAAATGCAGGCTGAAAGTAATTTCAGAAATAAAGCGAGTGATTTATCAGGAATATATGTAAAAAATAAAAACGGTGTAATGGTTCCGATATTATCAATCGTAAAACTGAAACAGACTGTAGGTACGGCGTCAATTTCACGATACAACCAGTATAAATCAGTACAAATTCAAGGTCAGCAGGCACCGGGAAAAAGCTCAGGCGATGCTATGGCCGCAATGGAAGAAGTTGCAAAGAGCGTACTTCCGTCTGATATAACATTTGACTGGTCAGGTACTTCCGCTCAGGAAAGAGAAGCCTCGGGACAGACCGCAATGATTGTAGGTATGGCGCTTGTCTTCGTATACCTCTTCCTTGTAGCATTGTATGAAAGTTACACGATCCCGATTGCGGTATTGTTAATTTCCCCGATTGCGGCATTGGGTGCCTTGATATTCCAGATGATGATTAACCAGTCATTTGATATTTATTCGCAGGTCGGTATGATTACGCTTGTCGGTCTTGCAGCAAAACAGTCAATCCTGATTGTTGAATTTGCGAAAGAAGAGCACGAAAAACACGGACTTTCCGTTAAAGATGCGGCAATTAAAGCTGCAAAATTAAGATTCAGAGCTATTATGATGACGGAAATGGCATTTATCTTAGGTGTAATGCCGATGCTATTCGCAACAGGCGCCGGCGCAAATTCAAGAATTTCTGTCGGGTCTACGGTATTCGGCGGTATGATTGCAGCCGCAACTTTAGGCGCGGTTCTGACACCTGCCTTCTATGTTATCGTTCAGGAATTTGTTGACCTGTTCCCTAAAAAAGAAATTACGGAAAAAGATTTGGAGATTTCGGTAAAATGAAAAAGGTTCTCAATGTATTATTAATATGTTCGGTTTTGACGTTAACAGGAAACTTGGCGTTCGCAAAGAATACTGAGACAAAAGCTGTTGATACAACAAATATTGCCAAAAAGCCGGAGAAGATAGAAATTGTTAAACCGGAAAAGAAAAAGAAAGTTAACCTGAAGAGGGAGAAACGTAAAAACGCCGAAAATGCCAAAAGTAAAAAAGCGACTTCCAAAGAAGCGGAAGGCATGTATGAAACTAAATTCCCCGTGATTAACAGTAAGATTGAATACGCTGATATGAACGGCGAAGTTACCCTGAGCGATTGCATAAAACTTGCAATCACCCATAACCCGACAATTATGTCAGCGATTAGTAATTCTGAAATTTTTAAATCCCGTATAGGTCAGGCGTGGTCAAATTACTTTCCGACCTTGAGCGCGGGAGTTAATTATTCCAGAAACGATATGTTTATGACAATGAACAGTTCCTATATGCGTGCAATGAACCAGCGTTATAACATGTATTATATGCCGACGATTTCCGCGGATATGCTTCTGTTTGATTTCGGAAAAACAAAAGCCGCTGCTGATATGGCAAAACGGAATTTTGAATCATCAAGATATGATGCTGAAACAAGTATAGAACTTGTAATTTATAATGTAAAAGTTGCATACTATAATCTACTTTTTGCGGAAATTCAAAAGACCGTGTATGAAGATACCGTAAAGGATTTCGAACTGCAGTTGAAGCAGGCATCAGCTCATTACCATATCGGGAAAAAGGCGAAAATAGATGTAACGACAGCGGAATACAACCTCGGGAACGCAAAGGTTAACTTAATCAAAGCGAAAAATACACTAGAACTTGCGGCTGCAGAACTTGCAAACGCAGTTGGTATTCCGGAACTTGAGGGAGTAATTTTAAAAGATAAATTAAACACAAAAGCATATGACGTAAACTTCCAGAACCTGCTGGAAACCGCGGAAGCGTCGCGTCCTGCATTGCTTTCGGCAAAAAAACAGGTTAGCGCTGCTGAAATGAATGTCAGAAGTTCAAAACGTGCATTTGCACCTGATATCAGCGCATTTGGTTCATACAATCAGGGCGGACGACAGATTGACAGCGATTACGGTTATCAGTTCGGCGTTCAGTTGAATTATACGGCTTTGAACCTGATGTTGCTGAAAAAACAGGTTGATGAGGCGACTGCGACTTACAGAAAAGCTGTAGCGGATTACGAACAGCAGCGGCAGAATGTTTATCTGGAAGTAAAAAGTGCCTATATAAATCTAATGAACTCCCATGACAGTATAGGTGTTTCAAAACTTGCTCTCCAGCAGGCAAAGGAACGTCAATATCAGGCATTCAGAAGATATCAGGTCGGCTTAGGTGATGCAATAGAATTTAAAGACGCTGAAAACACATACCTAAATGCTCAGCTGGATTATTATTCAAACGTCTTAAACTACAATATAAACGCGGCGGAATTGGAGCGTGTAATCGGTGCTCCGATAAAAGAAACCGACATAGAGTTGTAATAAGTGTTGAATCTGTTAAAAAGTTGAAAGTCGTCCTAATGCCCAACTAAGTACCAGTAGGGCGGGCGAGGGGTAAATCAGAGTATCCCTTGAAAATGAGGATAAAGCAGACGCGCCGGAGGGATTTCTTTTTCCACCCTCTCCCTACGGTAGAGGGGATTGTTAACATTCTATTGCAATGAATTTTAAGATTTTGTCCTCCCCTTGCGGGAGGACCGAAATCTTTGATTTCGAGGAGGGGTAGCAATGAAAAGTTAGCAATGCCACGGGAGAGGGTGAGGGTGTGGAATACGGAATTGCGAAAAACGAATCATTACGATTCCTTAACAATCAACCCTCTTGCCCCTCTGCTTCACAAAATTTTACAAAGCTGAAAACTATTGAAAATTCTTTATTCAAGCCGCTTGAATCTACCCCGAAATTCAAAGAGCCACTTTAAAAATAAAAGAAAACGAGTTATATTGAATATATCCAAAGGATATCTAAATAATATCCAATATAACGAAAGGTAACAAAATTCTTAAAAAATTCAAGATCGCAGAAACAGAGTCCGATAAGTAACGGGTGAAGGTCGGGCGCAAGATCAAAAGCCGCAAGCCGAAAGCCCAAGCGGTAAAATGCAAGAGGCAAGTATGTTACAAAGCGGATGAAGTGGACCCAAAGCTAAAGAAAGCGAGGATTTGGTATGAATAACAGTCTGAAAACGCGCAGTATATGTGCTTCTGGGGGTGGTATGTTAAAACAGCTTCTCTGTGCTAGTTTGCTGGGTTTAACGACCTTGAGTGCAAGCGCGGCGGATATGACGCCGACTCTCGGAGAAGACAGCGCGTACACAGTGACAGAAGTCACGGAAGAAAACGAAAACACAATCCTCACGTATGAAATAAACAAAGAGACGTATGAACTAACACCTCGCTATTATGAAATACACCTGAAGAATGAATTAGGAAACGTAGAAGAAGAAAACACGTATCCACTATATTTTAAATGGGAAGAAACGGACGGAAATCGCAGACTTGTTGCGGGCAGTGCAGATGACCATGATTTGACGTATTATATGGCGACGGATTATGGTGAGGTATCGTCAGCCGGAGCGACGGCGACGTATTTTAAGTGGCAGGACGACGGTAGCGGCGGCAGGACGCTTGTATCAGGCAGTGCAGCCGACTACGACCTAATATTTTGGAAAGACCCGACGAAAAACTATAACCATGTAACCATAATGCAGGGCGGTGTCGACATAGATCATGGCTTTGCTGGTTTAACATACATGTATGGTAGTGCGATATATAACATTGGCCAAATCGCTTCCATTACAGGCGATTTTATCGGTAATTATAATAATTCAAGAGCTGGAGCCAATGGCGGTGCTATTTATAATTGCTTCAAAATTGATACAATCATTGGCAATTTCATTGGTAACTATGTTTCGGGTAATGAAAGCTCAGGTGGCGCGGCGATTTATAACGACAACGCTGCGATAATCGGTGATATCACCGGCGACTTTATCAATAATTTTGTTTCAAATAACGAAAAAGGTGCAGTATCGGATGACGGATACAACATAGGCGGTGCAATTAATAACCACGGTGAAATTTCTTCTATTACGGGCGATTTTGTAAATAATTATATATCTGATGTGTCAAGAGAGAGACTGGAGTTTACTCATACAGATGATTATGATTCTACGGGTGGTGCAATTGCTAATTGGGATGCTAAAATCGGCAATATAACCGGTGATTTTATTGGTAATCATGTAATTCAGCGTTATCAGTTCAGCCAAGTTTATGATGAATATTATACTATCTCTATAAGTGCCAAAGGCGGTGCAATTTATAATGAGGGAGAAATAAATGCAATAACGGGTGACTTCATTGGTAATTATGTATCTAAAAATTTAGATGATATAGATATTAACAATAAGGTGGTTTTAACAGAGAACAGCGCTGGGGGCGGTGCGATATATAATAATTGGAATGGAAAAATTAGTAATATTACAGGAGATTTTATAGGTAATTATGTGTCTTCGTTAGCACAAGTATATGACGCCTACGTTCACGGCGGTGCAATTTATAATAGTGGTGAAAGCGGTGATATCACGGGCGATTTCATTGGCAATTATGTGACGGCATCATCCGTCTATGGTTCAGCGTCCTCAACCATGGGCGGTGCGATATATAATGGTGGCGAAATTGGCGATATAACAGGCGATTTTATTAGTAACTATGCCTTTGCGAACTCAAGCTATGGAGGCGCGATATATAGCTATGGTACAATCGGCAATATCACTGGTGACTTCATAGGAAACTGTGCGACAGCAACTGGCGCTAATTCAATGGCCGCTGGTGGTGCGATTATTAATGATGGAATAATCGGCGGAACCAACATATCCGACCCGTCAAAGATAATAGAGGTAGAATCTTACACAATAATTAATTCAGATAATGGCGATCAGCAAACCTTCTATTATGCAATAAGCGAGGGCGATATGGCAAACATAAAAGCCGCCTTAGAAGAAGGCTATAAAATACTGGTAACCAGTGATGTTATGGAATTATCTCCTGATGAATACAAGGAAGCTCTTGCAGAAGCTGCAGAATACGGCAATACAACAGAAAGTCCGGTAAAAGATTTTCCTGAAGATGCATTTTTTAAAATTACCGGCGGCATTATTAATTCCTCCTTCGTCAATAACTACGCAGAGGCAAAAAACGGTACGGCGCAGGGCGGCGCGATTAATACATCAACAGATTTGAACCTTGAATCAAACAGCGGCTATACCTCAATCATAAGCGGCAACTATGTCGAAGACAAAGACGGCAAACGCCCTGAGGCAATTTATGTAGACTCAGCGGACGCAACCTTGGGTATCAACGCAAACACAGACGGCAAATTCATCATCGACGACACGATTAACGGTGCCGCCGGCTATACTGTAAAATTCACAGGCGATGAAACAGGCTACGTCCAATTAAATAACAATATCGAAGGCGGTGCAAACATCGAACTGAACGACCTGACCCTTCACCTTGCAACGCGCGATGATGTTCTGAACGGGAACGTATTAACGGCAAATTCAGGTATCTTGAATATGATAAACAATCGGGCAAACGCGGCGGAATTAACAAATGTCACGATAGGAGGCGACACCAAATTTCTCGCAGATGTCGACCTTTTAAACGAGACAATGGACCGCGTCACTGCCCCTGCCTATGGCAGCCACAGCGGGAACTTGCACGTAGTTGGGATGAATCTTCTGACAGACGCCCCAGCCGGCCGCGACACAACGGAGATATACTTTGCAGAAACAGGTTTAATGAATAATGTAGTAAACGGCACAGGCGAGCTTCCGGATCAGTACCAGACCGCGTACACCCCAATCTATAAGTACAATGTAGACTACGAAGTACGTGAGGATGACGGCGGCTACTTCCTTTTCACACGCGGCGGCAGCAACTCAGGCAACCCGTCAGACGCATTCAACCCTTCAGTTCTGAACACGCCTGTTGCAAACCTTGCAGCGGGTCAGGCTACAATAAACGAAACGTTCAAATACGTGTTTGAGCACGCGGACGCGTTTACGCAATTGCCATCCATGGAACGAATGGCGCAGATTAAAAACGACTA
>CALUTK010000010.1 GCA_944323675.1 Candidatus Gastranaerophilales bacterium | reverse complement strand
AAACCCTCCGGCGTTTACACCCCAAATTTCTTTACAAGGGATGTAAATCATATTCCCTCGCCCCTTGAGGGAGAGGGTAGAATTTCTTAGCGAACTTTAGTGAGCTTAGAAATTCGGGTGAGGGGTAAGTTTATATTCTTTCAGGTATGTTCACTTTTTCTTTTTTTTTGCGATGAAAAAAGAAAAAGTGAACCGAAAAAGAAAAACACGCAAAAGTTTCCAGCGTCGCTGCGCGCCGCGAAATAAAATGGAAGCAGTTGAAGGCAAAGCCTTCAACCTTTTTTGCTCGCTATCGCGGCTACGCCGCACGCTCGCATGAAAACTCTCCGGCGCTTACGCACCACCTCCCTTATAAGGGAGGTGAGGGAAATTTAGAATTGCCGTAGGCAGGTTGCCGAACGTGCACGAAGTGCAATAGTGAGGCTGAAAGGTTAAATGCGCTAGCATTTAACGACATCCATTCGGTCTTGCGCTGCGAAGCAGCGCTGTAATAAAGCGTGTTTCTTTTTCTTGGCAGACATTCTTTTTCTTTTCATCGCAAAAAAGAAAAAGAATGTCTGTGCGGGGCTTGGGGCTGCACAAGCCCCATATATAAAATAGACTAGTGCCACTTGCGCACTAGTTTATACCCTTACCTTATGTATCTTTCACACAATTTCTAGATTGGCTGTTGTAAATTCCGATATTAAATTTTTTATCCCTTCTGTATGAACTTTACATTTTAGTTTCCCGTCGGGGTATTTGTTGTAGTGCATAGCAGACGATACAAGGATTACCCTCGAGGCGTCGAATATGTTCAAAGATGTTATATCCAGACCCATTTCCTTACAGTCGGATTCCTCTATATATTTTTCAACGCGTTCTAGAATTTCCGCTGAATTATTCTTGTCAAAACTTATGAATTTCATAACTTTTTCGTCGGCTGAATGATAAGAAAATTTAACGTTTTGACTGCAATTCCTACTTTTGATGTATAATAATTTTGTGTGCCGCGTCAAATCGGCAAAATGAGAATATGAGGTGGAAATATGATGACTGCAACAAGTATTAATGATTTAGCAAAAGAAGTTTTTGATATTGAAGCAAAATCAATTCTCCGATTGAAAGATAATATCGGAGAAAATTTCGATAAAGCTATTGAAATTTTATATAATTGTAAAGGCCGCGTAATTGTGACCGGCATGGGAAAATCAGGGCTTATCGGTAAAAAAATTGCAGCAACCTTATCTTCAACGGGTACGCCTTCATATTTTCTCCATCCGGCTGAAAGCACCCACGGCGACAGCGGTATTATTACTAAACAGGATGTTGTGATTGCAATTTCCAATAGCGGCGAAACTCAGGAACTGTTAAACCTTTTACCTATTATAAAAAGGTTCGGAGTCTTGATGATAGGTATGACCGGTAAAATGGGTTCAACTCTTGCGCAGGCTTCTGATGTTGTTCTGGATATTTCAGTTGAAAGAGAAGCATGTCCATTGAATAAAGCGCCGACGGCATCAACTACAGCAACTCTTGCTATGGGCGACGCGTTGGCAGTTTGTCTGCTTGAAAAACGAGGGTTTACTGAGGAAGATTTCCTTATTTTCCACCCGTCAGGCGCACTCGGAAAAGGCTTCTTATATAAAGTTTCGGATTTAATGAAAACAGAAGATTTGCCGGTTGCTTCAGAAAACGACAGCTTTAATAAAGTTGTGGAAATTATTACCGCCCATAAACTCGGTATGGCAATGATTTTAAATTCAAAAGGAGAACTATCCGGCGTCCTCACAGATGGCGACATCAGAAGAACTCTTATGAAATACGGCAATACTTCAAATCTTATTATAAAAGATGTTATGACAGCGGAACCTAAACGGATTAACCCGACAGCATACGGTGCCAGCGCTCTTCATCTGATGGAAAAATATTCCATCACAGCTCTTGCGGTAGTTGATGAAAACAACAAACCTGTCGGCGTAATCCACATCCATGATTTACTGAAAGCAGGTGTTGCATAATGAGTATTAAATTAGCAGCCTTTGATGTGGACGGAGTCATGACTGACGGAAGTATTACCTATGACAGCAACGGGAATGAATTAAAAACATTTAATTCCAAAGACGGGCACGGGCTTGCCGCTCTTCATAAAGAAGGAATAATAACTGCAATTATAACAGGCAGAACCAGCGAAGCCGTTGCACGCCGCGCTAAAGATGTTCATATAACGGAAGTTTATCAGGGCGTGAAAGACAAAGCCGCAGTTCTCGATGAACTTTTACAAAAATATGAACTTACTCCCGCAGAAGCCGCCTATATGGGCGATGATATTCCGGATATCTGTGTTCTCGAAAAAGTCGAACTCGCCGGATGCCCGAAAGACGCTGTTCAGGAAGTTAAAGATGTTGCGAATTTTGAATCAGAAAAAAACGGCGGCTGTGGCGCTGTCCGTGAATTCTGTGATTGTATTTTGAATTTAAACCGTAATTAAGGAGAGATTATAATTATGTATGAAATAAAAACACAGGCATTTTTTTCAGCAGCCCATCACCTGTTAAACTACGAGGGCGAATGCGAAAACCAGCACGGGCATAACTGGATGGTAGAAGCTTTTGTAAGAGGCGAAACGCTTGATAAAAGCAATATTTTGATTGATTATAAACTTCTGAAACGTGAATTGAATGCGGTTCTGGATTTGCTTGATCATAAAGATATAAACGAACTTCCGGAATTCAGAGGCGAAAGCCCTTCCAGCGAAATGATTGCCGCATTTATTTATAACAAATTAAAAGAAAAAATTGTTTTGCTCAGCAAGATTACTGTATGGGAAACCCAGACATCATGCTGCAGTTATTTTGAAGAAGACTAACCGAATAATTACGAGAGAGAAAAATGAATTTAGTACAAGCAATATTAATGGGAATAGTGCAGGGACTCAGTGAATTCCTTCCGATATCAAGTTCAGCGCATCTGGTATTTACCTCAAATTTTTATAAAGTATTTTCAGGAATTCCGATACATGAACAATCAACACAGGAAGTGTTTTTTGATATTATGGTTCATCTCGGAACCCTTGTTGCGGTCATGATTTTCTTTAGAAAAGATATTATAAAAATCTGCCGCGCTCTGGTTATTGCCTGCAAGGATAGAAACTGGGCTGATAATGAGGCAAAACTCGGACTTTATATACTTTTAGGGACTCTTTTAACAGTGCTTGTGGCATTTCCTTTGCATGTTGTTGCTGAAAAACTTGTGTTTTCACCTGCAATTGTCGGCGGTCTGCTTTTTATAACAGGTTTTGTGCTTTTGTACAGTGAATATGTATCAACACATGTTGCAGCGAAAAAAGATTCCGTTGATTTAAAAACGTCAATTCTTATCGGACTGGCGCAAGGGATTGCTGCCATGCCGGGGTTTTCCCGTTCCGGGTGGACAATTGCAACGGGGCTTTTCGCAGGCCTTGATAGAACTACTGCAGCAAGATATTCTTTCCTTTTAAGTATTCCGATTATTCTCGGATCTTCCATGGTCTATCCGTTTTTGAAAATAGATTTGCATGAAGCGCTTACCTTTAATTGGAACGCCATAATCTGGGGCACCGTTGTATCAGGCGTTGTCGGGTATTTATGCATTAAGTATTTCATGAAATTTATATCAAAATTTTCACTTGCATTTTTCGGCTATTACTGTATTTTAGCAGGGATTGCAACAGCAGTATTTTTCTCGGTATATAAATAGTTGAACGTTTGAATTGTTTAAAAGTTTTTATAATTATTGTAGGTCAATTCACCACTCACTATTCACATTTTAAAAGACTGGATTGCTTCGCTATCGCTCGCAATGACTCTTTACCACCCTCACCCCTTGCGGGAGAGAATGGAAAAGATACAAAGGAGAAATGTTACGTCATCCCGGGCTCTGACCCGGGATCGCAAAGTCGTCGCATTCCACGATTTTGCGATCTCGCATAGCGTGAAAAACTAAATTTCGCCTTCCGTCTTAATTAGTTTTTCTAAGCTTCCGGAACGACGGGGGGATTATTTATTGTGAATAAAACTTACGACTTATATCGCAGTTTACACAAAAAAACGCAGAAATGTCACCCTGAACTTGTTTCAGGGTCTAACAGCATAGAGATGCTGAAATAAATTCAGCATGACACTTTTGTGCATCTGGTGTAAACTGCGGTATAAATCCCTAAAACTTTTCCTTGTAATTATATTTGTTTTTGATAGAATTAAGCATGTCAAGAATCTGCTTTTTAGAGTTTTCTTTTGGGACAATATTTAATTTACAAATTATGTAAAAAAATGTAAACTAAAAAATCCTAAGTGGCAAAAAAAAGTTTTGACAGGTCTTAAAATACCAGACTTATTGTGTGGAGAAACCATGATTTTACCGATTACTAATCGACATAACAGCTTAAATTTTTCTGCTAATAATCAAAAAGACGATCAAAGCGAGGAAAATAAACTTCCTTATACCCACGATACCGTCCTGAAAAACACTTTTTCAAACCGAATGAGAATCGGGGTTGATAAATTAACTAATGCCCTGACTGTTTATCCGGCAAAAGGTTTGAACGGAAGCAAAAACGCAAACTTTTATGAATTTTTGACAATGGGAATGGTTCCGTATTTAGTCGGGAGCGCCATGCTCATTGCTGTATTTAATTCAAATAAAACATTTATGCCGTTTGATAAAAAGAATGCTTCATCTCTCGGCAGACGTCTCGGGTTGGGAGTTGTTTTTTACGCGCTTGCCAAAAGCGCTTCCAAAATGTTGATTACCCAGCCGGTAAAATGGATGACCGGTGTCGATACAGAACAGCCTTATGCCAAGGTTCAGTATGAACTTCCTGAAAATATTAACGATACGGATATTACAAGTATTGAATATCATAAAGTTCCGGAAAGTTCTGAATTTATCCGCTGGGATTTGATGTACGGGCCTGAGGATAACGCTAAAACACGTAATGAACCTTACGATAAAATTGCAAAAAAATTGGGACTCGGAACTAATTTAAACGATTCTGACCAGGAAGCAAAACCCCGCATCAGAGAAATCGTAATTAAATCCGCAACCGCAAAAAATATAGTATCCTATTTATGGGCTGCAACAGCAGTAGGTATTGCAATTCAGGAATGCTGGGATAAATTCTTTGAGGTCGGAACATGGAAATTCTGGCATGGCAAACAATTCGCAAAAACGGTTACAACATTCGTTAAAACATTAGGCGAAAGTATAAAAGATTTTTATAAGGGCGGGAAAAACGGAATGAGCCGCTACGCAGGAAAAACTCTCCTCGGAGCAGCAGTTCTCGGTACCGTAATCGGTGTGGCTAATACAATGACAAGTTCTCATAAGCCGTCAAAATTGGATTCGGCGGATATAATCGAAAAGTCAAGAAAGTATGTGGTGAACTAATATGGTAAATATGATTTCATCTTACATACATAACTATAATAATAAACCGCAGCCTCAGACAAAATCTCAGGATGTGGAAATCGTCAATGTCAAAAAAGTCAAACCGAATTTTGATATAAATAGAGAACTTGCAAACAGAACATTTATAAAACCTCTTCCGGGGCAGGGGCATCTTGTAAAAAACAGAATAACAGACCTTCCGGCTGTTCTTGTAAAAGATTTCGCATACGACTTAAAGGCTCTGAAAGACGGTTACACAGGAAAAGCAAATGACCACCAGCTCGGGAAATTAAATGATATGGGGCTTGCAGTAGGCGGGTTAAGTCTTGCAGGTTTCCTCGCAACAATTAAGCAGACTCCGAAAACAAAAGCAATGGAATTTATCGGGCTTGCGTCATTCCTTGCCTCAATGAGTATCTGGCCGAAAGTCGCCATTCAGTGGCCGGCACAGTTAATCCACGGCGTAAATATTTCCCAGCAGTATGAAGACAGCTTCGGCAGAAAGAAAAAATTCTACCTTGATCCGCAGTTTATTCCTTGGGACTTGTATTCCGATAAAGAAATAAATAAAATCGGCGATAGATTAGGCGTTCCTAGAGATATGAACAACCGCCGCGACTTTATTCAGGATAAAATGAGAAAAATCGCGGTTCAAAATAATACCCTCTGGATGCTGACTGCAGGTTTTGCAACACCGGTTATGAGTGCTTTAATTTGCAGCGTTTCCGAACCCTATGTAAATAAATATCTTAATAATATGCAGATGAAAAAAGCAGATAAGCTTTTAAATAACTTCTCTGACTCCACAGAGGCAATGAAATCCGATAAGATTATTAAAAACATCGAAAGCTTTATTGAACTTCATAAGGATCAGCCTTTAACTGATGATATGATAAAAACTCTTTCTGAAAATTTGACAGACGGTTTTGACGGACTTGCTACGGATGCGATGGAAGAAGATTTGAAAAAACTTTTGAGACCGGACGGGGTTGAAAAATATACGCTTTCTTCAACCTCTGCGCAGTCAATGTTCGAAAATGCTAAAAAAGCTCTGAAACAGAGTCCTCTTGATAAGGAAATGATTGATGCCGTTGCTCCAAAACCTGAACAGTTAACCAACTTGTTTGAAAGTGAAGCGTATGCAGGAAAAGACTTTACTAAACTGCAGGCTCAGGATTTGCTCGATGATATCAGCATGATTGTCAGAAGAAACATTAATGAATATAATGCTTCAAATCCTGTTCGTCCGATTACTGATGAGATTGAAAAACCTATTATTTTAAACAGGCTGGTTGATGCAAAATTTGATGAAGCTCCAATTTCAAAAGTTCTGGCGTCAACTTCTGCTGCAAGATTCAATGCTGAAGCCCAGCAGATTGTAAAAGGTGCGGCAAAAGTTATGACAGACTTAAAAGCAAAAACTGACGTTCTTGATAAGTTTGCATATATTAAATTTGCGTCTGCTCCGGAAACAGGACTTGCGAATTACTGGAATGATGTAGCTGAAAACCTGATGGAAATCTTCAAGTTTACACCTGAAGAAATCAAAAAGACCCGTATGGACAGAGAATTAATGACTGCTCTGCTCCGTGAAAAGATGGAAAAAATCGCCTCTGACGGTGCGGAATATAACCGTGTTCTGAAAGCCATGTGCGAAAAGATTAACACACTAAAAGATACAGTTAAAGCAGATACTATCCCGAGCAACTACATTGAAGCAGTTGACAGTACTTATGATACAGCCTCTGAGACATTCCAAAACCTTAAACTTGAAAACGGCAAAATTGTAAATTTTGATAAAATGTCCCAGCATTTGACAGGGCCAAAGGCAATAATAAACGGGAATCAGGAACATTTTACAGACCAATCTCTCAAACAACTTCAAAAAAGCTTTGTAGAAGAACGCTTCCTCGGTATCAAGAGCACTTTTGAAGGGCTTTTGAACAGTATGAACTTCTACCGCAAAGTTGCAACAAATTCAATCGAAACCTTAAAAGACAGACCTCGTGAAATTAAAGAAGAAATAATTGAATTTTGTAAGCATCTGGCAGTCGATAGGCATATGGTTGATTTTGAAACAAAATTCTATATGCTGAGAAATCCATATCCTAATATGGATGACTTAAGTGATGTGGAAGTTAAAGACGGAAAGGTTATAAATAAATATCTCGGCAAAAATAAAAATATTGAAAATGTTGATATTCCGGGGGATTGGGACTTCTTTAAAACAGTGATGAAGACTCTCTATAAAGAACCTCTGCATCCTGAAACGGAAGCCGTATTCAGAGATACAAATATTACAGGCGTCGGGGCTTACAGAGATGCTGTATATAAAGATATCGGAGATACAAAATATTTCTGTAAATTGGATCACTTTGTTGACAACGGTAAGTCAGAAGCAACTTCTGTAAGGAAATTCCAGCTTCTGGGTATGTCGCCGGATGACTTGTTCTCAAAAATCGGTATGAGAAAATATAATTCGCATACTTGGACAAAAACATTCGGAACAATCGGCGGTGTATTACTCGGAGTTACATTGCTGGCACAATTCTTCTTCGGTCGGATGAAACTTCCGGAAAACAGTAAAAAGGGTTAAGATAAAATGATACAGAATACCAACTTATTAGCTCAGCATATAAATAGACAACAGGGCACCGGAAAGCAAAATGCCCCTCAACCTCAGGCTGCTGTTACCTATCCGGGGCAATCTGATCGTTCCGGCATGATTTCAAATTATCTTCAAAGTCTTGCCGCAATAAATAAACCTGCAGTTACAAAAACATCTTCTGTTCAAGAGCAGCAGCCTCCGAAAAAGATTATCTACAGAAATAATCTCCGCAGTATGTTCAGACACGAACAGGCTAATATCTTAGCAATTATACCGCGTACATTCAATGCTAAAGACACAAATAAAAACGGCTATATTGACGGCAAAGAACAGGGCGGAACGTTTATAAATGCAATAGACAGACTTGATGAGGTAAAAGAGGACGGATTTAACACCCTGCACCTTCTTCCGATAAGTACTCCCGGTAAATTAAAAGCTATGGGAACAGCAGGTTCTGTTTATTCGCCGAAAGACCTTATTGAAATCGACCCTAAGCTTTACGATCCTTCCGCTCCTGGAACAGTAAAAGACCAGTTTAAAAAATTTATTGATGAATGCCACAAACGTGATATTAAGGTAATGATGGATTTACCGAGCTGTGCTTCTTACGAGATGTTTTTAAATCATCCGGAATGGATGGCAGTGGAACCGGACGGATTAGCCAAAACTCCTCAAGGGTGGAATGATATCAGAATGTTCCAGCCGTGGGAAGATGAAGGTAAACGTACTCTTAACCCGAAACTCCTTGAACTACATAAACAGTTTATAGATTTTTGTATTGATTTAGGGGTTGACGGAATAAGAGCCGATGTTGCAAGAGCGAAACCGGTTGAATTCTGGGATATCTTAATTCCATATTCAAGAATGAGGGATCCAGAATTTGCATGGCTTGCGGAAACATATACCTATGAAGATGCTTCACCTCAGGCAAATATGCCTTACGACAGACCGGAAGATTCACTGCGGGCAGGGTTTGACGCTATTTACGGGCAATATCACATCTTCCATGAATGGGCAAATGCGCAAACACTTATGGATTATGTAAAAGAACAGCTAGATATGTCATACAGGGTAGACCGCGGAAAATCTCTAATCGGGTCATTTGCAACCCATGATGATATATCCCCTATGTTCCACGGCGGCGCTGATTACTGCAAAATGACTCTTGGAATTCAGGCTACATTGCCTATGCTTAATATGTATCAGGTTGACGGTTTCCAAAACGGGGATTATTACCTTTATCCTTATGAAGATAAATATAATCCGGAAACACAGACCGACAATCACGAAATGACAGTTCACAGAGGCAAATTGGATATCTTTAACGCCTCCAGAAGACCGGGCGGAGATGATGAATCCATCAGAACATTCCTGCAGGACGCAAACCAGCTTCGTAGAGATTATGCGGATATAGTAGGCCCTGACGGCACATTTATTGAACTTGAAAAAGAGGATGATAAAAACGACCAGATAATTGCTTATGCAAGGCACTATAACGGAAGAACTCTGCTGGTTCTTGCAAACAAAAACGTAAACCGAGGAGTCGCCTGTAAGGTAAAAATTCCGACATTAAAAGCTTCCCAGAAGCTTGATAACCTTCTCCCTTCATACGGAAAAGAAAGTATCTTCCAGGCAGTTGACGGTGAATTAAGGGTCGATCTGGGGCCGGCAAGAGTCCATGTGTTTGAAATTGATACCCCGTATATAGAAAATTACACAAGAAACGTTTATAAACAACACTAATTTGGCACACATTAAATAAACTAAGAAATACAGCCGTATCCGTCGGCTGTGTTTCCTTGCGATAGTTTTGTCCTGAATATTTTCAGTCAGGCGCCGTAAAATAAAATCCTATGTTTAAACTATTAGCCTTTTTGAAATTTTTATGTATAATTTTAGTATGAAAAAATTTATCTTATCGTTAATTTTATGTACTGTGTTTAGTGCCGGTTATGTTGAACCTTCATACGCCGGACCTATTGCTGATTTTAAGCTGCGTATTGAAAATTCCAGAAACGAAAAGCAGACTATTAAAGATATTAAAGCACTTTTCGATTTGCAGACGGAATACACAAATAAATACGATTTAGAAAAACTTGCAACGCTTTATGCTGATAATTACGTTGATAATGACGGATATGTGAAAAAAGTTTATTTTAAACTTATTCAGGATACCTGGGATACTTATCCTGATATAACTTATAAGACTGAAATCAAAAACATTAAATTAAAGGGCGATTATGCAATTGTCCAGACTGCAGAAACTGCCATAGCTACAGACGACGAAGAATCTGATTTAATTGCGGCAAAGGGTGAATTATATTCAACCGCAACATGTGTTTATCATCTAAAAAAAATGAATGAAAAATGGCTGATTTCGGCAGAACAGGTTGTTGAAGAAACCTCTACACTAAAGTACGGCGATGCAAGATTTGTAAAAATGGAACTTAATGCGCCTTCTCTCATAGGTGCCGGTGAAGAATACACCGCTGAATTAAAAGTGGATCTGCCGAAAGATCAAATTGTTATTGCATCCATAAATAAGGAAAGAATTGTTCAGCCTGTAAAAAAAGATCCTGAAGTATTCAAACGTCTGCCTGAGGAACAGATTCTGGAAAGAGTTTTCCATGCTAATTCGGATAATATAAATGAATATGCCGTAGCATCTGTAGGGATTACGAGATCTGAAAAGGTGAGTGATGAATATGTAAAAGTTTACATGAACGGGCTTGCGTTTATTATTACGCGTGTAAATGTTGTTCCGAAAAACAATTTTGTGGAAATAGAGGAGACAAATGTCCAAAAAGCTAAGTAAAATAATTTACCTGATAGTATGCTTTGTATTCTTTCTTTTTTCAGACTTATATCTGTCAGAACTCCTTGTTAAAAATATAGCACGCGGTTTTGCATTTTCAAGTAAAGTTATTGCTCTTACGTATGTTCAAAATTCCGGTGCAGCTTTTAATATTTTGAATAATTCCAGAGAATTTTTAATAATACTCTCTGTTGTCGCTCTTGTTGTGATATTCGGATATATTATAAAACACGCAAAATCAATTTCCATGAAATCGATATTCTTTTCGTCAATTTTAGCAGCAGGGATTGCCGGAAACTTGCATGAACGAATTGTATTTGGATTTGTGAGAGATTTTTTTGAACTTAAATTTGTTGACTTTCCGGTTTTTAATATTTCGGATATCTTTATAAATATCGGGGTAATCGCATTAATTATTCTTATACTTATAAGAAAAACTAAGTAATATGATTTTATATGTTGATGAAAATGATGAATTACAGAGGCTTGATAATTTCTTAAAAGAAATTTTGCCGGATATTTCGCGTTCAAAAATCCAATCGTTTATAAAAGATGGGAATATTCTGGTTAACGGAAGCGAAAAGAAGTCATCCTACATCTTACGGGAAAATGATAGAATTGAAGTTGAACTTCCGCAGGAAAAGAAAATATGTATAAAACCGCAGGATATTCCGCTTGATATTATTTATGAAGATGAGAATATGCTTGTGGTGAATAAGCCTTCCGGAATGCTGACTCACCCGACGGCACTAGAGACGGAAAACACATTAGTGAATGCTCTTTTATTTAAGTACGGAGAAAATTTATCGGATATAAACGGTGAATTCCGCCGCGGAATATTGCACAGGCTGGACCGAAACACCTCGGGGCTTTTAATGATTGCCAAAAATAACAGAGTGCATGAATTTCTGGCAGAACAGATTAAAAACCATACAATACAGAAGAAATACCGCGCAATCTTAAAAGGTGATTACCCTAAAAATGAGGATGTGATTAATCTTCCAATCGGCAGAAACCCTAATCAGCCGCATAAGATGATGGTAAGAGAGGACGGGAAAGAAAGTACAACCATATTGAAGGTACTAAAGCGTTTTAAAGAGGCAACTTACGTTGAATTAACACTTGTGACCGGACGCACACACCAGATACGCGTGCATACATCATATATGAAGCATCCTGTATACAATGATACTCTCTATGGTGCAGGCAAAGGAAAAGTTGCGACACAGGAGCAGGTTTTACAATCATACTTTTTGAGGTTTACAAAACCGTTTTCAGATGAGATAATTGAATTGAAAATAGAACCTGACGAAAAGGTGGCAAAGGTTCTAAAGTATTTTGAGGGTAGAAAATTATGAAAAGATTGATGCAGATAATGGCTTATTTAGCGATACTGGGTGTTTTGTTTTTAGTTATATTAAATGCAAATGAAAGTGTTACGATACAGGTATGGGGGCCGCGATATGATGCTGCGGCTGAGATGACCTATCATTTGACAAAGACATTGAATGTTGCATTTTATACGATATGTATAATGATTGCTGGTTTGTTTGCTGGTATTGCCCTGACACTTCCATTCTACTTTGCGGAACTTGATAAAATTGCCGCATACCGCCGTGAACTTGAAAGACGTGAAGTTAAATCAGATACAAGTTCCTCTAAGGTAAGAGTATTGGAAGCAAAGGTTCAGGTGCTTGAAAAAGCCCTGCGTGATGCGTTAAGCAGATAGTTCAAATTTGACGCCTTTGTATTAATACAAAAAAAGTCCGGAATTAAAAATTCCGGACCTTTCGTAATAAAAATTTTAATAGAATTTATTCAGCGGCTTTTGCTTCTTTACCTTCTTTTTGCTGATTAATTACGTTTTGTAATTTTTCTTTTAATTCGTCGCCCTTTTTCTGCATTTCAGATACAACATCGTCTGCTTTTGATTGAATTTCTTTTACAGTTTCGTTTGCACGACTTGTAAGGTCTTTTGTTGTATCAGCAATCAAAGCTCTTGTTTCTTCGCCTGATTTAGGGGCAAGCAGAATACCTGCAATGGCACCAATTGCACCGCCTACTAAAAAACCTGCTAAAAATTTAGTTCCTGACATATTATCTCCTTTTCTTTCGTTTTCATTCTTACAGCAGCGGGAAAATTTTTCATTACCCAAAACTGCTATTTTTTAGTAAATAATTTATATACTGTTGCAAAACCTTTAATTAATCCGCCGATAATGGATTCGGAGACCACTTTGGTTTTCCCGAAAATCTTTTCTACAGCGTTTTTAAAACTGTCGACCCCCTGATCGGTATTTTTTACAATTGCATTGATTGAATGCAGGGTGTCATTCAGTTCTTTAATTGTAGGTTTCAATTCAGTGTTTAATAAAATAGCTGTCTCATTTACATTTTTTGATAATTTAGACAAATCGTAAATCAGTTTAACCAGAAAACCTCCGACAATGATAATTACAATGCCGCTTGCCCAGGCAAGAAAGGTCAAACCCTGATTCAGCGCTATTTGAGATGTCAAATCCATAGTGTGTTTACCTCTTAGTTTTAATATTCAAAGTTGTCATCAGATGTTTCAAGCTCTTTTGCTTTCTGCATTTTCTTAGATTTTACCATGTTATTGAACTTTCTCAATTGCCTTTCAAGCTTATATTTCATTAAGTCAATATTTTCAAGCGCCTGCTTTTTAGCTTTTTTAATTTCAGGGGAATGTTTTTCATATAATTCACAGGCAGCTTCTTTAATTTCTCTTCTGGATTCTTCTCCTGGTTTCGGAGCATACAGAACGCCTGCCACAATACCGCCTATAACACCTGCTATAAGCCCCATACCAAACGCAAATGATTTATTTTTACCCATAGTGACCTCTTCTTTCATTTTGTGAGTTTTATTATATCATATTTTTTCAAAAATACAAGCTAATCAGGCTGAAATACTGTCCCAGTAATCTTTTGCAAAGACTATGTATTTTACCGCGGGAGAAAGTTTTTTGAATTTCTTTTCCATAATTACAAGAAGGAAATAAATCAATAATGATTTTATTATACGGTTAACAATCTCCTGCCTTTTGCATCTAATAAAACTTATCGCAGCTTCAACGCAAGATTTTGCGCACGATACGCAATCTTTTATACAGAAAAGATACGCCTCAATCTGCGGATGCCACTCCTTCACCTGTTCATTAAGCCGGCACACGTATTTATCCGCCTTTACTATGTACGAAATGATATGTAAGGCTATTATAAGCTCAGCGATAAAGATTATTGCGATAAAGAAATACATTTTATTTTTTACACTTTTGTATTATATTTGAAGTATAAATTAATCGGAAGAGAATTGGAATACGCCCAAAGGACTATTTATAATGAAACCGTTGAAATTCTATTTATCGTTAATACTTGCAAGGGCCGCTTACACAGGGATTAAACTTTTTTCTCATTCATCGGGGACATCGTTTGCAGGGAAACTTGTTTTAAAATTTTATCCTGATTTTTTAAAATACTGCCCTGATTATATAAAAAAATCAATAATTACGGTAACCGGAACAAACGGAAAAACAACAACCTCCGGAATTATTTCACATATTATAGAAACTGACGGCTACAGGGTTATACATAATCTAAAAGGCGCCAATATGCTGACGGGCGTCGCAAATGTATTTGCACTGAACCTGAATCCTTATAGGAGGTTTCATTATGCAGTTCTTGAATCTGATGAAGCTTATCTGCAAAAACTCTATGATTACATAAAAGCTGATTACCTTGTTGTAACGAACCTTTTCCGCGACCAATTGGACAGATACGGAGAGCTTGCAACAACGGCAGGGTTTATACAAAACGCAATTTCTAAAAATCCTGATTTAAAACTTATTCTGAATGCTGATGACCCGCTTGTTTCTACATTTGACAAAATCGGAAATGCAGTATATTACGGATTTGAAAATGTGCAATATGCTGAGGAATCCCTAAACACTTCCAATGCGCCGTCAGAAGTTTTTAACTGCACCTGCGGAACTCCTCTGCGGTATAAAAAGCGTTTCTTTGCACAGCAGGGACATTACTACTGCAGAAAATGCGGATATAAACGTCCGGCTTGCGATTATGCCGCTGATGTTAAGGTATATCCTGATTTTTCAGAGTTAAATATAGTTCATGAAAACGAAAAATATGAATTTAAGGTCTATTTATCCGGACTCTATAACGCCTACAATGCGCTTGCTGCAATTGCTTATTCATTAGAATCCGGAATTTCTCCGGACACCATTCAGGAGGCTCTGAACACTTATAAATCAATCTTCGGCAGAACAGAAACCCGAGATATAAAAGGGCATAAAGCACTTATACAGCTAATCAAAAACCCGACAGGCGCAAGTGAAGTCTTAAAAACTGTTGATTTAAATTCCAATATAGTAATAGCAATCAATGACAATTATGCAGACGGACGGGATATTTCATGGTTATGGGACAGCGATTTTGAATGTCTTGCGGGTGCCCAAAAGCT
This sequence comes from Candidatus Gastranaerophilales bacterium, assembly GCA_944323675.1. GTDB lineage: Bacteria > Cyanobacteriota > Vampirovibrionia > Gastranaerophilales > Gastranaerophilaceae > Scatousia. The sequence goes on along the minus strand of CALUTK010000010.1, from coordinate 28,425 downwards.
TGTTATAACGTCAGGCACAAGAGCGGACGATATGGCGCTCCGGCTAAAATATGCCGGGATTCCGCAATCCCAGATAATTGTCGAACCGTCAATAAAAAAAGCAATAATAAAAGCTGCGTCTTCTAATGATACAGAGGAGGAGATTACCATACTCCCGTCGTACACAGCGCTTTTAAAGATTGCAAAGATGAAATTTTAGAAAAGAGGTAATAAAAAATGTTATTAGGCGTAAATATAGATCATGTAGCAACATTAAGAAATGCAAGAGGCGGCGTTGAACCTGACCCTGTTATGGCGGCCGATATATGTGAACAAAACGGAGCAACTTCAATTACAACACACCTTAGAGAAGATAGACGCCATATAAAAGATGAGGATGTTTATACTCTTATCAAAACTATAAAGACAAAATTAAACCTTGAAATGGCGATGGCAGAAGATATTCAGCAGATTGCACTTGACATTAAGCCTTATTCAATATGTCTTGTTCCTGAAAAGCGTCAGGAAATTACAACGGAAGGCGGACTTGACGTCGCCGGACAGCTTGATAAAGTTACAGAATTTATAAAACCTCTGCTTGATGCCGGCATTATAGTCAGCTTATTTATAGACCCTGATTCTGAACAGGTTGAGGCTTCCGCTAAAACCGGCGCACAATTTATAGAAATGCATACAGGGGCATACTCCGAAGCCTTTGGCAAAGAAAATGAAGAAAAAGAATTCCTAAAACTAAAAAATGCAGCGGCACTTGCGCAAAAACTCGGTTTAAAGGTTAATGCAGGCCACGGGTTGAATTACGAAAATGTAAATAGAATGCATGAAATTCCGGGGCTTTATGAATTAAATATCGGCCACAGTATAATTTCCCGTGCGGTATTTACAGGACTGCCGGAGGCTGTCAGAAAGATGTCAGACTTAATAAAATAGGATAAAAAATTATGAAATCGGAAAAGGAAATAGTAGAAGAAATGCAGGCTGTAGTTGAACAAATGCGGCTTGATGACATTGAGGACAATCCTGATATTATAGACGAAACATTTGAATGTGACTGCTGCGGTCAAAGCAAATGTCTTGCCGGTTCAATTGAATATGACGGCTACAGACTCTGCAACGACTGTGTATTAATAGCTGAGATTGGCTTTGCTTTAAAAAAATTCGACAATATTCAGACACTTATCGACGCAATGGAGGACAAGCGTCTGGAGGGTTTGTGTGATTTTATAAAAGAGGAAGAAAAGAGAAATAATAACTAAAAATTTATGGATAAGAAAATTTCGGATAAAGTAATAAATAGATTAACGCTGTATCATTGCATACTGGATGATTACATAACGGACAATATAGAATTTATATCCAGTAAGCAGATAGCGGCACTATTAAAAGTTGATGATTCACAGGTTCGAAAAGACATAAGCCTGCTGAATAATTCCGGAAAATGCAGGGTTGGATATATAGTAAAAGAGTTAAAGAAGTCAATTGAGGCGACATTAGGATTTTCCAAGACTAAAAATGCGTTTATAGTCGGCGCCGGCAATTTAGGAATGGCGTTAGCAAAATACGACAACTTTACAAACTACGGCTTGAATATAGTAGCCCTGTTTGACAATGACAGGAATAAAATAGGCACAACAGTTAACCATAAAGTAATACTTGATATCACAAAACTTCCGAATTTGTCACGGAAATCCAACATAGATATAGCAATATTAACAGTCCCGAAAAAGTATGCACAGAGTATGGCAGATTATCTTGTAAAAGCGGAGATTAAACACATCTGGAATTTTACGCCGGCAGTGCTTGCTGTGCCTGACGACGTACAGGTCTGGAACGAAAACCTGATGGGGAACTTTTTACAATTTTCATATAACATATAATTGATAAAGTCATAGCGAGCGATAGCGAAGCAATCCAGCTTTTTGGAACGTGAAGGATGAAGTGTGAGAGGTGAAGGGTTCAATATAAAGCAGTTGAAAGGATGAAATGGTGAATGGTTGAAGAGTTTTTAGTCCCCTCTCCCGTTGTGGTTCACCACTCACTCTTCGCTCTTTATGCTAATTAACCCCTCACCCGAATTTCTAAGCTCACCGAGGTTCGCTAAGAAATTCCACCCTCAGCACAAGGCATACAGGGTCGCAAGACTCGTTGCCTCGTCTGCTCCCTTTGTATCCCGCAAGGGGAGAGGGAATGAGAATTACCTCCCTTTGTAAGGGAGGTGGCGCGAATGCGCCGGAGGGTTTTCTCTTATACCCCTCACCCGGCACTTTGTGCCACCCTCTACCGCAAGGGGGTGAGGGTGAGTAAAAAAAGAGACTTTCTGCGAAAGTCTCATAACAAAAAGATTCATTTAGCTTTACTTTATTAGAAAAGTAAACTTGTTTATTGTGTCAAGCTTGAAAAAGCCTGCTCACATTAATTATCACCGTAAAGGACTGCTCTACCAGCTTCTGTAGAAGGAAGAACAGATTGGTCATACATAACTACAGGATATATATCTGTAGGGTTTGTAACAACACATGTATCTCCGTCCTTAAACTCTGCATTCCAAGCTTTTTTATCACAGTTAACAATTCTATTCGGATTCTTTTCACCATTGACATCTATTACTCCGTAGCATTTACCAGGAGTCGTATCTGTCCCCTTTGTGTCATCATCTGTATCTATTGTCTCATCACCAATTGTACATTGTGATGAATCCGTCGCAAATGTAAAGGTAATACCGTCATTAAAATATAATGTGTAATTCTCACCGCCAAAAACAACTCCAGAATCTGATGTGCCTGTTGATGTAGTGGCTCTTGCAGTATAAGTATTACCTTGTGTTTTAACAACATTCATACGATGTGTGAATAAGTTAAACAACGAAGGATCGTCATCATTAGTCGTAGCAGATGTTGTTTGAGACAAATATTTCTAGAGGGATTTCGCAGGAACAGTTATCGGAGATGATTTATCTTTCGCCCCGGCAGATGAGTATTATTGAGACAGGGAATTCTTATCCGTCGCTTGATACATTTGTCAGGATTGCAGAAAAACTTGAATTTGATATAAATGAATTTTTTAATATAGGTTCAAAAAAACAGGACAGAAAAAGAGAAGAGGTTATTGAACAGATTAAGACCGTGGATACAAAGCATTTGCCTCTCATAAGCGACTTAATTACGGCTGTTGAAAAAAACTCTTAAATTTAGCAAGGGGAAATGACGGAAATACTCCGTGCCAAGCCATGTACATTCCTGATTATCTGTCTGCTGATGACGATAATTCAGGGCTGAATATATTATCTAAAAAACTCCTTTGTTAACTATCTTCTTCATCTTTCAAATTATCAGGAAGGTCAGGAATCTGCTTAGAAACAACACCGCCGAGTTTTTCTATTTTCTTAATCTGATTTAAGATATTCCCGTTTCCTTCAAGCTTTTTCAGAGAAGCATTCAAGCTGCTGCGAATTTTTATAAGTTCCTCCAGCAATACTGCGAATTTATCGTGCACGCTTACGCATAATCTTGCCATTTCCAGAACATTTTTGTTTTGTCTCTCGACAACGTGGAACGAATTTATTATTTTCAATGCTGCGAGAAGTGTTGAAGGAGATACCGGCATAACTTTATTTTGCCACGCATAATCCCAGAGTTTGCAATCTTCGCAAAATATCATTGAATAACAGCTTTCTATCGGGATAAACATTAAAACATAATCAGGTGACGCCTCTTCTATTGAATAATCTCTTTTTGCAAGCCCTGTAATATGAGATTTTGTTGAATCTATAAATTGTTTTAAATAGTTATTTTTTTCATCCTCATTGTCAGCATTGACGAACCCATCCCACGAAGAAAGAGAAGTTTTTGCGTCAATATAGACACATCTCCCCTCCGGCAGGAATACTGTGGCATCAGGTCTGCCTTCCGCAGTACCCGATTGAATTTTATAATCTTCCTCAAGTCGCAAACCGGAAGCCTCCAGAACTCTTTCAAGGACAATTTCTCCCCAGTGACCCTGCCGGCGGTTATCTGAGCGCATTACATTTACAAGAGACGTTGTATCCTGAGAAATTTTGTTTCCGGCTTCAATAAAATTCTTTATATTAATATCAAAACGGGTAAAATTCTCAGTTTCTGTTTTGAAATTTTCCTCAGCGCGTTTTTCAAAATCATCAATTTTTTCTTTAAAACGCTTATAAAACTCCTCAAGTTTTTGCGTATTCTGTCCGGATAATTCAGCGGAACTGTCCTTTATAACTTTATTTGCAGTATTTTCAAAATACAGTTTCATCTGTTCAAACAAAGCATTATTTACGGCTGCGGTATTCCTGCGGCTAAGATAAAATGGCACCCAAACAGCAATCCCTCCTAAAACAAACCCTGCAATAAATATCAAAAATTCCATAAAACTCCTCTTCTCACTCAACTAAACTATCTAAATATTACCACAAGAAGTTTAGACTAAACATATTAGAGAAAATTTTTCAATCCAAAAAATCAACCATGCCGCAAAGCATGGTCTAGAGCATGGTTGAGGGATTCTCTAAATCTTTAGATTTAAATCAATAATTCATGCTTTACAATCACAAACATCAATCAAGGCATGGATGAAGTTTCCCCTCTGAAAGTTGTAGTATATACAGTGTAGAGGAAAGCAATCAATAAAGTTTAAGAGGGGAATAAGATGAGAGAGTTCAAGAGAAAAGCAAGAGTTTTATTAATTGATGACAACGCAGATCATTTAAGAGGGGTAAAAGAATTAATCAACATTGAAACAAGCTACGATGTTGTAGGAACTACAACGAGTGCTAATATGGGGATTAATCTTGTAAAAAAATATCAGCCTGATTTAGTATTAATGGATATTAATATGCCTGAAAAAGACGGATTGCAGGCAATTCAGGAGATTGAAAAACTTGAACTCGGAACAAAAATTATTGCATTGAGCGGTTACGATGATGCAGATTTGATTTTCAGAGCAATGAAAATCGGAGCAAAGGGATATGTCTTAAAAACAATGGCTTCTGCACAGCTAATCTATGCTATTGATGAAGTTCTAAACGGAAAAGTTTACCTGCCTTCCGCACTTTCTTCCAGATTCTTTGAATACTTCCAGAGAACATTCAAAGAAGAATCCGCAAGCCGCAGCGAAGAAAATCTTCTGGATTATCTTACAACCCGCGAAGAAGAAGTTCTTGACCTTCTCACTCAGGGTAATAACTACAAGGCTATTGCGGCAAAATTATTTATCTCGGAAACTACTGTTAAAACACACGTAAATAATATTTTCCAAAAATTACAGGTTAATGACAGAACTCAAGCCGTACTTTACGCATTGAATAACGGTTTTGCAAATAAAGTACGAGCAAAAATTTCAGCATAATTCTTTGTTCAAAAGAACTAAAAGGGTTCAGTCAACAAACACTGAGCCCTTTTTAATTAACAGTAGTAGAAGAAAGGTCAAAAATGCCCGCAGAATTAATAAAAGAACAATCCCGCTGCATTGCACACGAAATCAGAAACCAGGTATCAATTTGTGATGTCTATTGTGAAATCCTAAAAAAACATCTTGCAAAAAACGGTCTGGAAGATAAATCCATTGACAACGCAATCGACTGCATACAAAAATCCGTAAAAATGATTAATAATTCACTGATAGATTTGAAATCTTTAGACAATATTAAACCTGCGGTATGCTTCACCAAAAACCTTGTTGAAGAGAGTATTAAACTTGCAAAAGTCTATATCAGCGACAAAAAAATTAACATAATTGCAAATGTTAAAACCAATGAAAAAATTTATGCTGACGAAAACAAATTCCTTGCCTGCCTTATAAATTTAATTAAGAATGCAATCGAAGCAATTGATATGTCGGGTGAAATAATAGTCACAGCTAACACTCAGGGTGATAATGCAGTAATAAGTGTATCTAATACCGGCAGACCAATCTCTCAATCAGCCCAGAAGGAAATATTCAACGAAGGCTACACAACAAAAAAAACAGGCAGCGGGCTCGGATTATATATATGCAAAAATAATCTCAAATTACAAAACGCGAAACTCTTGCTCATTCAATCAACAGCAAGAAAAACCGAATTTAAAATAGAAATTCCGGTTATGAAATAAATCAAGAATAGAAAAAAAACACCCTCTTAATAAGAGGGTGTTTTTTATAATGCTTATTCAGCTGCAGGCTGAGGAGCTGCTTCCGGAGCAGGAGGCGGAGGCGGAAAATCCGGTCTGTCACCTCTTGGTGCAGGGTGCGGGCCGTGAGGCTTGTGGCAATCACAGTGCTGATGATGTTTTTTGAAATTTTTCTCAAAATTCTTACGGCCTTCTTCTTTCATTTTTTTCAATTCTTTCAACTGTTTTTTAGTAAGAATTGATTCAAATTCCTGCATGTTTTTCATACGAATCTCGTGAGCCTGTTTTTTCAAATCTCTGATTTCAGCTTTCAAAGCTTTTACTTTTTCCTGCTGAGCTTCCACTGCAATTCTTGAACGCATTACAGCATCAATTTCCTGACGTTTTTCTTTGATGGCCTCCATAATAGGTTTCATTTGCTCATGGCCTTTCATACGGATTTCCTTAGCCTTTGCTTTTTGTTCGTCAGTAAGTTTAAGACGATTTTCAAATTCTGCTTTTTTCTTTTGCATGTCAGGTCTTTTCGGCGGTTTTTGCACTTCAGGCGCAGCCGGTTGTTCTACGGTTTGAGCAGGTACTGCAGCTGCCGGTTCCACTGTAGGAACTTCTGCCGCAAAGCATTGAGTTGAAACTGCAAATGCCAGTAAACTTGCTAAAATTAATGTTTTTTTCATAAGGTTTTTCCTTTCTTTTCATTCGCCCGAAGGCTTATAGTAAATCTTTCAACTGTTCTGCGAGTTCTTTTTTCGCGTTGTATATTCTGGATTTTACGGTTCCGACAGGACAATTAAATTTTTTTGCACAATCTTCGTATGTATAACCGTAGATTTCAGAATATACAATTACTTGTTTAAACTTTGGTTTAAGATGATTGATAGCATCCATAATTTTTTTCTTGCGGTCATTTTTGATAAGTCTTAGTTCAGGAGAGGCCTTTTTATCTTTAATATTCTGGAATACTGTATCATCATCTTCCGAGGTTAAAGTTTCGTGTTTTTTCACAGAGGATTTAAGATAATCTTTTGTGACATTTTTGGCAATAGTATTTATCCAGCTTTTGAAGCTGCCTTTTTCTTTATATTTTTTTGAATTTTTCCAGACTTTAAGATAAACTTCCTGTTCCAAATCTTCGTTTTCTTCGCCTGAAATCATTCTTATTATATTTTTAACATTTGCCTTGTTTTTCTTAATTATCTCACTAAAGTTCATTCATCCACCATGATTAACCCGTAGGAATCAACAGGAAACCCGTAATCTTCGATACTCAGCACCTGTCCGTATCTGATTGTATCCGAGATATCGGTATTCAAATTGATTACCCCGAGGGTTACTCCGCTTAAGAGTATTGCAAAAGCGGCACACGCTACCTTCAACTTTGCCGTATTTTTACGGCGTTTTAGAAATTCCGGTTTTACCTCCTTTATCAGTTCTGAAACTTTATCCATAATTTCCTGTTCCTTGCGGCAGTCATCACAACTTTCGACATGCTCACGCAGGGTCTTTTCATCTGAAAAAGTAAATAAAGCTTCGTATTTTGTACATTTTTCTTTCATGTTTTTAACCTCTATACCATTATAACGAATCAGAAAAAAATTTGTTCATTTTTCTTTAGGAAATGTTGAAAAAAAATTTTTTTGGTTTTAATATATTCAGGTCGAAATATAAAATTTATTAGATTATCAAACAATAACCGGACAAAATGGGATTTCAAAACTTTTTAAGAAACGTATGCTCCAAACTTGGAGAAAATAACAAACCGACTTATGCTGTAGTTGCGATTGCGGCTGTAAAGGGGATTTGCCGTCCGACCTTCACTATGATGGACAAAACGGAAAAACCTGAAACTAAAAAATACACGGCACTCAGAGAAGGTTTGACCGAAATTATTGCAATACCGGTATATTTAGCATGCGGCTATATTGCAGGGAAATGTTCCCCGCTGATAACAAGGAAAGTAACAAAAGATGACTTTCTGACCAATCAGATAAAACAGGACATCGCAAACGGAGTTCAAAGCGACAAAGTATTAAAAGCAGTCCAAAATGCGGAAAAGCAGCTTGAGAAATATAAAATCCGCGCGACAAACAACTTAAGGTTTGTCGGGGTATGTGCGGCAGCCTTAGTTGCTATTCCGGCATTGTGCTCATTAACAATAAAACCTGTCATGTCAAAAATTCTCAAAACACCTAAATATGAAGAAAAACCTGAACCCCCGCAGGTTCAGACTAATCCGGCATACAACAACAGCAATATAAGAAAACAGTTCCGGCTTAATGCATATCAAATAAGACCGCAGAGCGGAATGAAAGTAGGCGGCGTATGATAGGACCTATTACAAGTGCACTCACAAATTCAGGTTTAACAAATCTTGTACAGAGTACAAGTTCCTCTGTTGCGACGGAAACTGTTTTAAAAGCCATAGGCAGACCGGGATTTATTCTTATTGATAATGATATTTCGCCTGACACAAAAAAATACGCGGCAGCAAAAGAATTTCTCTATCAGGCGACCTGCCTTGTAATCTATATGGCGCTGGTTGTTCCGGTATTCAAAAAAGGTGCATTTAAGTATGCTAAAAATCATCTTTTTAAAAACATGCCGGATGCAGGATTTGATAAATTCAAAGACCTGAAAACTTACGCTCTTTATCGAAAACTTTCAGAAAAGACAATGGAGGACAGACAGCACATATTGAATGTCAATAAACTTCAGGATAGATTCTCCCCATCAATCAGAACAGAACTTTTGACAAAAGATGACCCTGAACAATTCTCAAAAATTAAAGGCAGTATTGAGGTTGGTTCACTGATAGGGTCTGTCCTCGGGCTTGCAATACTTGCACCGCAGGTAAGCCATGCATTTATCCACCCTGCACTAAGAATGCTCGGGCTTGAAAAGCCGAAAGAAAAACTGCATAATCCATAAATGATAATTATATGTGAATTTGCAGGTTAGGCTGATATATCCAACTTATATAGCTCAAAAAAACTGACCAATTCGCCATTACTTGTTACTGATTTTATAGCTTTAAACTGAATTGTATTAGAAATATTATCAATAATAGTTATATTTTGTCCTTTTTGTGTCGGCTTCCCTATAAGTTTAGTTATTTCTTCCATAACATAAGGTACAATACTATTTGTATTCATCTTGTATTTCCTGAGTCCACTTGTTGCTACCATATGTTGCATCTGCATACTCACAAATCTCATCTGTTTTTCTACTATATAAGATCGTAATTCCATATTTTTTTAAGCATTTGACCATCAGGATCATTAATCGTTGTATTTAAAGGCTCTGATGACGAGCCCTTTAGGTTATCTGCCACTTCAAAATTTGTCCCGAGTTTATTGTTGACAATATTTAAAATGTTACTCCAAGAATCTTTTAAAGATATTTTTACAGTCTGGCCCGATTGAACAACAAAGTTTTGTTTTTTCGTCTAGTTCAGAACCGACGGCATATAAGTTTTCATCGGATTGTTTTGTTTTTCAATTTCCTTAAATATTGAATTTCAGGTCTGTTTATCAATTTTTTTAGCCTGATCAGCACTTATTCCTAATTCTTGAACAATACCTTGCGATACTCCTTATCCGCCTTGAATAATAAACACTCCATCCGTGTTCATGTCAATTCTCCTGACTTAAGATAATATGTTTCTCTCATGTTTATATATCTTAATAAAGTATAATAAAGTATTTATGCAGAAAAAATTGATTGAGCCTTTTCTTATCGCACTACATATAACAATTTATATGTCGATTTTAACCATTTTTAAACTTATCTTTACATTTGGTTACATTATAATATACTGCAGTGCCCTATGGTAATAATTCTATAAAAACATCTTATATGAACTGAACCATATAAAACAAGGTAACTAAAAACCCGGTTTTAGTGTTCAGTCCATATTTCCGGATTTTTTATTTTATTTGTTTTTAACCTTTACACCAAGTTTTTCTAGTACATCTGTTAACTCTTCAGTAAACTTGTTAAGTTCTGAGATATTCAAATTCTTTTTAAATGTTTTTTCAATACGAGTGAAGTTTTTTGTATTAGTATTTATTTTATTTAAAGTTTCAATTGTATCGTTTAATAAGTCAAAAGATTTTATTGCATGTGCCATTATTGTTAAGTTGTTTAAAAATCCTTCTCTACCTTGTTGTTTGATTATAGTATTTATATCTTTTTTATTAATGATTCCGGTATTCAGTTTATGCGGATTAGAAGTTAATATAATTTTGTCACCTGTATCTTTTAACGTATAAGATTTTCCCTTTAAATCTTTAGTTGCTTTATGGAAATCTTTTGCGATTCCTTTGAAAAATTCCAAATCCTTTTTGCCGATATTTTGTAAATATAATCTTGATTGAAAACTAGTTTGGTTATTGTTAATTGAACTATTTAACTGCATATTGCCTCCTTAATTAAAATTTTTAAAATAAGATATACAGAGGTAACAGTTCTGAATTTTAATATTTGCATTTCAAGAGTAAAAATTTAACAATACTTAACATATTTTCGTACAGGAAAGCATGTACCTCACAAATTATTTAACTTATCAATCGACCTTTTTACAATACATTCAGCCTTAAGCTTCTTATTTTTGCGTTCTTTTTTCGGAAGTTCAACAGGTGGGACTATTCCCCAGTTGGAATTTATCGGCTGGAATTTATCATGCTCAGGATTTGAAATATAAGCACACAAAGATCCGAGCATAGTTTCCTGAGGCAAAATAAGCAGCTCCTCGCCCCTCACAAATCTTGCCATATTTATCCCTGCGAGAAGTCCTGAGGCAATTGATTCCGTGTAGCCTTCAGTCCCCGTAATCTGTCCCGCAAAAAAGAGGTTCTCTCTCTTACGTGTTTGCAAAGACGGGTTCAGAAGTTTCGGGGAATTTATGAATGTATTTCTGTGCATAACGCCGTAGCGGACAATATTTACATTCTCCAGCCCCGGAATTGACTGCAGCAGTTCTTTTTGCGCTCCCCATTTCAAATTTGTCTGGAAGCCTACCAGGTTAAAAAGAGTTTTTGCCGAATTATCCTGCCTTAACTGGACAACCGCATAATTTTCCTCGCCTGTTCTTTTATCCACAAGCCCCACCGGCTTCATCGGGCCAAACCTCAGCGTATCAACCCCGCGGGACGCCAGAACTTCAATAGGCAGACAGCTTTCAAAAAATTTCGCGTTCTTTTCGAATTCTTTTAATTCTATTTTTGGCGCATTAATTAATACATTATAGAATTTTTCATACTGTTCTTTATTCATCGGGCAATTTATATAGGAAGCTTCTCCCTTATCATAACGGCTTGCCCAGAACGCTATATCAAAATTAATACTGTCTTTTTCCACAATCGGCGCTATCGCATCAAAGAAATAGAGATGCTCGCTTTCCGTAAAATTTTTAATTGATTGAGCAAGCGTATCAGACGTTAGAGGACCTGATGCCATTATTACGTTACCCTCCGGAATTTCACCAACTTCCCCTTTTATAACAGTAATATTAGGTTCTGCCTCAATTCTTTTTGTCACGGTTTCGGAAAAGCGTTCCCTGTCTATTGCAAGTGCGCTTCCGGCAGGGACAGAACATTCCCGGGCAATCTTAATCAATTCGCCACCCAGAATTTCCATTTCTTTTTTTAATAAACCTGATGCATTACTGCAATCCGCCGCCCCTAAGCTGTTAGAGCAGACAAATTCGGCAAATTTTCCTGTCTTATGCGCACCTGTAGATTTTTCAGGGCGCATTTCATATAATTCAACTTCTATTCCGCGTTTTGCGAGCTGTAAAGCCGCCTCGCTTCCGGCAAGCCCCGCTCCGACTACTTTTACTTTCATAACAAAAAGTTTAAAATAGACAACCGTTTATGTCAATTTAGCCATTGATTTTTATCTAAAAATAGAGTTTATTACAGGTTGTAACGTTATTATTATATTTGTAGTAAATTACTTGCAAATTTTATTGCGATTAAGTATAATAAATACACTTATTCAAATTGAGTTTTGTTAATAATCTTAAACAAACCCCTAATAAAATAGCAATAAGTAAACGTGAACAGTTTTTATTAAATATGTGTAGATAGTTATAAAAAGTTAAAGTAGGGATATGGTAGTAAAAGCAATCAATACGGTTAGTGAAAACACTCGTCTGAATAATCAGCAGCAGAACAACAAGAAACAAAATCAACATAACAAATATAATCAGTCATTTACCGGCGGGAATCCTGTTGTCATGCTTATGGATGCAATTGAAAGAGGCGGTTTTGCCGCATCATTTATTGCTCAGGACGGACTCGGCATGGTTGCTCCGCGTATAACAGAAGGTTTAAACCGCGGCAGAAAAACAGATGAAAACGGTAAAAAACACGGGCCTTTAAACTGGGAATTCGCCAGAAAAGAAGGTATCCGCGAAATCTTAAGCGGCCCGAGCGCATTCATTATCCCTGCTATTATGCTCCATTTCATAACTAAATACTCAGGCACAGCAAACAATGTTTCCATTGATATGATTAAGGGGCTTGGCGAAAACTTTGAAAAGTATGCGGTTGAAAACCGTAACACCCTTTCCGATGTCGCTAAGACAAAGAAAGAATTCTATGAAAAAATATTTAATAACGTATTAAAAGAATCCACCCTTCTGAAAGACGGAGATAAAGTTACACAGACTCTGAGCGATGAAGAAATTTCAAAATATTCTAAAAATTTCACAGACAGAGTAATAGAAATTGAAAACGCAAAATCAAAAGGTTTCTTCAAAAAATTACTGGATATAAAAGTCGACGGCTCTGCAGAAGATTTAACCCAGCACCTTACAGATGACTTTATGATGCTGAGAAAACAAAATCTTTCGCCTTCAATCAACGAAATGGTAGCATCTCTCAAGATAGAAGGACGTCAGGAGCCTGTATCAGAATCATTCAAAAAACTTCTTGGTTCTATGAAGAACTATTCAAACGATGCAATTGAATCAGTTAATAAACAACTGGCAAAAGACGCGACAACAGATGTTGCAGAGTTTTTGAAAGCTCATACTTCAAGACGTATCGGATCAAGATTCACAACTCTGTTTTCTATGTTCTTTGCGGTTGTCGGATTCTACACGATTATTCCGAAACTTTACAACCTCGGTTTAAAAGGCAACCCGGCACTGAAAGACCAGAACGAAGAACCGGCACCGGCTTCTACAACACAAAAAGCAGAAGATAAAGTTGATGATAAAAAAGCCGGCGGCAAAAATGTTTCATTCCAGGGTGCAGGAATACAGAAAGTTATGGCTAAGACAGGCGACACGGTTATGAATACAAGCTGGCTGAAAAATTTAGCAGATAAATTCGACTTTGACGGGCCTTCAATGTCAGTTACGGCGATGCTGACCCTGTTATTCGGATTCTGCCTGCCGCCAAGATACCTGAACGGTCAGGATAAATACGATAAAAAAGAAATTCTTGTACGTGATATTACAAGTTTCGTCGCAATCCTCTTTGCCGCAAAAGCACTTTCAAGAGCTTGTTCGGTTGCTTTCTCAAAACTCTCAGGGCTTGCTTTGAATACAAAACCGGCAGATCACGCAAAATCCTTCCTGCATAAGGCTAAAAACTACTTTACTGCAGGTTCCGGCATCAACGTATTATCAAGTGAAGAAATCATCTCCAAATACACAAACATTGACAAATACCCTGGCGGCATAAACGGATTCTTTGAATTCGTTGAAAACAGCGGCGGGAATATTAAGAAAATGCTTCGTCTTGATAAAAATGTCAAAGCCAACGCTGAAGCAATTGTCGGCAAACCGTTGAAGGATGCAACTATTGACGAAATTAAAACAGCATTCAAAAATGTTTCTAAAGACAATAAATCTCTTGAAAATATTTACAGTATTTTTAGAAATGTTAAAGGCAACAAATATATCAATTACGCAAAAACAATGAACAGCTCATTCGGTTTCTTATCTACACTGGTTCTTGTACCGTCATTTATGATATGGCTTGCAAGGTTCTGTGACAGAATGACCAAAAATGACAGAGCAAAAGAGAAAAGTCTTCAGGCGCAACAGAATGCAGAAAAAACAGCCTCCCAACAGCCGGAGGTAAAATCTGCAGTACAAACGCCAGCAGCTCAGCCTGATACAAAACCTCAAAATGTTACAACTATTCAGACTGCACCACAGGCTGCAGCAATAACAAATTCTATTCATAAAAAACCTACAATGGCAGGATTTCTAAACAAATAAAATATAACTATCACACAAAAAAGGCGCCGGTGAGTAAACTCACCGGCGCCTTCAAATATATAAACCTCTAGCCTTCGTTAGCTTCAATCAACATATTGATATCATCAACCATAGCCTGCGGGTCAAAACCGTGAACTCTTGCACCCGCTTCAAGGTTTTCAAATCTTGCCGCAGCACATCCTATACAGCCTAAACCGTATTTCTGAAATACTGCAATACTTTCAGGGTGAGCTTGAACAATATCCATGATATTCATTTCTTTTGTAACTTTGTCTGCCATAATTTTATCTCCTTTTATATTGACTTTTTACACTTTACCATTAAATAAATTATACACTAAACAGAAGGATGTGTATATGGAATTATTAAAAAACTTTTTTAAGGACGACGAAAAAATCATAGGATTATGCGCATTTAAAAAGCAGCCTAAAAAGACATATTCTTATGAGCCAAAGTTCAATGCAACAAAACTTGCATACTGTACAAACACAAAGAATAATTTCTTTTTACTGTAGACAGAAGAGCTTATATAGGGTTACAGCGCAGGAAACGCTGAGATTAAGAGATTCCACAGACTCTGCCATCTCAATTTTAACTTCTTCGGTTGCAAAATTAATGAGTTCATCACTCAATCCGTCAGCTTCACTCCCGAACATTATAAGACAAGGGAAATGAACGTTAAAATCTTTCAGATAATTATTTGCCCGCGGGAGAGTTGCAACCCTTGAAAACGAATTAAACACACATAGTTCATCCAACTCCTTTAATTGCACCACGGGAATTTTCCACAAATTTCCGACAGATGAACGCACGCATTTAGGATTATACATATCGGCGCAGTCTCCGTACAAAACAACGGCATCCGCTCCAAATGCCACGGAGGTGCGAAGTATTGTGCCGAGATTTCCTAAATCGTGTATATTTTCTAATAACACAACTTTCCGGCATGTTTTTAAAATACTTTTATCAGCATGCCTTTGTTTTGCGATAGCAACAACATCGGGCGGTGTATCTGTTGTGGATATTTTTTTTAAGACGGCATTGCTTGTCAGAATAATCTTATCCTGCAAAAATGAATAATCCGGCGCTTTTTCCTGCAATACGAAAACTCTTTCAATTTCAATTCCTGCAGAAAAAGCTTCCCGCACACACTTGTCGCCTTCAAGGATAAATTTTTGTTCTTTATCTCGATATTTTTTTTGCTGTAATTTTACGGTTTCTTTAACCAGTTCATTATTTACACTTGTAATCTCCATTACAACACCTCAAAATCTTTCAGCCACGCCTTTTCCTGTTCTGTCAGCATATTAAAATCAATCAGCTTTTTTTCGTAATTCATTTTTACAAAAGAATTAATCCGTCCGTCTTTCAGATAGCATGAATTTTCAAGTCGGACTCCGAAATGCTCCTGATTGTAAAGTCCTGGTTCGATTGAAAAACACATATTTTCTTCCAGTTTAACCTTTGCTATTTCGTTATTGGAAAGGTTCGGCGGATATTCGTGAACGCTTATCCCGATACCGTGTCCGAGTCCGTGATTAAAAACAAAACCGTCTATTTTGTTTTCATTGAAAATTTTTCTTGCAAGGGCATCTATATCAAACCCGCATGTTTCAACTTCTACAGGATAATTAAAAGCATGCAAAAACACTTTTAAAACAGTTGTATAAACTTTTTTTTGAAGTGCAGACGGCTGTCCTTTCACAAAAACTCTCGTAATATCAGTTGCAAGCCCGCCTTCGTAATACGCACCGCAATCAATCAAAATAAGGCTACCGTCTTTTATAATTTCATCTTTTGAAGCTTTTGAATAATGTGCCAGCGCAGAATTCTTATCCTTTGCGACAATTGATTTAAAGCTTAAACCTTTTGCGCCAAACCTTTTAAACTCTTCCTCAAGATTCTGTGAAATATCGTATTCAGAAATACCATCGCTATTTTCAATATAATCCCTGACGGCAGAAAGTGCTGAATCCGTCTTTTTAAAAGCTTCTTTGTAATGTTCAAGTTCTTCATCAGTTTTGACAGCGCGCATAGCTTGAACAGGATTTTTATCCATTTCAACCGCATAATCTTTTATGATTGAATAATCGTAAGCATTGATTGATTTTTTATCAACGTAAATTTTACCGGTTAAGGATTTAAGCCGATTTTCAAATTCCGGCATTTGCCTGCGCGTAAAAAATTCTGCCCCGCTTTTTGTAACAATAGCTTTTGCTGTAATTTTTGAGGCAAAGGGCTTTGAAAAATCACGTTTGTTAAAAAGATACGAAACATCTTCGGCATTTGTCAATATCAATGCTGTATCCGAGGTAAATTTCGATGTAATTTTATTAAATTTTTGATTAAAAGAACGCCCAGCCAAAGATGTATCAATATCTTCAATCCAATCTTCCGGCAAGACAAACTCTTGTTCCACAGGATCTGAATCAAGCTGTTTTACTCTGAAGAATTTTTCAAAACTTTCAACGCGCGCCTGAGAATTTTTTCTTGCGACAAGTCCAAGCAATGAGCGCTCCGGAAACAATTCTTTCATTTTCCCGAACATTGTTTCGCCGGTTTTGAGTTTGACAACGGTAACAATATCGTGATCAACTTCTAAATCCGCCTGAATGTGATATCTTCCGTCAACAAATAAATAAACCTTATCAAACGTCACAACGGCATCACCAGTAGAACCAGAAAAACCCGTAAGTGCATATCTGGAATTTTCTTCTAATGAATTATACTCCACCAAAAATTCATTGGTGGAGTTGACCAAAAGCAAATCAATATTTTCATCAGAAATAAACTGACGTAAATTTACAAGCAAATCATTCATCATTATTTTTTATCAGTCACAATAATTAAATGCCATCCAAACTGAGTTTGAACGGGTTTTGACAACACGAATTTATCAAGTTTAAATGCAGCATCTTCAAAAGGTTTCACCATCATACCTTTGCCGAAAAATCCTAAATCTCCGCCTTCAGCCTTTGAAGGACAGAGAGAATATTCTGCCGCTGCATCAGCAAAATCTCTGCCATTCATAAGTTCATCATAAATTTTATTAGCCTCATCTTCAGTTTTAACGAGAATATGGCTTGCACGTACTTCATTTGTCATAACTTCACTCCTGAATTAATATAATTACAAAGATAATTATAACAAAAAACAGATAAAAATAAAACCTGCCGGAAAAGTGAAACGACAGGCTGTGAAGTATATCAAACGTGAAAACCATTATATAAAATGATTTATTGCGAGGCAAAGGAATAAGCTTACCGTATTTTCAACCAAACCCGCTAAAGAAAAACTCTTATCGCAACCCCGAAAAAGTGCCTGGATACAGTAAGCTTACATTAATATAATAACTCATTTTTCAATATTTTTCACCCTCCCTGAGGATAAACTTTAGCCTATTGAATAATAATTAATAATTAATTCTTTAGAGTTAGAACAAAAGAATTTATATCGCAGTTTACACCAAATGCACAAAAGTGTCATGCTGAATTTATTTCAGCATCTCTATGCTGTTAGACTCTGAAACAAGTTCAGAGCCTGCCCTGAATTGATTTCAGGGGTGACATTTCTGCGTTTTTTAGTGTAAACTGCGATATAAGTCCCAGAACAAACCGCTTGCAATAATTTTATTTTTATATTAAAGTAAATAGAGTTCAGGTGTGGACGAGTAAAGTCAGCGCCAAAATTGAATAATCCTTGCGGAAGTAGCTCAGTTGCTAAAGTGGAGCCGGAGGCGCAACGTAGTTCATAATTCGCTCTACCAACTGAGAAATAACCGCCAAAATTGAATAATCCTTGCGGAAGTAGCTCAGTTGGTAGAGCTTCTGCCTTCCAAGCAGAATGTCGCGAGTTCGAGTCTCGTCTTCCGCTAATTAAAAAGACCATAAGATTTTTTATCTTAATGGTCTTTTAATTTATGCTGGCAGAGAGGGACTCTTTCCTCTGACAAATAATGTTGGGCAGGTATGTTCAACCGACATATCCAACAACAATCCTATCTTTTTTCTATGTGAAGGGTGAAGTGTGAAGCGTGAGGGGTCAGTTTAGTTGAAAGGTTGAACGGGTGAATGGTTGAAAGGCTGTCTTTTATACCCTCTCCCTTTGGGAGAGGATGTCCGGAGGACAGGAGAGGGTGAAAAATAATGAGGAGTGAGCGGTTCAATAATAAGCGGTCTCATCACGCTTTACTCTTCACTTTTCACATTTTCAAAGGCTGGATTCTTTCGGGCTTTGCCCTCAGAATGACCAAACATTTAACTTAAGGCACTGTCGGTTAGACATACCTGCCCAACATTATTTGCGTCGGTTTATTCAAGAAGCAGTGTGGTCGGCATACTAGCCAGTCTGCTTGCCGCTTGATTTGTAATAATCTCTGTTCTATAATACTCCTAACTTGAAGCCTCAGCGGTTTACCGGAATCAAAACTTTAGGGATTTATTATGATAGATCAAATTATTAATTACGTACAAAAAATTCAACGGGTACTCGACAGCATACATTTCGGACTTATTGCCGAAATTATTATCAATATAATTATTCTCGCAGCTTTATTTAAGCTTGTTGACATTTTCGAAAATAACTTAAAGAAAAAGTTTTCCGAGAATAAAACTTCACAGGTTATAAAATTTATACCGATACTCACAAAGTTGTTGAAGTTTATCATAGCGTTTATACTGATAGCGGCATTGTTGCAGAATCACGGATATTCAATATCTTCATTAATTGCAGGTTTTGGAATCACCGGTTTAGCGGTGGGGTTTGCGGCAAACGCGACTATTGCAAATATCTTTGGAAGTATTGCCATTTTTTCCGATAAAGCTTACGAGGTCGGGGATTACATAAAAATCGGGACTATGGAAGGTACTGTTGAAGATATTAACCTCCGCTCCACAAAAATAAGAACGTTAGATAATGCGCTTACAATAATTCCGAACAGTAACATTGCAAACGGCGATATAGTAAATGTTACCAGAGCGCATAAAAGAAGAATTTTTGAAACTGTGGGCGTAACATATGATACAAGCGATGAAAAGTTACACCGTGCAATTGAGGTTATAGAAGATGTTCTGAACAGGAACAGCGAAATCTACAGCGATTTTGTTGTATATCTTGATACTCTTGCAGACAGTTCAATTAATATTAAAATTAACGCATATGTTAAAACAAATAACTATGTAAAATATTTAAAAATAAAAGAGCAGGTGCTTCTGGAAGTAATCAGACGCTTCAGGGAAGAAGGCATTGATTTTGCATTCCCGTCAAGAACCTTATATATGGCAAAATGAAGATTAAAATAATAGCGCTTGGCAGAATAAAAGAAAAATTTTTAAAGGAAGGAATTGACGAATTTTTAAAACGTCTGACACCTTATTCAGCAGTGGAGGTTATAGAGCTTTCGCCTGTTGAGATTAAGGATGAGCACTTAATAGAGCGTGCTTTGGATGAAGAAGGAGAGAAAATTTTATCATATATAAAGCCGCAATCTTACGTGATAACATTGGAGATTAAGGGGAAGGAACTGTCGTCGGAAGAATTTGCTGAAAAGATTGTTGAACTTACCAACGACGGACAGGGTGAAATAGTTTTTGTAATAGGTTCCTCCTGCGGGATTTCAAAAAATGTAAGTGCACGCGCGAATTTTAAAATGAGTATGTCTAAAATGACATTCTTGCATCAGTTTGCAAGATTAATTTTGGTTGAACAGATATATAGGGCTTTTAAGATTATTAAAGGCGAAACCTATCATAAATAGATATTGATTTACTCAAAAAAACTGCTATAATACGTTTATGGAAATACAGAAAATTACAACCAGTAAGATAGTAAATCAGAATTATATTACATCTAAAAAAGAAGATACTAAGCTTTTAACGGCACAACATTCCGACAGAAGCGAAGTTTTAATGAAGGAGCTTGATAAAATGGCAGGAAATAATATAGCGTTCAAAGGAAATTTTGAACTTAACCTTTCAAAAGAAGAACTTGAAAAGAGAACAAATAAAGATTATTTAATAACAAAAAAGATGTTAAAAGCAGATGCGCCTGAGTATCTGGCGCTTGCTGAAGGCGACAAGAAAGCGCTCAAACACCTTGTGAAAGCCGCATATATATTAGAAAAAATTAATATGCAGCTTGATAACCCGCACAACTTAGAATTCAAAGAATATCTGGAAAAAGAAGTTGCAAAAGGAAACAAAAATGCAGAAATGACAAAGGTTCTCTTTGATGCACAAAAAGGGATAAACGCAATAGATTCAATGTCTGAAAAAATTCATCTTGCCAAAGGTCATACTGATCTTCCGGGGAAAGGTGTCTATCCTGAAGATTTGACAAAAGAAGAGTTTCATAAAATCTTAACTAAAATGCTGAATGAAGGTAAAGACGAAGAAGTCAAAAAAATCCTCACCCAGCGTTCAGTTGTTGAGCGCAACGGGGATGAACTTGTCGGAATTGACTATATAGATAAGTTTCAGGAAGATTTTGCCCAAATGGCTGATGAACTTGATAAAGCAGCAGAAACTTCCACAAACAAAGAATTTACAAAATATCTGGTATTACAGGCACAGGCACTCAGAATGGCAAATCCGATGCTTGATGCTTATGCGGATAAACAGTGGGCAACATTACAGGATACCCCGCTGGAATTCACCATTACGAGAGAAAACTACGAAGATGAAATGACAGGTACTATTGTTGAGAATAAAGAACTCAGCAAAATGCTTGAAGAACGCGGGATTTCTCCTATCCCGAAGGATTTTCTCGGCGGCAGAGTCGGAATTGTTAATAAAAAAGGCACTGATGCACTGATGGCGATAAAAAAATACCTTCCGACCCTGGCTGATAATATGCCTTATAAGGACGAATACGAACAGAATATTTCGACAAAAGGCGATGCAAAGCAGACAATGGTGGACGTTGACCTTGTCGCAGTTACCGGAAACGTCGGCGAATACAGAGGTGGCATAACTTTAGCCGAAAATCTTCCGAACGATGATAAATTATCATTGAAAATAGGCGGAGGCAGACGTAATGTTTACCATAGACAGATAAGATTTATCAGCGACAAAGCCAAATTACAGGAAAGGTTAGACGCAATCCTTGATAAAGATCAGCAGAAGTATTATCTTGATGAGGCTGACCACTGGTTCACAATCGGCCACGAAAACGCTCACTCCCTCGGGCCTAAAAAAGCCGGCGAGTCACTTGGCAAATACAGAAACATCATTGAGGAAAACAAAGCCGATATGGGCTCACTTGCATTTGTGGATTTATTGACGGAACTCGGTATGTATACTCCAGAACAGCGTAAACAAATTATTGTAACAACGATTACGGACAATTTCCTGAAATCAAAACCGACGCTTTCTCAGGCACACAGAGTACGAACTGTTATGCAAAATAAATATTTTGCGGAACGCGGCGCGTATGAGATTACACCTGATGGAAAAATCCACGTAAATATCGATAAAGTAGTTCCTATTGCAAAAGAAATGCTTGCTGAAATCGTGAGAATTCAAATTGACGGAGATTTTGACAAAGCTGAAAAATACGTTAAAGACAACTTCGTATGGACTGATAATATGGAACTTATCGCACAAAAACTCCAGAAAGTTAACAAAACGCTCAACGGCAGAACAGAATCCGAACTTGCGGAAAAACTTCTGGCTGAATAAAATATGTACCCGAAGACCGGCCATATAAATGCCGGTATTTTTTGATAGGAGATTTTATGAAAAAAGTTTTAAATCTATACTTGCAGGAACACCCGAAACACAAAATATTTACGGCTGCTATGCTTGCATACTTCGTCTGTTTAATTTTTGTAATTTGCCCGCAGGGAAAAAGATTAACCGGATTAATAATAGCTGCGGCTATTACTATAATTGTACTGGTCATAAGAAGTCTTGTTCTGCTATATTCAAGAAAAAAATCCCCTTACAGATTTCTGGAACTGGATGATAAAAAATTAACTCTTGTTGATATTAACAGAGTCTCGACTCCGCTGAACTGGCAGGATATAAAAACTATTGCAATAAACTTTGATGGCGGGATTTGTCCTGAAATGCGGAGGTTCCCTGAAATTCAAATAAATATAACCGCAGACGGGCAATCCATTGAATTTTACAGTTTTATTCCTCTTTCTGCTTTTGAACTTGTAAAAGCAGCAATATCAAAAAGTGTTCAAATAATATATAATACACCTGATACACAAAAATATTTTGAAAAAATGGTTAACAAACTGGCAATTTCCGAAACTAAAAAAACTTTATATAAATAACAGGGGATTTTTACAGGAGGAAAATTATGCCGGTACCAGGATTAGATGGAAGCACATCATTAAGCTCATATCAGAATTTAGACGGATCTAATTTGACAATAGGCGGGGTTGAAGAAAAAGCGAAATCCCGAAATGGCTCAGCTGCTGCATTTTTAGGCATCGGAACAGATTTTAATAAAGATGCAATGGCCGTTCTGGATTTTAAAGGAGCATTAAATTACGACAAAAACGGCACATTTAACCAGAACCTGCGTGTGAGAAACACTGTTGGCAGTAAAAGTGCTGCGACACAAATAAGATATTCCCCTCTGAGTGTCAATATCCCGTTAGGCAAAAATACAAGTATTTATGCAAACCCGCATTATGTCGGAAAATACAATTACAAAACCCAAAAGTGGACAAACAGTGCCGGAGTATTTGCCGGCGTTACACAGAAACTCTCGCCGAAAACATCGCTTTCGCTGGAAGTACAGCGTTACAACCTGCAGGATACAAAAGACAATTCAGGCAAAAACTGGGGCGTAAACGCTATTATAAGCTGTTCTTTATAACAAATACATTCTGCAAAAATAATCTTTCTTATCATACTAAAGTGGTATAATATTTTTTATATAGTGCTTTTGTCGTGCTATTTTATACTTATTTTTTACTTTTAATAAATTGAGAGCGCGTTCAATGGTTTTTATTCTTAACCGGACTTATCCTGTGTTTAAGGAGTTCAGTTATGAAGAAATTAATCTTACTTATTGCATTGGTTTTATTCTTTAATACCTGCGGAACTGAAGTTTTCGCACTTACTACAACTCAGGCAACTTTAGGTAAACTTGAAGATTCACTTTTCGGGTTTCAATATAATGATGAAACAGATTTGAAAAGATTAGAAAGGATTGAAACTTCTGTTTACGGCGCTCCTTCAAAATTATCTCAGTCGCAAAGGATTGCGAAATTAAGAAAGGACTTATCTGCTGATTTAATAGGACAGGAAATCACGCCTAGAGAAGATACTTTTGCCGAGGATTCTGACTACTGGGTTGATAATCCGCCAAAAGAAGCCTCTAATATAACGTATCCTGCGGTTGATGAACTCGAAAAACTAGTCTTTAATAAAACTTTTCCAAAAGACGATATCACTAAAAGGTTATCCAATCTTGAAAAGAAAACTTTTAATAAAACCTACAATGATGATTTGAACACCAGAACTGAACGTTTAAAGGCTGAATTGAAGCCGCAATCCTTTATGGATAACAGCATTGCTCAATCATCAAATACATTTTATGATCAAAATGATGTTGTGCCGCTCGGCGGAGATTATCACATGAATAAATATATGCAGCACGATCCTTATGATTACAGCGCTTTTAATGCAAGACAAAATGCGCTGGCAGAGGAATATGAAAATAATTCGGGTTCAATTTTTAACAGAGAACCTAAAAAAGCCTCGTTATCTACTGTTGAAAAGAAATTGATGAATCAAAATTTCAAAGATGACACTATGGAAAACCGTCTTGCGCGGGTTGAGCAGTATATGTTCGGGACAGTTTTTGACAGCGATGATCAGCAAACACGTTTGAATAGGATTTCCAGCGCCTATAATGCTCAAAAATCTTCAGGTAAATACGATTCAAACTCCTTTGCCAAAAATATGACAACAGGAGTTCAAATCGGTATGCTTATATTAATGGTTCTTGCATGTATTCTTTAATTTGCCGCTGCCGGAACAGTTTCTGCGGCTGCGGGTGCAGCGCTTTCCGTGGCAGGCGATTGTGCGGCAGGCTTTTTGAAGAGATTTTTTAATTCATTTATACTGTCTTTTGTATTTTGAATTTGAGTTTTAATATCTTCTGCAGTTTGTTTTGCCACATTTTTTGCGTTTTCAACATTTTGCTTAACTTCTTCTTTTCTCTGTGACTGAAGCTGTTTTAAGGCATCTGTACTCTGCTGGAGCTGTTCTTTTAAACTTCCGCCTTCAATTGCTGAAGTATCACAAACAGATAACCATTTAAATGATTTTGCGGAACTTTTGCTTTCAATACCGCCGTTAAAGGTTACTTTGAAATCCTGATAATTTGTATTTCCGCCTGAGAGTGCAGGAATTTCGGATGTTCGTTCGCCTTTAGGGTTGGTTGTTAATGCGTTTATAAGATTACCTGTCAAGGTTCCGAATTTCGGAATATAGGAGGTTAATTTTGAAACAGATAACTCCCCGACAGGCCCGAGCGCCGCAACAACATCAGCGCCTAAGCGCCCGAGTATTGTGAGGTTTGCTGTTGCGTTGAGAAGGTTATATTTCCCGTAAATAAAGTATGCCATAGAAGGTCCGCTTGTTTTAATGTATTCAATATCAGCCCAGCCGTTATTCAATTCCATTTTTCCTGTAATAGAATCAAAAAGAGCCGTATTTTTGACAACAGGCATGTTTGTAACAGGCGTCAGCACTGCTGCAATAACGCCGTTAGACATAAGATTTTCTGCAAAAAGGAGGTTTTCAAGGCGTCCGATATTGCCGAGTGTACCGTTCTTAACATCAAAATCAATGTCACCTTTTATGGATTGCATCATTGCGTTTTGAGATGGTGCATAACCGTTTAGCGTTAATTTCGCATTAAATCCGAGAGTGCCGGAGAGTGCGTTTTTAAGTCCTGCTGCCCCTTCTATTGCTTTTGCGGCATTCATTGTATTGCCGTGGAAATCAATATTGGTTTTTCCGTTTATAAGGTTAAAGGCAATATCCCCGTTGACTTTGCCGTCAAAGGCGTTTCCTTTTAAATTTTTCAAATAAAGTGTATTATTTGCAAGGCTTATTGCGCTATTCAAATCAGTTGCAATGATTCCGCCTGATTTAAATTTATTAATAGAGCCTTTGCCTGACTGGATTATTACACCCAAATCCTGTGAGGCAGATTTTGACGCTGAACTTCCCGAACCTCCGCCCGATGAAGTGTTTTGCGCAGGAAGCCCTGCCATTGCAGTTACTAAGGTATCTGTATCCAACAGTACCGCGTGGTAATCCAGATTGTTTATGATAACTCCTTTTGAAAAATTCGGACTTATCACAGTTTTTGCGTTCATTACTGAATTATCAATATTGATAGAAGGCGTGTTTACTGTAATTGCATTTGCGCCTAAATCAACGGTTGCATTTTTGACGGTTGTTTTTATTGACGGGATTGAAATTGTCGGAATATCAATATTTCCGGCAAAAGTAGGATTCAGCGCTGGACCGTTAAGCGTAATATGCGCAGTGCCTGTGACTTTTGAACTATTAAATCCAGGTATTGCAAAATTCAATGCAGACGGTGTTTTGATAGTGAGTCCGTTCAGAGTTTGTTTTGTGGAAAGTTTATCAACACCGCCCGTGACAGATAAAATATTTCCAGAAAATGCGCCGGCCGGAAGCGACGAAAGCCCGCTAATTGCAAATACTCCCGTATCATAAAGTTTCAGGGAATCGTTTGCGATTTTCATATTTGAATTAATAAGGGTGCTTTTCCCGTTAAGTTCATCTACTTTTGTTATATTAAGGTAGTTTGAAGGCGTCGCAAGCAGTTGAGCTGTTATATTCTGGGTTTTGTCGTTTCCTGTAATTTTTATGTAAAGAGGCATCGTACCGCTTGCTTTAATATCTTTTCTTAAATCAGCCGGAATCATAGATCGAATATCCGATGCGACAAGCCCGCCTTTTGCTGTTATATCAATAGCAAGTTTTTTTGTTGTATAGTCGGAAATTTTTCCGTTAATATCAATTCTGGAATTGTTGAAAGTTAAATAAGTGTTATCAATATTAACGTCCTTTGCGTCAAGGGTGACTTTTGCTTTCGGAACATTAACGCTTGCCATAGGGTTATTTATTTTTATATTGTTGACATCAGCCTGTCCTTTAAAGGTTTTGCCGTCGGAAGTTATATTAACTTCTGCGTCTGCTAATTTTACAGAAGTATCAGACGGTTTATTTTTGACATTAATGTTGTCTGCGGTTAATTTTACAGCAGGAACGGCTTCTTTTAGTTTTCCTTTCACAGAAGCGTCAAGTGAAATTACACCTGATTTAATATCATTATCCTTAAGCAATCCAACCTGACCTGCTGCCGTGATTAATCCCTTTACCGGTAATTTATCAGCTGTCAGGTGAAGGTCTGCTGTTGTATCCTGTTTCAGGGTTCCAAAAGCGTTGAGCGGCTGGTTCAGGATTGTAAAGCCGAGTTTTTTTACATTAACCATATTGTTTGAAAAATCAACGTCAGCCATGATTTTATCAATTACAACATTGTAAAGTGCATATTTTATCATTGCATCAGGAACTTTAAAATACCCTGAGGATTCGACTTTTTTCATATCGGCTTTAACTGAAAAATCCGCATCAAGTGAGCCTTTTGCACTTAATGTATGCAGGTCGTTGTAGTTTACGGATTGTGCGATACTGTCCAGTACATTAAAGATATTATCAATCTGTGCATTAGATTTAAAATTAAGGTTTACGTGAGGGCTTTTGCCTGTTTTAATATCTCCTTTGATAGTCGTTTCTTCATCTTTTGCCGTGTAGAGAGCAGAATCTATATCAATATTTTTACCTTTCATATTAATTAAAACATGTCCCTCCGGAAGCGGTTCTCCGTTTACGGCAAGGCTTATTTTATCAGCGTTTATAAGCCCGTGAAAGTTAATATCATCGAATGACCCTTCTGTTGTCACGTCTGCTGCCAGATTTGCAGTCAATTGATTTTTATATATTGTTTTAAATATATCAATTATATTTATTTCAATATCAGGAGTGTTGTTATCCTCTTCCTGTCCTGTTTGCGGTGCGAACACAATGTCGTTTAAATTCACGTCCGGCATAACTTTATTCAGAACTTTTATGTCATAAGTGAAAGGAATCCTGTCATCAAGGACTATTTTACCCTCTGTTGATACATTGATTTTCTTATTGATAATAAAATCTTT
Organism: Candidatus Gastranaerophilales bacterium; assembly: GCA_944323675.1. Taxonomy (GTDB): domain Bacteria; phylum Cyanobacteriota; class Vampirovibrionia; order Gastranaerophilales; family Gastranaerophilaceae; genus Scatousia. Next base: position 848 of record CALUTK010000010.1, on the reverse strand, counting down.
TACGTTTAAATGAGAGCCTTCAATATAATATTGTTTTTTAGTTTGAATATCTTCAAATGATATTTTGTAGTTTTTAATATGAATATCCGGAAGTTTATTAGAAAGTTTTAGCCCGAGCGGAAGTCCGGTCATAGGTGCCGCAACTTCATCTGTTTCTTGAACTTCGTCTGGCTCAGGGATGTAATCTTCAAGGAGGAATTTCCCGTCTTTTTTGATTTTCAGAGTCGTTGAAATTGTGTCGGTTCCAATCATATCAAGTTCGACTTTCCCCAGCAGCAACGGAAGCAGAGAAATTTTACCCTGCGCATTATCAAGAGTAAGAAATTCTTCATTATCAGGTGTTATCGCGCTCAAATGCCCGATTTTTACCCCTGCCGTAAGTTTCGGCGTTGTAACAACTTTGACATTCTCAAATTTTACATTGAAGCCTGTCGAATCTTTTATAACCTTTGTCAAATAGTGTCCGCAGGAGGTTGCAATCCCGCCTAAAAAGAACGGCACAACCAGAAATAATATGTAAATTCCTGCAATTACCGAACCTGCAATAATCCCTGTTTTTTTCAAAATTTCCTTATTCATAAACACATAACCCTCATTAAAATCTACAGTAATATTATAGCATAAAATAAATAACTAAATGAATGCAGGATAGTCGGAAATAATATACAAGATTCCACTAAATATGCGTAATACTGTCACCCTGAACTTGTTTGACAAAGCGAACCAAAATTTTTGTCATCCTGAACTTGTTTCAGGATCTTAAAAATTTTGTGTGAGCCTGTCCTTACGAAGTGCAGCATCTTACATACTAAGAGTTAAACTTTTAGCTTGTAAGATCTCGAAATAAA
>CALUTK010000009.1 GCA_944323675.1 Candidatus Gastranaerophilales bacterium | reverse complement strand
ACAGCGAGTCCTGAGCCGTTAATGGTGTGAACGAATTGAACTTTTCCTGTCTCTTTATCGCGGTATCGGATATTTGCCCGTCTTGCCTGATAATCTCCGTAGTTTGAACAGCTTGAAATCTCTTTATAAGTACCGTAAGACGGCATCCAAACTTCCAAATCCCAGCATTTATTGGCAGAGAAACCTATATCAGCGGTACAAAGGGCTTCACGTCTATACGGGAGTTCAAGAAGCTGAAGCATTTTTTCAGCATCTTCAGTTAATTTTTCGTGTTCATCTTTGCTTGTCTGAGGTGTGCAAAGTTTTACGAGTTCAACTTTATTAAACTGGTGAACTCTGATTAATCCTCTTGTATCTTTACCTGCAGAACCGGCTTCACGGCGGAAGCAAGGGGTATAGGCTGTCATATATTTCGGCAAATCATCTTCCGAAAGGATTTCGCCAGCATAAATGTTTGTTACAGGGACTTCTGCCGTCGGAATAAGATATAAATCTTCATCAACACACTTATACATATCTTCTGCAAATTTTGGAAGCTGACCGGTTCCGGTCATTGTTGCAGCATTTGCCATAAATGGCGGCAAAATTTCTTCATATCCCTGTTCGCCGCAATGATAATCAAGGAAGAAATTTATAATAGCGCGCTCTAGTTTTGCCCCCTTGCCGCGATACAATGTAAAACGGCTCTGGGAAAGTTTTACGCCGCGCTCAAAATCGACAAGTCCTTTTTCTTCACATAAATCCCAGTGAGGTTTGAATTCAAAGTCAAATTTTCTCGGTTCACCCCACTTATAAACCTCCTGATTATCATCCTCAGATGCTCCAACAGGAGTTGTTTCATCAGGAATATTCGGAATATGCAAAAGTAAATCCCGCTGCTTTTCATCCAAAACAGACTGCTTATCTTCCAAAGCCTTTATTTCATCACCGAGTTTTTTCACCTCAGCCTGTACAGCGTCCGTATTTTCACCCTTTTTCTTTAATTCTCCTATCATCTGCGAATCTTTTTTACGTTTAGACCTTAATTCATCTGCCGCAGTCTGAATTTTTCTTCTTTCTTCATCAATCTTAATAACTTCATCAATTGATAATTCGGGATTTCTTCTTTTTAAAAGTTCGTTAATCTTTTCAGGACATTCCCGAATTAGTTTTATATCAAGCATTTCAAACCTCTTTCTTATTTAGTATTCAGCACAAATATTATAAATTAAATAGAAACATTAATCAAGATTTAAACACTGCCCTAATCTCAATCCATGGGATGATTGCCAAATTTTAAAAATAATAGGATAATATCATTGAGGATATGTGTCATGGAACTTTTTAAAAAACTTTCCGAAAAATTAAGCACAAAAAACAGCAAAAAAGCTGCGACAAATGGCATGATAAAGCCTATTGATGTAAATTTTGATATGTCAAAAAACGAATTTCTTGACGGATTATCAAAACGTGCGGTTAGGCTCTATGAAAAACAGCATGATATTAAAAAATTCTCAAAACTAGTGCTTTCCGATCCTGAGAACACTTCACATAATGACCTTGTAGATGAACTTTTCAAAAACGGTGCATCTGACCCGCTTGAAGACGAAAAACTTGAACGACTCGCTGATAATTCAAGATTTTTGAGAGATTTAGGCTTGTTAGATTAAAAATTATACCATTTCAAACACATTAAAAAGACCGCTTTATTCAAGCGGTCTTTTTGCTTATTTAGAAGCGGCGTTAGCCAAGATTCATTATAACAGCATCGCGGAATTCGGTTGTTTTCATTTTTCCGCCTAAATCTTCAGTAAAACATCCATCCTCAAATACTTTGAAAAGTGCTTTTTCAATTTTATCAGCATGTTCATATTCCTCAATATATCTGAGCATGGCAATTGCAGAAAGAAGCATAGCCGTAGGGTTAGCTTTATTTTTGCCTTTTAAATCCGGAGCAGAACCGTGAACCGGCTCAAAAACAGCACCGTATTTGCCAATATTTGACCCTTGAGCAACGCCGAGACCGCCGATTAACCCTGCAGTGAGGTCAGAAACAATATCTCCGTAGAGGTTTGGCATTACAAGCACATCAAATTCTGACGGATCCTGAACAAGCTGCAAGCATAAATTATCAACAAGAATTTCTCTTGCTTTAATTTTTGGATATTCAGCGGCGACTGTTCTGAAACAATCTAAAAACAGACCGTCAGACAGTTTGCAAATATTTGCTTTTGTTGCACAGCAAACTTCTTTACGTTTATGTTCAACAGCATATTCAAAAGCATAACGGCAAATTCTTTCGGAAGCTTTTCTTGAAATAATTTTTATACTTTCAGCAGTATTTTCATCAATCTTATGCTCAATACCTGCATATAAATCCTCTGTATTTTCACGGATAACAACAAGATCAACATTTTCATATCTTGTTTTAACATTAGGAAGGTTTTTACAAGGACGAACATTAGCATACAAATCAAGAGCCTGACGCATCTGAACATTTACAGAGCGAAATCCTGTTCCGATAGGGGTTGAAATAGGAGCTTTCAGTGCAACCTGGTTAACTTTAATGGATTCCAAAACTCTTGCAGGGAGTGGAGTACCTTCTTCCGCAATAACTTCAGATCCGGCAGTTTGGATATCCCAGTTAATTTCAAGACCGCTGGCTTCAATAATTCTCATCACCGCATCAGAAATTTCAGGACCGATGCCGTCACCTTTTATTAATGTTACTGTCTTCATCTTTCTTCTTACCTTTCACTATATACAGATTTCGTTTAAATTCTTTATAAAAACCGCAGCGGGTCACCAAAAGACTCTCTTCCAGAAACACGTCGCCTTGAATAAGCGCCCCGAGCAAGGGACAATCTAATTCTTTTATATAATTTTCACAAGTATTACACAAGTCATCATTTTCAATAAAAATCCGTGAGTCATTGCAATACATAAAATCATTATACACTTTTTTAAATATAATGCAATACGTAAAGCAAATACTAAAAAATCGCTAAAAAATAATCAATTATCTTTAACTTTTGTAACATAACTTAAAAGCATGGCAATTTTGATTAGCAAAAATTTTTTATATAAGTAAGGTAGTTAGAAAATTATAGTAGGTAATGGTTATGGGAATTAGTGCAATAGGTTCAAGAGCCTGGAATTACATTAAACGCGGTGCTCAACTTGCACCTGATTTTGTATTGGGTACAGGTAACGAAGTTTTTTCAAAAACTTTAACTGATTCTTTTTACGGAACAGTAAAAGAAACAGGAAAACGCACAGGCGGACTGCATTTCAAAAATTTCTGGACACAATTAAAAAATGCAACTAAATCAGCCGAAGATTTCAACAAAATTCAGCGAGATAAACATGGCGGCTTCTTCAAAAATATGTATAAACAAACATTATCAATTCCAACAAGAATGAAAGCCGGGTGGAGACTTGGAGCCAGAACTGCTGCTAAAGCCGGAAAAGCAAAATGGTGGGGCGGACTTAAAGGCTCAATCAAGTCATTAGGAACAAGATTACCTCTTCTTGGAGGTCTGCTGGCCATAGGGATAGAAATTCCGAATATATGGAGTGCAACAAAAGATAAAGGGATTATAGGCGGAGCAACAGAAACCGTCAAAACTGCAGCAAGAGTAACATCAGGTATGGTTGGCGGTGCGATAGGTGCAGCGCTATTATCTCCAATTCCTGTTGTAGGACCAATCTTAGGCAGTATCATCGGTTATATGGCAGGGGACGGGCTCGCCAGCCTTATTACAGGCAAAAGCCACACTGAAAAGAAAATGGAAGCACAGGCGCAAGCCCAGCAGCAAAAAACAGGTCAAGGGCAATATCACTTTGATACAGGATCAACCAACCCGTTCATGCAGCCTACGCTGACCCCGCAGGAACTCGCTATGCTTCAAATGCAGATGTACGGCGGCGGTAAATACAGCGATGATTTTATGGCCAGACAGGCAGGACTGTTTTACTAGGGTTCAGGGTAGCAGGTAGTAAAAACAAACCCACCCAATAACCCGACGGGAAGGGCGTTAAGAAATTAACGCCCTTTTTGCTTCTTTGATGGCAATTTTTTTTAATAAAAATACTTTATATATATAAGGGAAATTTACACGGGGAAAATATGACAAATATTGGTTATAATAGTAACGATTTGTTGAATCTTGCTAAATACGCAACAGGTGCAGGCATTAACCACTACAATCTTGATTTGGGTGCAGGGGTTGCGGGATATCTGGTGTTTGACGGAGGTATCAGAGGTACTAAATGGCTTTTGGATAATAAGAAAAATTTTAAAGACAACGGTTTTTGGAATACAGTGCAAAAATCAATAAAAGCTACAGATGAACTCCAAAAAAGTCTTAAAGGCGATAACATAGTACAGACAACGAAAAATTTCTACCGGAATAATACGCTGAAAGAACTATCGCAAAAATACAAAGCATTTACTGAATTACCGGCAGATGAAGCTGCAAAACTCACAGGAAATGCAAGACTTAAATATTTACAAAACATTTCAAAGTCAAAATATTATAACGATGTAAGAAAACTCCTCAGAGAAGCTGGGAAGCTGAGTGGTGATGCTTATAAAAGCAAAATGAAAGAAGTGTACGCTGCAATTGCAAAAGCTGATTTAAATGTACAGACGGCAAAAGCTGCCGGAGAGCTTGCACCGGTTACAAAAGCCGGTAAAGCCATTCAATGGGCTAAAAATAAAACAGGAATAACCAAAGCCTCTACTGCAGCGAAAGAACTTGCAGTGAAATCAGGGACTTTTAGAACACTTTCTAAAGCAGTAAAAGGGAATGCGTTATTTGCAGGAATTTCTCTTCTTGCGGCTGCGCCGGAAATATCAGAAACGTACAGCAAATTAGGAACATCTGCCGGCAATAAGCAGCTTGCGAGATCCGTTGTAAACGTAGCTGCAGAGACAGCCGGATTTGCAATAGGCATGAAAGCAGGAGCTGCAGCAGGTGCCGCGATTGGAACCTGTATTCCTATTCCGGGCGTCGGTACCGCTGTAGGGGCCGTTGTCGGAGCCGCAGTCGGACTTGTCGGAAGCTGGCTTGCCGGAAAAGCCTCCAGAGCAGTCGTCGGAGAATCAGAATTACAAAAGAATAATGACTACAATGCAAAAGTTATTGCTCTAAAAGCTAAGTTTGATAAAAATTTTGAACAGGAATTAATTGCTGCAACAAAACAAAAACTCGAAAATGATAATATGGGACAACAAAATACAGAGGTTATTGAGTCATATAAAAAAATTACGCAAGCTCAATCAGCATAAAAAAAGAACCCTTTAAAGGGTTCTTTTTTTATTAACTAAAGCTTCATCATATCCCTGTCACCCAGAGAAATTGTTTCTAATACGTTATTAAAGAATTTTTCTAATGCCATTCCGATTTCACTAAATTCTTCTCTATATTCGGCTGCTGCTTCTGCGCTGGCTTCTAAAAAGGCTTCTTTAAATAAATCTTCACTCATATAGAACTCCCATTTGACTATCACATATTTATTTACGGTAATTCGTCAAAAATCTTTAGCAAATAAAAATATTTGTTACAAAGATTTATAATTATTAGAAAATAATTTACCTTTAAAGTACAATGTTAAAATAGTTCATTAGGGGAATAAGAAAAACTATGACCACAAGCTTTCATTTGACAAGTTATGATTATTATTCAAGCAGAAGCGATATGGAAATTATCTCTAATATCGTGGAATCGCTGAAAAGAGTTCTTGAAGAGGATAAAAAAGAAACACAGCCTTTATTCCTTAAAACATCTGATAATTTAATTTTAAATATTGCAAGAAAAGTTGTTCAGGAAAAGAAAAAGACATTTCTTATTGGTATAACTGGAGAAAGCGCTTCAGGCAAGACCGTTTTTGTTGATAACACAATAAAAGCGTGCGTCAAAGATAAAAAAGAAGGTATTTACACTGTTGTACGCTGTGATGACTATTATAAAGACACCTCTAAAGAATTGCAGGAAGCCGGAAGTTATGAAGAACTCTTTAAAACAGGGTTCAGTTTTGATACTCCTGAAGCCATTAATCTTGATTTAATGAAAGAGCATCTTATGGGATTAAAAAAGGGAGAAACCGTTGTTTCGCCTAATTATAATTTTGTAACCTGCGTATCAGACCCGAACGGCGAAGTTAAAAAGCCTGCAAAAGTTGTCCTGACAGAAGGTTTATACGTATTGAACGAAGGCATCAGGGATATCATGGATGTAAAGGTATACGTATATACACCGCTTGAAGTCATTAAAGACCGCTGGTACAGACGCGCTGCATTACGAGGAAAAACCGGCGCCGCGGCTGATTTGCAGTTCAAAGATGTCAATAGAACCGCCCAGCAGTATATAAGACCGGCATACCAGATTGCGGACGCGGTTATTAACGGCATGGTTTCTCAGGAATATATTCAATATATTACAGACAGAATTTTCAAAACATTACAGGATATAGAATATTAAAATGGATCACAAAAAAGCGGTAAGAGCTAAAAATGCTTGTATATCTACTTGTTTAATACTTACTCTCTGGGCAATGGGGCATTTAAAAGCCTCAAAGGATTCTATTGCAAAAAATCCTGAAACAGTAGGCCTAGCTTTTCTTATTGCTTACGGCGCACCTATTTTAATACTTTTTATTCTGTCAATAATATACTCAATAAAAGCGAAACAAACAGAATATGACGATCTTGATGAATAATTAAAAGCCGGCAGAATGATAAATCAGCCGGCTTTATCAGATATTAGTAATGTTTTCTCATACAAGGGCACTGCTCTTCAACAAAGGCTTTTTGGCAGACAGGACACGCCGGAACAACCTCGATTTTAGCGCACTTATTACATTTTTCTACTTTTTTACAAGGGTTGCAGTTTTTAAAACCTGTAAAAGGATTCAGACTGAAAGTTGAATAATTCGGACCTATACCAAGATAAGGCAGCGGATTTAGGCTCTGAATATTCCATGCAAAAGCGCCCTGTGCAGGAAGCAATAATAAACCGAAAACACCAAAATACATTAAAAACTTTTTCATACATATCTCCTTATTTGTTACATTCTAATTTTAACCCTTTGAAAAATTATTAGAATAACCAACAGGAGAATAGATATTATGAATATTAGCTAAGCCGAAAGCGCAAAAAAAAGAGAGGCTAAAAATTAACCTCTCTTTTTTAGTATTTATAAAAGCTAATTATAAAGCTGATTTAACTTTAGCAACCTGAGCGTCTTTCAGTAAAATAACTTTAATAACTTCACCTTCTTTAGCGTGGTAGTTCAAGCCTTTAGTGATTAAACCAGTAGCCAGACCTACAGCAGCACCTACAGGAGCACCGATTGCGATACCTGTACCGATTTTAACAGGGTCAGGAATGAATGCGAAACCAACACCTGCGCCGGTACCAACAGCACCGCCTGTTACTGTGCACAATACTAATTTTCCTGCAGTCATCCAAGGACCTTCTTTAAGATCGTATTTTTTAGTAAACGGTTTAGCGTTTAAATCAACTTTTTTGCCGCAAGGAAGTTCAGCACTTGTGATTTCAGCGTAAACTCTAGCGTTTTTGTTGAACCATTTCGGGTCTTGAATTTCGTTAACAGTAGCATAGAATTTAGTACCTTCAGGGAAGATAACCGTACCTTCTTTAGTAGAAATATCTTCTTTAGCAACAAAAGTTAAGCTGTCGCCTGCTGCACTTTTATCTGATTTGTATTTTTCAGTGAATGCTACAGGAATAACGTTACCTTCGTGAACGTAATTAGCATTATTACCTATTTTAACTTCGTTGTTAGGAGCTTTTCTAGCATAAGCGAAGTGTTCAACGCCGTCTTTGTATTCACTTTTTACAAGACCTAATTTATCTTTTAATCTTGCAAGAATAACAGCAGCTTCTGCTCTTGATAATACGTCATTAGGACGTAATTCATTTTCATTCGGATAATTTACATAAATGCCGTAATTCAAAGTTTTTGCATAAGGTTTTTGAGCCCATGCCGGAATTTCTTTTGCATCAGTGTATTTATCTAAAACAGAAGTATCAGCATCCATATCTTTTGTTATGTGGCTGATAACAGATTGAGTTTCAGATCTTGACATTAGTTTTTTCGGCTGGAAAGTTTTGTTAGGATAACCATAAACCAAACCAAGCTGTTGAGAGCGTAAAACATCATTGTAGAAATAGTCAGATGATTTAACATCAGAAAAACTATTAGAAATGCTTACGTCTAAATTATCGTTAGACAAAACTTTTAACAAAGCCTGAACGAAATCAACTCTTTTAACGCTTCCTTCCGGATTAAAATTACCGTCAGTCAGAGTCATGATGTTGTCGTCAACAACTTCATTAATTTCTTTTGAAGCCCAGTAGCTTGAGCTTACATCGGCAATATCTGCCGCAAATGAAGGCATCAGCGTAGTAGCGAATAAACCACATGCTAATAACCCGACCATCAATTTGTTCATTTTCTACTTCCTCATCTTGTAATACTAAACACTAGCAAATGAATTATTTTTATAGTATGTATTATATATCAGATAGAAACTTTTGTAAAGTTTTTGTAAATATACATTATCACTATTTAAATAAAGGAGATGATAAAATGGACTATACAATGACTAAAATAGTCGCAACACTAGGTCCTGCAACGAGCAGTAAAGAAATGATTACCAAACTTTTTGATGCAGGCGTTACAATGTTCAGATTAAACTCATCGCACGGCGATGTTGAAATGCACAAAAAGAATTTATCTTATATCAGAGAGCTTGAAGAAGCAAGAAATACGCTTATTCCTGTTCTTTTAGACTTACAGGGGCCTAAAATCAGAATTGGCAATCTTGATAACCCTATTGAACTTAAAAAGGGCGAAGTTTTAAAATTCCGCCATCAGCCGGAAATGACCGATGATATTATTCCGGTTGACTATAAAGGGATGGCAGATGATGTTACACCTGGCGAAAAAATCATGATTGATGACGGAAAAATTCAGCTAGAAGTGGTAAAAGTTGAAGATAAAATCATTTATGCCCAAGTTCTCACTGACGGACTTTTAAAACAGAGAAAAGGAATAAATATTCCGGGTTCTCAGGGCAGCCTTGATGTCTTGACAGCACGAGATTTAAAATTTGTAGAATTTGCAGCACACAACGATATAGATTACCTCGGGCTTTCATTTGTCAGAGAAGCATCAGACGTTGTAAAACTGAGAGAACTTTTGCAGGGTCACGGCAACACTACAGCAAAAATCATTTCAAAAATAGAAAAACCTCAGGCTGTTGAAAATATTGACAGCATTATAGAAGTTTCTGACGGGCTTATGGTTGCAAGGGGAGATCTCGGTATTGAAATTTCCACTGAAAAAGTTCCTATTGTACAAAAAACAATCATCAGAAAAGCTAATACAAAAAGAAAAGTGGTAATTGTTGCAACACAGATGCTTGAAAGTATGATTGAGAACCCTATCCCGACGCGTGCGGAAACCTCTGATGTTGCAAACGCAATTTTAGACGGAACAGATGCAATTATGCTATCAGGCGAAACTGCAGCAGGCGCTTATCCTGTTGAATCAGTCGCTATGATGAAAAAAATTGCGGTTGCTGTTGAAGAATCTCCGTTTATGAGAAAAAATAAATTCCCTAGAAAAATGATAGAGGAAGAAAAAGATTCTCAGGCTATGGCAATCGGTATGTCAATTGCGGATATGGCAAAGAAAATGCCTGTTAAAGCCGTTATTGCATTGACAGGAAGCGGATTTACAGCATCATTCCTATCAGAAGGCCGCCTGAGCGTTCCAATTTTTGCCTGCTGTCCTAAACAGGAAATCTGCAGAGATATTAAGCTTTACAGAGGCGTATTCCCGATTAAACTTGATATCAGCGGCAGAATAGACCTTCCATCTTTGAAAAAAATGGATAAATTCCTCACAAAATACCTTGGATACAAAGAAGGCGATACCGTCGTAATTACGGGTTCAGTACCTGAACTGCTTATTGGCGGAACAAACTTTATTAAAATCCATACAATCGGCATTACAGGCTAAATTATACCGGCAAATGCAAAAGTAATAAAAAGGCCCCTTTTATAAGGGGCTTTTAATTTTGTTCTAGGAAGGTAGGAATAGGAATTTAATTTCTCTCTCTTGTTTTAAACGGATTCTTTAATACTCTCTCTCTTTTTTGTGTTTATTTAATGTTTAACTCTCTGTATATATATAAAGTATATACTCAAAAGCTGATTTCAAGACTTGTAATTTTTGTTACAAAAGTTTACATAGAAATTAGTATCTTTAACTATTGCATTTTCATGAAAAATGTTATATTCTAGAAATGTAGTTAAACTTGTTTTGAGGTTAGTAAATGTTAGTTTCATCCATTGCTCGTTTTAATGCTATCAGTAACATGAATAATGCCGCCATGAACATGATGAACGCGGCAAGTACTTTTACAAATTTAAGCACATTCGGCGGAGAGCATGATTTAGCAATGCTTCACGAGCAGGACAAAAGATTAAGTTTAGATTTGGCCTCAAACAGCTTATTATACAAGATTTCCTACCTGCAGGAAAAAGCGGCTAAAAAGCGGCAGGAACAGGAAATAAAAAGAAATTTAGATGTTATGGCCTAAAAAAGACTCCTCTTGCAAGGAGTCTTTTTTAGGGACTTATATAGCAAATTCCACTAAAAATGGCTAAAATTGTCACCCTGAACTCGTTTCAGGGTCTCGCAGTTTTGAGATGCTGAAACAAGTTCAGCATGACAGTATTACGAATATTTAGAGGAAACTTGTATATTATTCCCCTTTTTTATAAATATTGTATACTGATTATATTTTAGCCGATTTATTGCCAAATTTTTCAAAAAGGTCTGAGATAAAATTATTTTTAGCTTGTGCTGCATCTTTTTTTGCAGCTTCTTCTGCAGCTTTTTGAGCATCTCTTGCTTCTAATAGATTTGTTAATTCAATATTTCTATCAACGTAATCAAGTTTAGGAAATTCATTATACACTTTTGCAGCCTTTTCATTTGAGGCTAAGTCTAAGTATAATGGATATTTCTGGCCTGTTGGGCCGTTAATGCCATCGTAAACAGTATTAAAAGTAACATCTGTAAAGGATTTATAAAGATTAGGGTCTCTATCTCTATCAATTTGCGGATTAATGTAAGCGTTTGCATAGCGTTTTGACTTTACTCGCAAACCTTTTTCATTCACTTCAAGATTCCAAAACTTGAAATCAGCCATATCTTTACCGGCCTGAGCCAGTTTTTCAAGAGTATTCATACTCTGTTTTTGTAAGTATTCTTCGGCACCTTTGTTTAATTTAAGAGCCATACCAAATTGGGGTGCAGAAAATCTGTTAAAATTGTTGTTAATTTGCATACGAAAACCTTTCTATTTTTACCTGCTTAGATTAAAGAAGCTGATAAAAAGATATTGCGCATTAATGCCCTAATATTAAGAAACATTACAATTTTTCTTAAATAATTTTTCAAGAACAGGGAATGACGCAAGTGCGGGAATGAGAGTTATAACGATTAAAACAGGAACAATACCTTTAGCCTGTGCCACAAAACCTATAATTGAAAGCGCGATTGCAACAACACCCCAGGAAAATCCGTTTATAAAGCCGCCGATAATACTTTTATACTGCGGGAGAGTGCTTTGCGCCATAACCATAGTTACAGGCATAGCCATGCCGGTACAGAACCCCATAAGAACAAATACCGCAAATGCGGCAATCGAAAATCTTTGATACGTCACCGCAAACAAAATCATTAAAGGAAACGTCGAAATCATAGAAAATGCAAGAACCGCCCTTGCACCAAACTTTTTCTCGACACTTCTGCTTACAAATGACCCGATTCCTGCAAGAAAACTGAATGCAAACAAGGCAACACCGATTTTGAAAGGTTTATAACCCATATTCCGCCACAGAAACGGCAGAAGAATTGAGGTTGATGTTGTAACAAGTGTTTTTAGAATTGCAATTATGTTTAAAAGATTTAATCTGCGATTGGAGAATATTTCTTTAAATGTATTAAAGAAATCATTATGAGTTTTAACATCATTTGAAGAAGAAATTTTCGGAACAAAAAGAAACATGAGGCTTGCGACAAAAATCCCCGGAAGTGCGAGATAAGGCATTGAATGAAGTCCTATAAACTGCGCGACAGCCGCTGAAAGAATTGGGCCTGTTGAATAGCCTAAAGTTCCAAGGCCAATAAATATTCCCATACATTTAATAACATCTTTTGTGCAAAACCTTACAGTAAATCCAAGCGCCTGCGGATGGAAAAAGCTTGACCCCAGACTTCCCGCAATTATAAATATAAGTAAGATGAAAACATTATTAGCACTCGGCGCGAGCGAAATAAATGTTGAAGTGGCAAGGAGTCCCCAGAAAATAAAAGCTCTTTTTCTGATATTATCCGCAAAAAATCCGAATATTGGCTGCAAGAGCGAAGCAAAAATATGCGATAAGCTTACAATAATCGTCGCAATCGCCATTGAAATACCCAGTTTAAGTGCAATAAAAGGCATAATAGGATTCAGCATGCCTGTATAGATATCGTTAATAAAATGGGCACTTGAAAGCCATATAAGGGGTTTCTTTTCCTGTATATTTTCCATATACTGATTATTTAATAAAGACTTCTAAAAATCAATGCAAATTTCAGGGGACTTATATCGCAGTTTACACCAGATGCACAAAAGTGTCATGCTGAATTTATTTCAGCATCTCTATGCTTTTAGACCCTGAAACAAGTTCAGAGCCTGCCATGAATTTATTTCAGGGGTGACATTTCTGCGTCTTTTAGTGTAAATTGCGATATAAGTCCCGATTTCAGATAAAAATAGTAATTGTAGAGATACTGAAACATCAATAGTTAAGAAGCAGACGAGTAACGTTTATTCAGCCATATAATTCCTGCAATTCCGAGAACTATCAAGACAAGCGATACAATCTGTGCAATCGGGAAAATCCAGATATCAAGTGCGCTATCGACTCTGAAGTGTTCGACAAACAGCCTGACACATGAATATAGTATCAAATAACTAAACAGAGTTACTCCCGGCTTTAAAACTGCATATTTCTTAAGTACAAAATACAAGACAACAAAAATACATAAATCCAGAAGGCTTTCATATAGAAAGGCCGGATGGTAGTAATCAAAGTGAACGAATTCCGGCAGTCTGTGAGACGGCGGGATATAGAGTTTCCACGGAAGCTGGGTCGGGAAACCGTAGGCTTCTGAATTAAAGAAATTTCCCCATCTGCCTATCGACTGCCCTAGTGCAGCGCCGCAGGCAAAGCTGTCAAGGACATTCCATACCGGAAGCTTATGTTTCTTTGAAAGAAGGATAAGCGTAATTATACCGGCAATAAGTCCGCCATGGATGGATAATCCGCCCTCTCTAAAATTCAATATTTCTAAAGGATTCTGCGAATAATATACAGGGTTCAAAAGGCAATAATACAACCGTGCACCCAAAATCCCCGCAACAATAACATATGCGGAAATATCCCAGAGTGCGGAGTAGTTTTTATCCGGATTAAACTTTTTAAACAAAAGATATGCTGCGCTGACGCCAATAATACATGCCAGCGCCATAGTAAGCCCGTAATTATAAATCGGAAAACCGCATATACTAAACAAAACATCTCCCGGAGATTTAAACATATCCTACTCCTGAGCAATAGCCGCCGGCTGAGTCTGCGGATTCAATCTTAATTTTAAATCTTTTATATGAGAATTTATATCATCAGCATCAGCAGCAGAAGGATTTTTTTCAAGATAAGTTTCATAATTACTGATAGCTGCGTCAGTCAACTCATTAATAAAGCTTTTTGTCTTATCTGACACAACAAACGCTTTATCTAAATCTTCATCAAGTGTATCATTTTGATTAATCTTTTCAATATTGCCGTCGTCATTAACTCTCAGCAGACCTGAATTTAAATCAGCTATCAAATCCTCCTGAACAACAGCAACACCGTAATAAGCATCGGCAAAGGCAGGATTTAATTCAATTGTTTTTTCATATGAAGAAATAGCATGCTGGTAATCTTCAGCCTTTGTATAGGCAATTGCAAGATTATAATGGGATTCATATAAAGAAGAATCCAAATCAATACTGGATTTTAAGCGTTCAATAGCTTCAGTATAATTGCCCTCCTCCATAAAGGCAGCGGCTTTATTATTCAACTCCTGCACCGCAAGGTTATTAATACAAGCGGTAGTCACAACCGAAATAAAAAGAATACTGACTAATAAAAGTGCTTTTTTCATTTTTAACTCATCCCTCTTCTTTTACTTTTATAACAAAACCCGCCTCGCGGGGAACAATAATAATTATATTTGAAGATATTATAAATTAACCAAAAAAATTTGGCAAATTTTCAGATTTAAGTTACAATAAATGTATGAGATTTTCTATAGTGTAATAGGTCTAATAAAGGAGAATAAACATGTCGGAAGATAAAGTGGTTAAGTTAGGGGCAAAACGGGGCGGACATCATAAGGAAGAACATGAAGATTCCAATGATGAACAGGAACTCGTTTATTGCAGTTTTTGTAAAAGACCTAATACACAAGTTTTAAAAATGGTTCAGGGGCCGGGTGTTAATATTTGTTCCGAATGCGCTATGATTGCGGTTCAATACCTTATCCTAAACGACCGTATGCCGTCTGCGGAAGCCCAGCAGATTCTGGATGCATTTTGGGGGAAAGCCAGAAGATAATGGTTAAAGAGCTTAATCCTTTTGAAATTAAAGCTGAAATATTAAGAATTATCTCGAAATATTCAAAATATTACGGAGAATACTCGACTGCGGAATTTGAAGCACTTGATAACAGCAATAAGAATATTATTGCGAAAATTCTTTTTAAAGAATTATTGAATATGAAAGCCGGCAGTGAAAATATTGTAAAAATTCTGCTCGAACGCTATGTAGATAAAGAAGAATTAACAAATCAGCTCTGGGCAATTTTGAAAAACAATTTTGCAACAGTAGAAGCAAAGATAATTGTTCTTAATTTCTTAAGAGATCTGGAAACCGACTGGAAATACGAGGATTACGAAGGCTATATTGATAACGCTGACGATATTATTGATGCCGATACAAAGCAGCTTCTTGATAAAGCAATAGTAAACCCAGAAGTGCAGATTGATTTTCTGGACTTTTTGAGCGCTGTGAACGAAAAAGACAAAATTATCCTGATAAAATCGCTTGCTGAGGATTATGAAAAAGACGCGCTTGCTAATATTCTGATACCGGTATTTCTTTCCAATCCGTCATCAGATACAGGTAAAGAAGCACTTTCTATTCTCGGCAATTCTAAATCACAGCTCGCCTACCATGCTTTAAATACAGCGTATGAAAACGCTGATGAAACTCTAAAACCGTTTATTAAAAAAAATATTTCAATCCTTAAATTAAGCGGCATAAGAGAGGATAATTCAAAAGAATTCTATAAAAATCTTTTATCAGAGTCAAAACCATACCGCTGCTGTGTAACCTACCCCGACGGGCACGGGAATCAGGCGCTGATATTTTCAAGAACAAATGAAAATAAGAGAGTACAGTTTGCGGCAGTCGTAACGAACGATTACAGCGGAATCCGCGACTGCTTCGGCTTCAACGATATTTCGCAGTTTGAATGCGACAAGATTATTGAACGATTTTACAAAGATGAAGAATCCCTGAATATACCGCCAGAAGCAGTCAAAAAACTCCTTCTTGAAGCTGAAAAAATTTCTGCACAAAAATCCAGAGTTATCCCTTATGAATACATCTGCTGGAAAAATCTTCTTGCGGATATTGAATGCGGCAGCGATAGTATAGAAACAATTCTCACCTCAAAATATCCGCCGCAAAAAGCTGTTGTTGAACAGTTTGACGTTATGAGCCACTGGTTTTTGGACGCTCATTACAGCAGCGAATTTGAAGAATTTCTTGAAAGCATGAATTCTGCAGTTAAAGCTGATTTAAAATCCGTTGATTTTGATAAGATGATTGACGAAAATCTTGATAAAATATTTTATGATGAAGAAAAATATATATGGCGCAAAAGACTACTCACCTGCGCTTACCTGAAAATGTTCGATAATAAAGAGGCTCAGGCTGCAAATATCCTTGCAATATACAATGATGACAAAGTATTCACAGAAATCCTTAAAACTATTTTAAGAAAAAGTATTTATGAATATTACGTCACTTTAAAATATAATACTGAAGAAAATGACGACAGGTTTACATTAAAAGAACTTGATGAGATAATAGAAAAAATCGAAAGCAAGTGGGTGCAGAATGTATAAAGTTATGGCGCTTGATATAGGAACAAAACGGATAGGCATAGCACTCAGCGATTATCTTTTAATGCTGGCAAACGGACATTCGTGTATTTCAAGAAAACCCGAAAAAGAGGCAGTCGCCCAAATTCTAAAAATTGCAAAAGAAAATAACGTAAAAAAAATAGTAGTCGGAGTTCCCTTGAATATGGACGGAACAAAAGGGTTTCAGGCAGATGACTGCATAAATTTTTCCAAACTTCTGAAAGATTATGAGATAATATACGAAGATGAACGACTCACATCAGACACTGCAGAAGAAAATTTAAGAAATAAAAAAATAGACTTCAAAAAAAACAAAGGACTGGTTGATATTGAAAGTGCTTGTATTATACTGGAACAGTACCTTGCACGAAAATAAACAAGAAAGAGGACAAAAATGACAAAAGAAAAAGAAAATGATCAATTAATCGAAACCGTAGACGAAAACGGAAACGTAATCACATTTGAACTTTTTGACATCGTAGAAGTTGACGAACAGGAATACGCTCTCCTTCTTCCGACTGATGCTGAAGCCGGTGAAGAAGATGAAATCGTTCTTATGAGATTAACAAAAGACGGTGAAGATTATATATTTGAGACAATTGACGATGATGCTGAGTTTGAAAAAGTAGCCTCATATGTTGAAAGTCTTGAAGATGAAGCAGGAAATGAGGAATAGATTTTGTTTGAAAAATTCACGGAAAAAGCAATAAATGTAGTGGCAGAAGCCCAGAAAATCGCTGAAGAAATGCAGTCCGAATACATTTTATCGGAGCACCTTTTATTAGCGCTTGTGAGGGAAGCCAGAGGCGTATCTCTAAAAATTTTCAAAATGTATAATATTACTTATGAAAATCTTTATGAAGAAATAAGTAAAACTGTAGAAATTACCGAAAAAATCCACGATAACGCCAAGGCTAATTTCAGCCATCACGTAAAAAATATTTTGAAAAGAACACTTGATTTAGCGAATAAATCAGGTAATCCTTCTATTTTATACGAACATTTATTCCTTGCCGTAATTACGGATAAACATTCAAACAACGTAAAAACTCTTGAAAAAATGGGGTTTGACGTCTATACGGCAAAATCCCTGCTGGAAAAACTCGTCCAGAAAAAGATAAAGCGGCTTTATCATCCGGAAATTGATGAGAATAAAGAGAATAAATTACCGGATGAAAACACCGGCGACCTCTTTGACAGCGCAGAATCAGCAAAAGTTTTTGAGCGTGCAGTCGCGAAACTTTCAGCCTCAAATTATGAAATTCTGGGAACTGAACAAATTATATCTTCAATTCTGGAAGATAAAGACTCAGAACTTTCAAAAATTCTTGCGCAAAACGGGGTTACTGCGGAAAATTTTGAAGAAAAATTAGAAAATATTCAATCACGTCAGGCTGAATATGAAGGCAAACAGATAATCTTTACGCCGAACGCCTTCACAACAATGAATATGGCGCTTCAAACAGCTAAAGAATTAGGCTCCTCTGTTGTTCTGCCGGAACACATTGTCCTCGGTGTTCTTAAAACCAAAAAGGGGCTTGCATATGAGATTTTTAAGGAATTGAAAATCTCGGATGATGACCTGGCGCACAGCATTATAAAACCAATTGAAAAACAAATGCCGGAAACACTTACCATACTTCGTCTTGCAAAAGAGGAAGCACGCCGGCTCGGACGCAACGTTGTCGGGACTGAAATGTTTCTTTTAGGAATCTTAGGAGAAGCCACAGGCGTTGGCGCGCAGGTTCTGGCGGAACTTGAGATAAATATACGGGACGCAAGAAAAGTTGTGGAATCATTAATAGGCTTCGGCAACGAATACTACGACAGAGAGATTGTCTTTACTCAAAGAGCCAAAAGAGTACTGGAAGCGGCATGGGAATTTGCCAAAAAAGAACACAAATCCCGAATTGAATCATCGCACATGCTGCTTGCGCTCACAACTGAACCGACAAGCGTTGCAATGAAAGCACTTGAGCAGTTAGGCGTTGATGCTGTTGAAATAAAAGAAGGCATTAAAAAGTTTCAGCAATGAACATTACAGAAACCGTAAAATGTTTTTTGGAAAAATATGAGCTTGAAAATAAAAAAATATTAGCAGGATTTTCGGGCGGGTATGATTCTCTGTGTCTTTTAGATATTCTGCATAAATTAGGCGCCTCAATTACAGCAATCCACCTGAACCACAACTGGCGCGGGGAAGAAAGTCTGCGTGATGAAGAATTTTGCCGTGATTACTGCCAAACAAACGGGATAGAATTTTATACAGAAACCCTCTCAAAAGACGTTCCGCATACAGAAGCCGCCGCAAGAGAGGCAAGATATGATTTTTATAAAAGATGTGCAGAAAAATTTAGGGCTGATGCAATATTTACGGCTCACAATCTTGATGATTTAGCGGAAACTGTCTTATATAGAATTATAAAAGGAACAGGGGTGACAGGGCTTCAGGCAATTTCAGAAAAACGCGGAATTGTTTACCGCCCGCTTTTGGATATTCCGCGCGTTGAGATTGAGAAATATTGCGCTCAAAATAATCTCAAAGGAATTTTCGACAGTTCTAACGACAATGTAAAATATAAAAGAAATTTTATAAGGAAAAAACTTATGCCGCTCATTGCAGAAGTTAATCCTAATTATCTTCGTGCTTTTAAAAATCTTTCGCAAAACGCGGAAGAAACAATGGAGATTGTCGATGATTACATGGCAAAAATTTCGTTAGAAACCTCGAACATAACAGAACACTTTATAAAACTCGGTGCCCCCCTCCAAAACTATCTGATTCACGATTTTTTTATTAAAAATAATCTGGAATACGACAGAGAGAAAATTCTATCAATAGTAGATTTCATTAAAGAAAATGCCTCCTCAAAATCAGGCAAAACAAAATCTATTACAACTGATTTATGGATATTCGTAAACAGCGAAAAGTTTGAATTTATAAGAAAAACAGGACGCGGCACTATTGAGGTTAAAATTACGACAGAGGGCCGCTACGATTTTGGCGGTTACGAATTTATTATAAAAAGAATAAACGAAAATCTTACGGAATTCCCGAAAGACAGCGAGATGAGAGCGTATGCAGAGTTAGAAGAAATTAATTTCACCCTGCGGAACAGAAAAGACGGCGATATAATATATCCACTCGGTGCGCACGGCTCACAGAAACTAAAAAAATATCTTAATGAAAAGAAAATACCGAACCATGAAAAAGATTTAATTCCTCTACTATGCAAAGGTAAAGAAGTCCTCTGGGCGGCCGGCCTCGGTATTAGCGAAAAGATTAAAGTTGTAAATAAACCCACACACATGATAAGATTAATAAAAAAGGAAGGTCAGGATGAAGGTTGAAGATTTAAAAGTACTGTTCAGCGAAGAAGAGATTCAAAATAAGATAAAAGAACTAGCGAATGAGATGAATAACTTCTATAATGGGGAAGAGGTAATTGCCATTTGCGTTTTAAAGGGTGCCGTAATGTTTGCAACAGACCTTGTAAAAAATTTGAATATGCCTTTAAAAATGGAATTCATAAGGCTTTCAAGCTACGGAACAGGGTTTAATACATCGGGAAAAGTTAATGCCGTGGATATTTCGCTTCCTGATTTGAACGGCAAAAACGTTCTTATAATAGAAGACATAGTCGATACAGGCTTAACCGCAAAATTTTTAATGGATTTTATGCACACAAATTTCCACACAAAATCCACTAAATTCTGCTCTCTTCTTGATAAAAAAATTACGCGTAAAACTGAAATTGAACCTGATTACTACGGTTTTGAGATTGACGACAAGTTTGTTGTCGGCTACGGGCTTGACTACGAAGGTTACATGAGGAATTTAAGATTTATCGGTTATAAGGAATAATTTTGGATAAGTTTTACGAAAATTCAATAAAAAAGCTAAAAAGTTTCTATGAGATTAATCCTAATGACGCAGATGTTAATCTCCGTATATTCAGGACTCTTAAGGCGATAATTCCATTCAAATACGGGGAAATAATTTATCTGAATAGTGAGGAAAATTCTCCAGCTTTTACATCAGGGGAAAACGGCAGTTACCTCGGGCATGCCCGCCAGATGCTAAATATTAACAATCTTCCTTACGGGTATATAGAAATATTTCGGGATGAAAAATTTAGCAGAAGCGAACTTGAAGTTTTTGAAACCTGTGCGGCTATAATTTCAAATATGATAAAAGAGAAAGAATTGAATTCCATTATAAAAACGCAGCTTTTGACGCTTCAGGAGGGGATTTCGGCAAAAACAAAGGCTTACGAAAAAATCTCGGAAGCCGAAAATCTAAAAAATCAGTTTATCTCAAACGTGTCTCATGAACTCCGCTCGCCGCTGAATTCAATCCTCGGTTTTACAGAATTATTGAGTGCACAGTTTACAGGTTCTCTCAACGAAAAGCAGCTTGAATATGTAGAAGATATACGCATAGCAGGACTTCATCTTCTTAATATGGTTAATGAAATCCTCGACATGTCAAAAATTGAATCAAAAAGCATGACTCTTAATCTTACTAAATTCAGTATAAAACTGAATATTCAGGAGGTCTTGAATATTCTTTCACCGCTTTTTATTAAGAAAAGGCAAAAAATTGCACTAAAAATTAAAAAAGACTTTGAAGTTACTGCAGATTATCAAAAAATACAGCAGATACTTTTCAATTTATTAAGCAACGCTATAAAATTTACGCCTGAGGAGGGCGCAATAGAGATTACGGCAGATAAACAGGGAAAATTTTCACGAATTTCAGTCAAAGATACCGGCTGCGGTATCCCTAAAAAATATTATAAAAAAATATTTAATAAATTTGAACAGTTAAAAGAAACCCCTAATTCAACAGGGCTCGGGCTCACAATAACAGCGGAACTTGTAAAACTTCACGGCGGCTCTATATCAGTAAAAAGCGAGCTCGGGAAAGGGGCCGAATTTATTGTAAAATTGCCGGAAATATAAAAGTTGTTTTTTTTAGAAAAAAATGTTAAAATAAAAAATATAGTAATCGGGAGGTATGACGTGGCGTCAATAAAAGAAGCTTATGACAGCACTATAGGAGAAAGTTTTACAGGTTTAAAATTAATTTTATGGGCTATACCGCTGTATTATTGCAGGGCATTGTATCTTGAAAATAACATAGGGCTTTTAACTGTTGTCGGAGGGCTTTTCGGGCTACTTTTAATCGGCTTCTTAACAGAATCCGCATTTAACGCAATAGATAAAAAACCTGAACTTATTCCTGGTGTAAATTTTCTATCAATGGCATGGACAGGATTAAAAACAGTTATTGCAATGGCTATGTCAGTGGGAGTTGCATATATTCTCGGATTAACTATTTTAGGGTTTATTAATATTGAAGACCCGACATGGAAAATGACAGCAGATATATTTGTTTGGCTTTTTCTTGCCGCACTTCCGGTTTCTGCTTATCTAATATTTATCAGACGCCTAAACGTATTTGAAGCCTTCAATCTGAAAAAAATCGGAATTGCATACGGGGACGCATTCATTACATTTTCTTACCTGATTGTAAAATTGGTTATAATTGCATTAATTGTAGTAGGGTTTATAACATACATGTTCTGGCTGTTTGTGGGACTTGACAATGCTATTATAAACTTTATCTGGTGCGTTGCAGTTATGTATAATCTTACTGTTATGACAAATTATCTGGCACAACTCAGCGAAGAAATTTTCACATTCCGGGAAAAAGAAGAGGTCAAGAAAACAACATACTAATACTGCATTTGTCTGCTAAAACAAAGGCATAGAGGCTTTCTGCCGCAGAAGTTGTCAGAATAATGTGTCAGTCAACAGCGAAAAGTTCAACTCTTCAACTTACTGGAAAATTATTTTTTTGAAACCATTTCGCGGAGCTTTTTCAACTTGTCGCGGATTTCGGCGGCACGTTCAAAATCAAGAATTTTGGCAGCCTTATGCATATCTTTTTCTAGTTTATCTATAAGTTTTGGCAAATCTTTTTGTTCAACACCGAGTTCAACCATTTCTTCCGCTACAATGTCTTCAAGGTCTCTATAGCTTGCAACAAGAGAAAGAAGATTGTTTTCAATCGGTTTTTTAATTGTTTGCGGGATAATTCCGTATTTTTTATTATATGCAAGCTGAATTTCACGCCTGCGTTCTGTTTCGTCAATTGCAGCCTGCATAGAATCCGTAATTTTATCCGCATACATAATAACTTCACCGCAGGCATTACGCGCGGCACGGCCGATTGTCTGGATTAAACTTGTTTCTGAACGCAAAAAGCCTTCCTTATCCGCATCCATAATTGCAACAAGCGAAACTTCAGGAATATCAAGCCCTTCTCTCAAAAGGTTAACCCCGATAAGAACATCAAATTCCCCGAGCCTCAAATCTCTTAAAATTTCAACACGCTCAAGAGATTGAATTTCACTGTGCAAATATCTTACTCTGATACCTTCCTGTATAAAGAAATCCGTCAAATCCTCAGCCATACGCTTTGTAAGGGTTGTAATAAGCACGCGTTCATTTTTATCCGCACGCTTTTTAATCTCTTCTTTTAAGTCATTAATCTGTGTATCAATAGGCCTTACATGGATTTTCGGATCAACTAAGCCTGTCGGTCTGATAATCTGTTCAACAAGCTGCTGAGAGGTTTTGCGTTCAAATTCTCCGGGTGTTGCCGAGATATAAATTTTCTGCCCGACTTTAGAGAAAAATTCCTCGCTTGTAAGAGGACGGTTATCCTTTGCGCAAGGCAGCCTGAACCCGTATTTAATGAGAACATCCTTTCTTGCAGCGTCCCCGTGGCTCATCCCTTTCAATTGAGGGAGAGTAACATGGGATTCATCAATAACCGTAAGAAAATCGCCTTGAAAATAATCCAGAAGAGTTGCCGGATGAGAGCCAGGCGGACGGCGTTCAATTATCCTTGAATAATTTTCAATACCTGAACAATAGCCCATTTCTTTTATCATTTCCATATCGTATTTAACGCGCTGCTCAAGCCTTTGAGCCTCTATAAGTTTATTTTCCGCGTTAAGCTCTGCAAGGCGCTGCTGCAGTTCCTGACGAATTAACCCTAAGGTTTCATCTACATCATCGTCATAAGAAAGATAATGAACAGCAGGATAAATGACTACTTTTTCAGGCGTTTCAAGAATTTCACCGGAAACATTATCAATTCTGATAATTTTTTCAATTTCATCTCCGAAAAAGTAAATTCTTGTCACAATCTTTTCATACGCCGGCATAATTTCCACTATATCACCGCGGACTCTGAAAGTAGAGCGTTCCAGCACTAAATCATTACGCGTATATTGCGTGGTTACAAGATGATTTAAAAGTGCGTCTCTATCTATTTCATCGCCCACTTTTAATTCAACAGAACCTCTGAAATAATTTTCAGGAAGCCCTAAACCATATATACAGCTTACCGAGGCAATAATAATAACATCATTACGCTCATAGAGGCTTCTTGTGGAATTGTGGCGCAGGCGGTCAATTTCATCATTTATTGAGGCGGATTTTTCTATATAGGTATCAGTCCGCGGAATATATGCTTCCGGCTGATAATAATCGTAATAGCTTATAAAATATTCAACCGCATTATCAGGAAAAAGTTCTTTAAATTCATTATAAAGCTGTGCCGCAAGCGTTTTATTGTGTGCAATTATAAGTGTCGGCTTCTGCACCTGTTCAATTACGTTTGCTATTGTAAAAGTTTTTCCGGATCCTGTGATACCGAGAAGAGTCTGGGCATCATCGCCCGCTATCAAACCGTCAGTTAACTGCTTTATAGCCTTTGGCTGATCCCCCGAGGGTAAATACTTTGAATGAATTTTAAACCTGCGTTCCATAACAAAATTTTATCCCAAAGTAATTTAATAGCAAATTTTTTCTTTTAGAAATTATAATATAATTAACATCGGAAAGCTTTATCTGAATATAGAGAAGCTTCATTACAATGCGATTCCGCATAGCCTGAAAATCAGATTTTCTACGCTTACGGAATGACGGTATTACTAACAATAAGGAAATTTCAATTGATTTATCCGGTAGAATTCGGCTCGCAGAATAAGAAGCCAGAATCCGCACAAAATAAGCAGAATAGCAAAAAGTACCACGATCCTTTGAATCAAAAATGGATGGTGGCACTGTCATATTCAAATGAACTGGGTGCCGCTATATACGAAATTGCTCCGAAATTAAGCCAGATATTATGGATACCGCCTTTAATGTACCTCGGGGCTGATATTTACGATAAATATAAAAACGACAAAAATCATTATAACCCGAGCCGGACAAGAGCAGTAGAACAGGCAATCTATCAGGGTTTAAGCAGTTTTGTGTTTCCTGCTGCCGCAATTCTTGCAGGACAAAACCTGACTTCTCCTATTGCTAAACTATTGAACAAAGGATTGAGTGTCAACGCAAAAAGAGATACTCTTCTGCATATGAGTAATGCTGTCGATCAATGCGTCGGCGATATATTTGACGATAGAGAAAAATTTAAAAAATTCTTCTCTGATTCTCTAGAAAACAAAATCAGAGCCTGCAAAAACGAAAAACAATCAGACCATTGGCTGAAAAAATTCTTTAAAAATTTAAGCGGTAAATATGCCCTCGCTAATTGTAAAAAAGCAAAGATTATGAACTACGCCGACGAAAATATTGATATGCTTATAAAGATTAAAGAAGACCTGCAGGCAAAGAAAAAACCGCCTGAAATTTCCCTTTCAAGTTACAGAAAATATATGCGGGAATACCCTGTATTAAAAGAAACGTACGGGGAAATCTTTGCAAATAACGCGCTTAGATATTCTCTGAAAAAATACATTAACAAACTCCAGTTCGGGAATAAACTTCTCAAAACTATCGGCGGACTTATTGCAATGATTCTCAGTATAAAACCGATTGATGCTTTTGTGAAAAAAGTTGTAATGCCCAATTACATTGACCCCGGTATTGAAAAATTCAATAAAGCCCTGCTTGATTCCAGTAATCTGAAAAAGCATATAAAACGAGGCGCCGGCAAAACTAATTAATATTTACACAAATATAATCATTTAGGAACTTATATACAACTTTACACTAAACATGCTCGAAGCACAGCTATAATGTCATTCCGAACTTGTTTCGGAATCTTTCCATTGGTAAGCCCCTGAAACAAGTTCAGAGCCTGCCATGAATTTATTTCAGGGCAGGCATTTTTAGCCTTTTTCAGTGTAAACTGCGATATAAATTCCATCATTTAAATCTTGACTTGAAACTGTTAGGGGATACGGGTTCCGGCTGTATAACAGGCTGTTCAGGATTTGAATCTGATTGTTGCAGTTTTTCATTTGTCTCTGCAAATGTATAAGTATATTCTCCTTCACTTCGTTTCAGAATTTCTGTCATAACAAGCGAACCCGCCTTATTTAAAGAAAATTCCGAGATTGATGAAATAAATAAATCTTTTTCAATCTGCATAATATAGCTAAAACGTTCTGCAATATCAGCCTTTGCCTGTTTTTCAGTTATCTTTTGAGTGGCAGCACTGTTTGAGGCAAGTTTTGTAACCGCAAGCATTGGCGAATCTGCCCTCACTGACGATACAACACCGCAGCCGACATCCTGGGAATATCCGCTATTCATATCAAATACTATATAATCAGGAGTTTGAGCACTCAAGGCGGATATTAGATTATCCAGTTCTTCGTCATCTAAACCTCCGCAAATATAGCTTTTTTCTTCAATAAAGTTCGTGTTTTGAATAATTACGCTATTTTTCATCGCGGAATACAAAGCTTCTATATACGATGTTTTTCCGGCTTCAACAGCACCTGAAATAAGTATATTTTTCTTCTCATTTATTAAAGTAATCAAAAAAGAATAAATAGATTCATCAATTTTATGATTTTCAAGTAAATACGCAAAATCAGTGTGTTTTCGTGTTTTCTTCCTGATTGCGATAAAAGTTTCTCCAACAGGCGGCTGTACTATAGTTATAATCAAATTTCTCAGTACAAATTTTAAAACAGGTTTTTCTGAAAATATACCGGCTGATTTTTTTAAACGATTCACAAGGTCAACCGTGTCCGCAATTTTAACCTCGGATAAAGTAAGCTCACTATTTTTACGAATTTTAACATTAGAAGTTTCTGAAATAAAAAGTTCAGTAACTGCAACATCTGAAAGCAAGGTATCCAGTACGCCGAAACCGTAAATTGAAGAGTACAAACTATCTGTCAGTCTGAATTTTTCATCCTCTGAAAGTTTTAAATCCGACTCCTTCAGCCAATTTTCAAAAAATGATTTTATTAGCCCCTGTTTTTCTTCCTCAGAATAATCAAACCATACCGGTATTGATGCTATTTTTACGGATAACTTAAGCTTCAAACTGTCAATTAAAGGATTAACAGGCTCTTTACTACCGGCAGAATCTTTCTCTGAAAGAGCATTGTTATCAATTTTCTGAGGCTGTAAGTTTTTAAATCTGTCTTTGAATCCCATTTTCCTAACCTTTCAGAATACTATCAATACTGCCTTTTGAATTGTTGGAGTATTTTTTTATAAGTTCATGCCTGTGAATACTGTCGGATACGTAAATTGCGAGTTCTTTATAGCTCTGTGCAACATTTGAGGCAGGATTAATCTCTGATACAGGTACCCCTTTATTAATTGCAGCCATCATCGTAAAATAGTTATTTGGAATTTTCCAGTAAATTTCTTTATTCAAAACTTTTTCAGCATCTTCCGCTTTTATTTCGTCATTTTCCATATATCTATTTACCAGAACCTGAACTTTTTCAGCACTGTAGCCGAGTTTTTCAAATAAATCAAGGCATCTTTGACAATTTCTTAATGCCGGAAGATTAATACAGGTGACGAGGAATAATAAATCCGCATTATCAAGCGCCGTAATCGTCTTATCTCCGAAACTTGCATCCGTATCAACAACTATATATGAAAAGCTTTCCTTTAGAATATCAAATAACTTTGAAACCTGTTTTGCTGAAATATCATCAGCCTGCTTAAAATACGGCGGATCCGCAAGCACGTAAAGGCTTGTGTTTTTATATTTTTCAAGCGTGTTCAATAAAAAATCTTTGTTAATTTTATCCAGATTTTTCAGCATATAAGATATGTTAAAAGAAGGCTTTAAGTCCAAAAATGTCGTTATATCTCCCAACTGGAAGTTTAAATCTATCAGAGCAACATTTTCTTTAGTTGTCCTTGCAAGTTCGAGCGCTAAATTAGTAGCGACTGATGTTTTACCGATTCCGCCCTTATTTGAAAAAATAGTTATCATTCTGCATTTATTAACTTTTTGATAATCGGAATTTAATTGATTTTTTACTTTTTTAAGCACGTCAAAAAACTCTGATTTTATAACCGGAGACGATATAACTTCCTTGGCACCGAGCCTCATTGCATTAATAATAAAATCAACTGTCGGATTCTCAGTCACGGCAAGAATTTTACAATTCGGACAGTCTGCAGATATACGGGAAATCAGCGAATCAAACGAATTATCCTGCATATTTGCAATTAAAAACGACTTTGATAGAGAAGATAAGGTATTATATATATCAGAATCATCTGAAAAATCTTCCAGAACCTCAAAATTACCGTACTCTTTCAGATACAGAGACATAAGTTCTTTAAAACGACTCTCTTTTGAGAGGATAACTGTTGAAATATTTTCTGACATACAAAACCTTTCTATAAGAGAGTTTATCATATTTCGCATAAATGAGCAAGGCATAAAAAAGCCCTGTGCGAATGTGATTTTGTTACCTGCTGGTCTCGCAGGTGGGTGAGCGCCTCGATAAATCCGTTTCCCGCTGGCGAAGAATACTTCGGCGGGTATACTTCAATATCTGACAGAGTCAACTCTCCCTTTTATAATAAATGTAGGAACAAAATTGAACACCCGTACAGAGCATTAATATTATAACAGTTTTTATTGTAATTTTCAACAATTAGTGATTAAAACATTACATTGAGAGCCACAATAAAGTTTCTAGAAAAATTATTACAGGCAGCGAGCAGAGTCTTTAGCGTCATCCCGGGCTAGACCCGGGCTCGCAAAGTCGTAGTATCCTTGGATTCTGCGATTCCGCATAGCTTGAAAAACTTGATTTCAGCATAATGCCTCAATCAGTTTTTCTAAGCTTCCGGAATGACGGATTTACAACCTCATTGACAAGGTTTCGGCAACCTTCTGTTCCATAGCGTCAGCTTTTTGAAGCGCTGCATTTGCAGGGGTCAAATCTTCGCCCGCATTTGGAATAATTGTGCTTTCCGGTGACGGTATGTATGTATATGTCGGTTTTGATAATTGTTCAGGCTCCGTTACTTTCGGAATTGTTTCTTTATAAGGATTACCGTTTTTAGCCATATTTATAAGATTTGTCGGACTGTTATTGCTTACAAATTGTTCATTCTTTTTCTGACCTGCAGCTTGTGCCTGAGTCTGCATTTGTTTCTGGTATTCTTCTGCAAGTTTCTGCATCTGCGCCTGCTGTTCAGGTGTTAATTTGTCCTGAGAAGTTTCACTATCTTCATCCAGTACTGATTTTGTCGGTTTACCAAAGAGGAAGTGAGAGATTTTCGTTGCATTCTTAGCAACAAACGGAACGATAATCATCATAGGGATTGCAATTCTCATCGGAACACCGAGAAGGTTCTTAAAGAAGTTTCCGGATTTTCTAAAGAAGTTCATATTCCATTTTGCGTTTGATACGCGACCGAGAATTTTTTCGTTGCCAATGTTTATAAATCCGCCGATTTTCTTTAATAAACGTGTAATCGGATTTTTAACATTAGCTTTCAGAATATTTTTCAAATCTTTCCGTCTTTGTTTATAAAGCGCCTTATCAGCAAGCTTACCGGCTCGTACGTCTGCATTGAATGCTTCGCGGGCTTTGTTGTATGCTTCCACCCCTTTTTTATCAAGACCGGCGTATTTCATACCGCCGACTTTGTGCATTGCCCAGATACCGAACGGCATTGCCATAAAGTATGTGAAATCATTTACAAATCTTTCTGATAAAGTTTTCCATTTTTCACCGCTTGGCGCTTTAAATGAGTGGATTAACATATCGGCAAAGATACCGGCCTGCATTGCAACAGCCAGTTTGCCGCCGGCAAATCTGTTTGTAGTACCTTCAAGGAACCAGCTGAATGCTTTAGGTAAAAATCTTCCAAGCGCAGTTTTATTACCCTTGCCCATTGTTGCAATGTATTTATTATGATATTCACTCAAAGAAACCTGCCTGCCAAACAGGTGAGATTTAATTTTGCCCCAGGTTCCGTTTTTGCGCCAAATTGAAATCTTAAGGTTTTTATCAGCCTTTGAAAGTGCATTCATTACAGTTTTTGTATTATCAATAAATTTACCTTTTATTGCTTCATAGGCTGATTTAGAGTCAAATCCGAGTTTTTTAACTTTCAACTCATACGCAGCATCACGCAAGCCCTTAAGACCTTTTGCTGAAGCCGCGTTTATAACATCATCCGTTGCTCCGAGAAGTTTCAGTTCTTCTTTTTGTAATGCAATCGCTTTTTCATCAAAAGATAAGTTCTTGATTTTATTTACAAAATCATCAATATATCGCTGGTCAACGCCATATTGTTCAAGTTTCTGGTAAGAATTATACTTTCCGAGCGGAACATCAAAGAAGAGAAAGTTAAGCTTGCGTTCACGTCCGGATATCGGCTTCAAAAATTCTTCAAACACCTGTTCTGTATCAGAAGCAAGAAAACCTTCAACACCTTTTCCGGGTACTTTTGCAAAAGACCATTCAGGGCTTGTCTTATGGTTCTGGATAGCATATGCTATATCACTTTTCTTAGTAAGTTTCCACCAGCCTATTTTCATCTTTCTCAGGAAAGTATCAATTTTCTTTCCTATACCTGCTTTAGTTGAATTTGTCGCAACCTTATCACCCCATGCACCCATTTTACCGAGAATAGTATCTTCATACTTTCCTTCCATTTTAGGGTTAAGTTTATCCATCCCTTGAGAGATTCCGTACCATAAAGCTGTACCTACCCCTAGCGTTGCAAAAGGATTTGATTCATCGTCCGTCGAAGCCTTGACTCGATTTGCCAGATAAGAATTATCTACTGATTGTTTAATCTTTTCTCCGTCAACATTCTGCATTCCCTGAAGCGGCTGCATCCCTGCCTGCATCGGTATATTCTGTCTTAAATTAATATTGTTGTTACTAACCATAGTCCTACCTTTAACCTACTATTATATATATAAAAACACCTGATTTTCAAAAATTGATTAATTTTTAGATATTTATAGTTTTTGTAAAGAAATGTAACGAGTTAATCAAAAATTGAAATTAGAAAGTTTGTATATACTTTATATATATACAAGAGAGAGATAAATAAGAGAGGCGATAAAAATGGCAGTTAAAAATTTAAAGAAAATTGATAGTCAGTTAAAAGATATGTACAAAGACCAGGTAACAACAAACGTATCAAACAACGAGCCATTCAAAGACAGATCCGAAGTTTTGTTTGCACAGATGAACTTTATAGCAATGGCAAACAGACAGGCACTTCATCTTATTTAAGATGTCGGCGGTTTTGATTAAAGCCGGAAGCGATAAAACAAAGATTTTTCATTAAATAATATAACTCCAATTAATTTTTCCCCTACAAATTTTGCACCTGATTTTTCCCAAAAAAATCAGGTTTTTTTTGGCGACCAGTCGCCTTTTATACCTTGAAACGATATTCGTATAAGCACTTAATACGAAAAAGAAAACAGAGCCTCAAAAGTATATAAAATAAAAAAGCCGCAAAATATGCGGCTTAATATATTCTCTCTCTTAATTCTTTAAGAAAAGACTTTAAATGTACGCTCAACGTTCTTCTCGATTGTCCCTTTTATTGAATCGAATTCAGTTTGTAAAGCATTGTGTTCGGTATCCAAAAGTTTCATCTGATTATCATACTCTTTATCTTTTGCTTCAATTTCACGTAACTGCTGATTATACCAGACTTCAGCTTTTGTCGCGGCATTTTCGTCTTTTTGCTCAGTGATATCTGTTACGGATGAATAAATCGTTGAAACCCACTGAACATCAGTTAAGCCGTCGCCTTCCTCACTCGGATAAGTAAACTCAACTTTTTCAAGCGTAATAACGCCGTGCTCAAGCGCGAATTGAAGCCATTCCGGACTGTTCATCAGCCCGTCTTCGAGCACTGCGTAATTTTCATTAACTTTTGAATCCGAAATCCAGCCGTCAAAATTTTCGTCGTATTTATCAAGGTTCATATAACCGGATTTGTAGTCGCTTTCACCGTTCATTCTGTGCCAGAGGTTAACATACCATTCGCCTTTGTCACTGTCTTCAATCTGACGGACTTTCTTGGTAAGGTAAGGTTCAACCTCAGGTTTTACAGGCTCTGTAGCCTCCCACTTTGCATAATCAGCATCATATTCTTCCTGCTTAAATACATCTTCTGTTTCATTCAGCACTTTCAAATCGTGGTTTACAAAGTGCTGAATCGCATCATACATTTCCTGATCACTCATTAAACCACTGCACATAGCATAATTTAAATCGACAATTTTTTGCTGCAAAGTTTTAGTTTGAATATTACCACTCTTATCAAAATAATAATCACTCATTAATTTTTCTACTTCAGACGAATTTTGTGTAATATCAACAGCATCTTCAGCGCAGCAGTGATAAACCTTATCTGCATTTTCTGACAATATATTTGCCAATTCTGCAGCACGCCCGCCTCTATCATTTCCGGAACCGTTTTCCCACCAGTGAGCATAATGTCCGTTTGTACCATATCCATCAGTTATTGTAATATTTTTACCTGTGGTTGTTGTATATGACCCCAAATTCAACAGGTGAGATAACACATGGCTATAACAGTCTTTATGTCTATTATAATCTACAGTTTCATGGTTAATCTCAGTTTCTGATCCGTCATCAGAATAGGCAATACAATCAGTTGCGGAATAAGTAACAACTTTATTGCCTTTGCTATCATATATGGTATCGCCAGGTAAACCTAAAGCTCCGCAAAGAGCACCCATTGCAGCGCTGTAGCATACACCTGTAGCCCACAAGAAACTATCATATAATTCGGAGGAGGCCTCCATTTGACCTTCTTCCCAATAAATCGGATTGGTCTTGTCTGGTTCTTTAGCCTTCCATTCTTGATATTTAGCGTTATATTCATCCCATGCTGTATCGTAGGCAGGGTTTTTGACCTCAACGATTTTACCTTCGTCCAGAGAGCCTAAAAGTCCGTATTTATCAAGAAATTCTTCCAAATTATCACTTGACTCATAGTTAGCAGCGTCAAGCTCGCTTACAAGAATCTGACCTGCAGCATTCACAAGTCCGTACTGGTTTTTCAAAGGGCCGTAAGAAGAGAGTGCATAACCTGTTAATCTTTCATATGAAATATTTCCGTTTTCATCATATGTTGAATACATCAATTGCGTTTCATTTAATGCATTAATATATTCTTCTCCAACCTTCTCTGTCTGGTCTGCAAGACGTATTTTGGCATTAGAAATATGCATGGTTCTCAATTCGTTGTGATTGAGCCTTGCCGTGATAGATAATAATCTAGCCTGTCCTGCTGCCATTCCCATAGTAAACGTTTTCCTTATAGTTGTTCTCTTATATCTACGGAATTTTTAGGCAGAATCTTAATAATATAGTAAAAATTGTTACAATATTTTACAAAAATTCAGCAGTTATGTTAAGATTTGTATATGAAACTGTGTCTATTTCAGGGAACATTTAACCCGATACATAACGCACATATTCAGGTTGCAGAATTTGCCGTAAAAAATTCAATTTGCGACAGGGTTGTTTTTATTCCCGCATATGACCCGCCGCACAAATCAAGCGGCGGCTGCAGCGCCGGAGATAGGCTTGAAATGGTGAAACTCGCAGTTCAAGACAGGGATGAATTTTCTGTTTCGGATATTGAATTTCAAAGAAAGGGAAAATCTTATACTTATTTAACCGTTTGCGAAATATATAAACGCCACTTAATTGACGGAAAAATAAAATTCCTAATCGGAACTGACGCTTTTGAAAAAATAGAATCCTGGTACGAAACTGATAAACTCAAAGAGCTTGTTGATTTTGTGGTATTTATAAGAGAAAATAATTTTAACCCTGCAAGATTTGATTATTTACGTAAAAAGGGTTACAGGTTTGAATTTATGCCGCTTGAATTTCTGGACATATCGTCAACTGATATAAGAGAAAAGGTTAAGCTGCAGGAAAGCATACAAAGACTTGTGCCGCAAAAAGTAGAGGAATATATAAAAATAAATGATTTATACAAAAGTTAGCGAAAAAGAGATAAAAGAATGGCTCAAAAATAATTTGAATGAAGAAAGATATTCGCATTCTCTGGGCACAGCAGAGTGTGCAAAAGAGCTAGCACATCAATTTAATCTCAATGAGGAAAAGGCTTATACAGCAGGATTATTACATGACTGCGCAAAATGTTTTACTAATGAAAAGCTGCTTAAAATAATTCACGACAATCTGGATGTGCATGAAGAAGAAATGCTGAATTATAAAACGCTTCACGCACCTGTGAGCGCATTTTACGCAAAAGAACAATTCGGAGTAGACGACAAGGAAATTTTATCAGCAATACGCTGGCATACCTTAGGTAAACTTGAAATGAGTGATTTTGAAAAAATCATATTCCTTGCTGATAAAATTGAACCTAATACAAGGGATAAAGAATATTCCGCAATCATAAAAAGTTACCTTGAAGAAGAAAACGGGCTTAATAAAGCTATGCTAAAATGTTACAAAGAAACAATTAAGAGTCTAGTCAAAAGAGACCTCAAAATCTGCCTTTTAACTATTGAGATTTATAACAAACTTGAAGATTTGGTAAATGTTTAGTCATGATTTGACAACATTCGGGCATGTTCATGATAAAATTTATTCAGTAAAAGAGGAATTATAGATGAAAGTTCTGGAAATCAAGAATAACCTTGTTAAAATATCATATAATCGTGAAGATAACCTTTTGTTGTCAGGGTTTGTAATTATAGAAGATTCGCAATCACCTTACGTTGCGCAAGTTTTAAGCCTAAAAGCCGACAACGGCATCAATTACGCAATTGTCAAACTTCTTTTTACATTTGACGCGGAAGGCATAGTTAAAAATTACGACGGGACTATTCCGGCGTTGGATGCAGATGTCACAAAACTTACATCTGACGAGCTTTTAGATATATTACCTGTTAACAATCCTATTGAAATAGGTTATCTTGCAAATCAGGATGCAAAATTAAAAGTAGACAGATCTATTCTTGAAAAAAATCTCCTCATTTGTTCAGAAAATAAAGAAAATACCAATACGTTAATTGAAAACTTTGTATTCCAGCTTAGCACAGAAAACAACAAATCTGTAATCTTTGATACTGACGGTAAATTTGCCGGACAAAAACTCAAATTCGGCGAAGATTTCAAACTTCCGCTCAATTACGATACAATAAACTTTATCTATGAACACGATCTAGATAACATTGAACCTGCAAGTAAAGCCATGATTCAGGACATTTTTCTTGAGGTTCAGGAATACTCTAAAACCGTTCTGGATAAATTTATTCCGTTTGACACATTCATAAATGTTGTAGACCAACAGTACAAAGCACTCGGGCTTACTGAGCTTGTATTGTTAAAAAATAAACTTCTAAAATACAAAGAAGAAAATGTTTTTGCACAGAATGCCAAAGAAATTCATACATTAAGAAGCGCAATCCGTGCAAATTTAACAAACATTCTTGATATCTCATCCGCAAGCGATATCGTTCAAAATGAAATAATAAGATACGTTTATGATTCTATTGATGAAATGGATTTGTTTGTATATTCATTTGTTCCGTTAACTAATGATAATGCTGATAAAAAGCTCATCCGACACTTCCTAACAAAAAACAAAATTTATACAACAATCGCCTGCAGCCACAACTTTAAGTATCTTTACGAATTAAAAGAGCGGGCAAACAATCTTATACTTTTTACACCGCAGACGCTGCAGCACGATTTTGCATCTTATAATACGTTTTTAAATAAATTAAACTCGGATGAATACGTTATCTACGGCAAAGCAACCCAGCACATTCCTTTGATAATTGAATTATCATCAATACTTGATCAGCAGGAAGAGGTAGAAGAAGAATCTGCCCAAACAGAAACTCCTGCACCGGCTGCAAATGTTCAGGAAGAGCCGGCACAGCCGGAACCTGAAAAACCTGATGATTTTTCGGATGAATCAAATTCCTATTCATATGAAACACTTATAACAGATGATGAGCCGGTTCAAGAACAGAAACAGGAAGAAGAACCTGTTGAAGATAAACCGGAAGAACCAGAATCAGAACCGGAACCGGAAACTGTTCAGGAAGAAATAAAACCTGAAATTATAAGCAATATTATAGATGAAGATATTGCCGCAGAAGAGCCGGTTATAGAAGAAGAACCAGTTATAGAAGAGCCTCCGCTGCAAGAAGCTCCGCAGAAAAATTTTGACGAAATTCCTACGCCGACAATTGCAGAAAACCCTCACGATATTTTGAAGGAAGTTCCGTTCCGCATACGACAGGAAATGAATCCTATAGTAACATCAAAGTTACCTGCAGAAAATATACTGGAAGAGAGTGAAGCTCAACCGATTCCAAATATAGATTATAACGAAAACATTCTGCCTTTTATGTCTGATGAAGAACTTCAAAAAAATGTAGAAAAAACTGAAGAATATGAAAAGAATTCACCTATACAAGAGATTACAGATTCAAGAGACTATGCAGCAGCTGCTGTTGATGAAATAATGTTCAATGTTCATTCAGAACAGCCTGTCATAGAGGAAGAACCTGAACAACCTGCTTCAGAAACGACTGCAGCTGACTACGAGACAGAATCCGAAACAGAGCAGGAACTTGACACAAAACTCATATCTGAGCCTGAAGAAGAAGTTTTGTCGGAAGATGATTTAAACTTCATTGAGGATGTAAATATAGGGGCGTCTAATATTCCGGAAGAACTTGATGTTCCTGTATACCCTGCGGATACTCCAATGAGGGAAGATATTCCTGTTTTTGAACAGGGAGACAGGGTTACTCACCCTAAATACGGAGAAGGCGTTGTTGAAAAGATGATTAAATACGGCAACAAAACTCTTTGTTCAATCAATTTTGCAAATATAGGAAGAAGATTACTCGACCCAGCAATCTCTGAACTTGAAAAAGTTTAAGACTTGAGTACGCATGACTTAATTTAATGTTTTGTTTTAGACTGAACCACAAAATTTAAGTTAGCATCGTTTCCTATTCCGGCTCCGGCAAGGACATATCAAAAACAGACAGCTATTGTTTTGCGTTCTTTTATGAATAAACTATGATTAAAAATTTTTATGAGAGTAGAACTCGAAAATTTTGATATTAGGACGTAAAGGTTAGAGAGGGAAAAATAAATTATTTTACCCTTGAAAACACCTCTACATTCACATCATCAAAAGTATTTGTATTAAAGTAAGCACAGGACGCGACCATTGCAGCATTATCCGTACAGTATTTCATTGGAGGCGCGAATACTTGATAACCTTCATTTTGAAGATTAAAAATTTTCTTTCTGATTTCTGAATTTGCAGCAACCCCGCCTGCAATGACGATTTGCTTATATCCGTTTTCATCAGCGGCAGATTTAAGTTTCTTTAACAAAGTTGAAGATACGCATTCCTGAAAACTTGCACAAACATCTTTTATTACATTTTCAGGAAGTTCTTCCGTATTGTATTGTTTTTTTAAGTCTTTAACCAGCCTTAATACGGCGGTCTTAAGCCCGCTGAAACTAAAGTTATACCCGTCGACTTTAGCCTTCGGGAGTTGATACGCTTTCGGGTTTCCTTCCTGCGCAAGCTTATCAAGTCTTGGCCCTCCGGGATACGGTAATCCGATAAGGCGTGCGACTTTATCATAAGCTTCCCCGACGGCATCATCTATTGTTTCTCCGAGAATATACTGTTCTGAGTAAGATTTAACATCTATAATCTGAGTATGTCCGCCGCTCACAAGAAGCGCCATAAATGGCGGTTTCAGTTCTGTATCAATATAATTTCCGCAAAGATGAGCATTCAGGTGGTTAACTCCGATAAACGGCTTGTCATATACAAGCGCAAGAGTTTTTGCAGCATTCAACCCGACAAGAAGGCATCCGACAAGCCCCGGTCCTACGGTTCCGGCAAATGCTGTAATATCATCAGGCTCAAGTCCTGCATTTTCCTTTGCCTGATTAAAAGCCTCTTCTATCACGATATTGATTGAATCAAGGTGCTCGCGCGCCGCGATTTCCGGTATTACACCGCCGAATTTTGCATGAGTTTTAATCTGGGACGCCACAACATTTGCGATAACCTCCCTGCCGTTTTTCACAATAGCACATGCAGTTTCGTCGCAGCTTGATTCTATTGCCATAATATAATTGTCATATCCGCATTCCGGCCCTATCTCAACGGAAGTTTTACTAAACAGCTTTTCTTTAATCATTTTCATAGTATTATTATAATACAAATAAAAATAACAGCAGTGCAAATTTAAATTTGGCAAAATGCAGGTCGGGCACACTTGTACAATATATAAAAATGTCGATAAAAAGCACAGCTGTCTTAAGCCGGTCGGACATACTCGCCCGATGTTATATTAGGTAAGTTGGGCATACTTACCCAACGCAATATTTGAGAAGCCGTTTTGGCTTGATAAAGGATATAAAAATGCAATTTTTAGATAAAACAAAAATCAGAATAGTTTCAGGCAGAGGCGGCAACGGAATGGTTGCGTGGCGGCGGGAAAAATACGTGGATAAAGGCGGCCCTGCAGGCGGCGACGGCGGCAAGGGCGGCGATGTTTATTTAATAGCTGACGAAAACATGTCGACCCTGATGGATTTTAAATACAAATCCGTATTCAAGGCTGAAAGCGGCGAAAACGGCGGAATTAAAAACTGCCACGGACGCTGGGCAAAGGATTTATATATAAAAGTTCCGGTCGGAACTGTTGTAAAGGATGTTAAAAGCGGCAATATTATTGCTGATTTAACCGAACACGAACAGAAGGTTCTTGTGGCAAAAGGAGGCAGGGGCGGACGCGGCAATGCAAGATTTGCAACCGCGCAAAAACGCGCGCCTCAATTCTGTGAACCCGGGGAACCGCCGATTGAGCGCGAATTATATTTAGAATTAAAACTTATTGCAGATGTCGGGCTTCTCGGGATGCCTAATGCAGGAAAATCAACATTTATAAGCAGAATTAGTTCTGCCAAACCTAAAATTGCGGATTACCCATTCACAACACTTATTCCGAATCTCGGAGTTGTAAGAAAGCCATCGGGAGACGGATACGTTGTTGCAGATATTCCTGGGCTTATTGAAGGAGCGTCGGAAGGTGTCGGTCTCGGACACGACTTTTTACGTCATGTTGAAAGATGCAGATTTCTTGTTCATATAATCGACACAACTGAAGAAAATCCTCTCCAAAATTATGAAAAAATCAACCTTGAACTTTCCAAACACTCTGAAAAACTCGGCAAACTTTATCAAATCGTTGCGCTGAATAAAATAGATGCGATTGATGAGGAGAGAAAAGACTTTTTATACAATGAGTTTAAGAAAAAAGCTGAGGATGTATTTTTGATTTCCGCTGTAACCGGCGAAAATGTGGATAAACTTGTTAATTTTATGTCACAGAAGGTTGACGAAATTGAAAAACCAGTCACAGAAATTGTTGTCGAAGAAGATTTAGACGCATACAATAACGACGACAGCGACTATGAGATAACAAAGGCGGCAAAAGATGTCTACATAATAACCGGCGGAAAAATCTCTCGCCTCGCTCAGGTTACAGATGAAAGAAACTCCGAACAGGTAATACGTTTCCAGAATATCCTGACCGGCATGGGGGTATTTGAAAAGCTCAAGTCTATGGGGATTAAAGACGGCGACACAGTTATTACAGGGCATCTGGAATTTGCATACTATGCCGACGAATTCTACGGATAAATTTTAAAATTACCCCGCACATAACAAAAATAAGAATTTACATGTTTTATACCAGACGCGAATCATGAAAATCTACGGAATAAATAATAGCTATCATACACAATTTATGTCGGCAGAACCGGCAAAACAGCAAGAACGAAAACGATTAAGCACAACGCAGCAGCAAACAGTAATCGCTGCGGCATCTGTTGTAGGTTTAAGTATTCTTGCATGGCTGATTTTCAGAGGGAAACGACCGCCAAAAGCGAAAACCGAAATAAAACCCGACTCTGTTATTCAAACAACAAAGCAAGAAATGTCAAAGCACTCTAAACCTGTTATTCCGCCAAAGCCTACGATTCCGGAGCCTTCTAAACCGGAACCGCTTCCGATAGCACCGCAGCCGGATTCGAATAAGCCCAACGTCCCGCCGCTTCCTTATGATCCCAAAATTACAAAAATTGAAAATTTCAAGCCATATTTTGACGGCGAATATGAAGTTATTAACGCAAAATTTAAAAACGGCTCGACTATTACTTATAAAAAAGTTAAGGATGAAGAAACTTTCAAAGATATTCTTGTCTTTAATAACGAGGATAAATTAGTCCGCAGAATTACACAGTATAAAAAAGAAAACGGACAAATGTGGTCACGGGTCTATGAAGGTGATGAAACAAAAATCCTTGAAAACCCCAAAAATTTTCCAAAAAGTATTTATGATTCAGATTTTCTTATAAAAGAATTCTCAGGAGAGGCTAAAAAGCCGCTTGGCAAGAGTGATATTTCAGAAGGCTATGAAAGATTAACCCGTGTAGCCTTTCCGAATGGAACAGCCAAAACCTATCAGGGATTCTTTAACAAAAATAAACGACTTCACGATTACACAATTTACTATGAAAAATTCAACAATAACCTCGGCTGTTTTGACAGACTCCACGAAGCACAGCCTGAATATGTTGTTAAATACAATTATGCATATAAAGACGGCAAACTCTTCGGCATTGCAAAACAAGACTTGTTAAGATATAACAACTGGCACGGAGTTTATTCAAATGGAGGATTTGACCCGTTCCCTATGTATGTAGATTTACGAAATGGCGAAGGTTTCAAAGAATTTAAGGGTAATCTCGACATAAAATATCCTGAATTCAATCCGGATAACTTCTAGCAGGCAAAAACAACTCAATGAACCCTCTCCCGAATTTGTAAATTCGCTAAAGCTCATTAACAAATTCTACCCTAAGCACAAGGCATACAGAGTCACACGCTTCGCAAAGCTCAGCGGTTCCCTTTGTATCACAAAGAGAGAGGGGGAAATGCAATTAAATTAAGGGACTTATATAGCAGTTTACACTAAAAAACGCAGAAATGTCACCCCTGAAATAAATTCAGGGCATGTTCTGAACTTGTTTCAGGGTCTAACAGCATAGAGATGCTGCACTTCGTAAGGACAGGCTCACTCAAAAATTTTTAGATCCTGAAATAAATTCAGGATGACAAAATTTTTGGTTCGCTTTGTCAAATAAATTCAGCATGACACTTTTGTGCCTCTGGTGTAAACTGCGATATAAATCCCTTAATTTATCTATTGATTTTTAGTCTTTGATAAGTTAAAATAGTACAGCAAAAGGGGATATTATGAAGTGTTATAAAGCAAAATGGATTTTGACATCTGAGGACAGCGTACTTGAAGATTACGCATTAGTTGTTGATGAAGGTAAAATTATTGACATAATACCCAATAAAGATGTCAGCTTTGAAGAAAAATACGTTAAAGAACTCGGAAATGCAGTTATAACGCCAGGATTCGTTGATTTATTCACTCAATTTCAATACACTGATGAAAATATCACCAAGCCTCACGGGATTAAAAATACCCTTAAAAAATTCTTTATTAATTTCAGCAGACAATATAATTTTGCCGGAGTGTCCGCTGATACATATTCGCTTAAGTGGGCAGCTATCCTTTCAAAATATTTTACGATGGATAGAAGCGAAAAAATTAAATCCTTTGAAAACGGAGTTAATATGGCAATAAAAGCAGGTACAACATGCGTTGCACAGGTTTCTAAAGAATTTAAGTATTTTGATGTTATTAATAAAATGCCGATAAAAACGTACCTCTTTTTTGAAGTTTATGCAGACACTTCTATGAAAAGTAAAAAGCAGTTTAAAGAACTGAGAGCCAAGGTAGAAGATTTAGTAATGCATAAAGGGGATAATACCCACATTGGCATTATGCTGAATTCAATATCAGGCGTACACAAAAAACTCTGGGAGCTTTTTTCAAAATACTGCAGAAAACACAATATGCTTCTTATGACACGCTTTGCAGAATCAAAAGACGAGATTGAGTGGCTGGAACACGGGTTTTCAGATATTGATTTGCTGCATAAATTTATGGGGATGCGCAAAATTACGCCATATGAAAGAGATTTAAGCCCTGTGGAATACCTGAATAATTTAAAAGTTCTGACAAAGAAAGTAATTGCTGCAAACGGCAACTATTTATCCGACACTGAACTTGAAAAGCTTGCGGAAACAGGTGCAAAATTTGTCT
The DNA here is from genome assembly GCA_944323675.1 of Candidatus Gastranaerophilales bacterium. Taxonomy (GTDB): domain Bacteria; phylum Cyanobacteriota; class Vampirovibrionia; order Gastranaerophilales; family Gastranaerophilaceae; genus Scatousia. The sequence goes on along the minus strand of CALUTK010000009.1, from coordinate 2,308 downwards.
ATCAGCCGTCATACAGCGAAGAAATCTGCAACCGGAAACTGCCTTTAAAAACTGTTCTTAAATATTTCCCTGAAAATTTCGGGTTTTCAACTCAGAGTTTCAAGCCGGATAAAGACTACAGTTTGCTTAAAGAAGCTGTTCTTGCAAACGAAAATAACGAACTTGACGTAGTAGAACTTATAAAATATCTAACGATTTATCCTGCAAGGATTCTCCGTCTTGATAATTCAACAGGCTCAATTAAAATCGGGAAATGCGCTGACTTCAACGTTTTCAAACTGGAAGACGGAGAAGATTACAGAGATTTAACAAAGAAACACAGCCCTTATGCAACATATTCTAACGGCAGAAAATTAGTTAAAAAAGGAGATATCAGGTATACACTATGACAATAATAAATGAAAAATTTATTATTCACACAAAAGGAAATACCGAAATCAAAGACATAACAAGACAGGTTCAGAATGCGGTTTACAAACATTCGCTGCATGATGCTGTTGTGTACGTGTATGTTGCGGGGAGCACGGTTTCCATAACTAATATTGAGTATGAACCGGGGCTTTTAAAGGATTTTCCGGAAGCTTTAGAAAAAATTGCGCCGGTAGATAAGGATTATCACCACGATGATACCTGGCATGACGGGAACGGTTACGCACATGTAAGAGCCTCAATTATCGGCAACAGCACAATGGTTCCGCTCATAGACGGGGCACTACAACTCGGTCAGTGGCAGCAGATTGTTCTCGTTGACTTTGACAATAAAGCAAGAACCAGAACGGTTTATGTGCAGATTTTGTATTAATTTTTACATATAGGCATTATGGTTATGGCGAAAAATTTAGATGTCATTGCGAGGCTTTAGCCGAAGCAATCCAGCCTTTTATTGTAAGTGAAAAGGGATGGGTGAGGAGTGAATGGTTCAACAATAATTAATCTCATCACGCTTCATACATCTCTTTTCACATTCAAAAAGCTGGATTCTTTCGGGCTTCGCCCTCAGAATGACTCAAAATTATTCCTTACCGGTGCATAAGTTCCTTTTTTACACCCTCATCCGGCAGTTAGTGCTTCCCTTTTCTACAAAAGGAGAGGGGATTAGACCTACCATACTTATAAATGGGGCTGGGAGATTTCCGGACAAAGAATTATCACATCTATCAGCCGCCCTCTTGTAATCAAAATATGTTCCTGATAAAATCTAATCATTGTATAGAATCACTAGAGGGGATATAGATATGAGTAAAAGAGTTTTATTGTGTATTATGGACGGCTGGGGTATCAGCAAAAACCATCCGGAATATGATGCAACCAAATTGGCACACCCTGTTCACGTTGATGAACTTGAAAAAGATTATCCGTCAATTACTATTCACGCTGACGGGCAATACGTAGGACTGCCTGAAGGTCAGATGGGCAACAGTGAAGTCGGTCACCTTAACCTCGGCGCAGGACGCGTTGTACATCAGGATTTGTCAAGAATCAATAGAGCTATTAAAGACGGCTCCTTCTTTAAAAATGAAAGATTTTTAATGGCTGTTAACCACGCTAAAAAGAATGATTCAGCACTTCACTTATTCGGTCTGGTATCAACAGGCGGCGTGCATTCTTCGTTAGACCATCTTATGGCATTAATAAAACTTGCTGCGGATGAAGGCTTGAAAAAAGTTTACGTACACGCATTTTTAGACGGTCGTGATACACCGCCTCAAAGTGCCTGCACATTCTTAGAAAAAGTTGAAGCAGAACTTAAAAAATATAATCTTCCGCCTATTGCTACTATTATCGGCAGATACTATATAATGGATAGAGACAATCGCTGGGACAGAGTTGAAAAAGGCTATAATGCACTTCTTCTCGGTGAAGGCGAACACGCTGCAACAGCATGTGAAGGTGTAAAAGCATCATATGCAAGAGGAGACAATGATGAATTTGTTCTTCCAACTGTTATAGGCGGAGAAGAAAGCCGAATTCACGACAATGATGCTATTATCTTCTTCAACTACAGACCTGACAGAGCAAGAGAAATTTCCAAAGCCCTCAATTTCGCTGATTTTGACGGCTTTGAAAGAAAGAAAGTTCTCAAAAACCTCTGCTATATCACAATGACAAGCTACAATGAAGATTTTACATTCCCTGTAGCATTTCCGAAAGAACATCTTGTAAATATCTTAGGCGATGTTCTGGAAGCAAACGGGATTAAACAATTTAGAACTGCAGAAACAGAAAAATACGCTCACGTAACATTCTTCTTTAACGGAGGTATTGATGAGCCGCAGCCTCACGAAACAAGAGTTCTTGTTCCGTCTCC
>CALUTK010000008.1 GCA_944323675.1 Candidatus Gastranaerophilales bacterium | reverse complement strand
TTTCCCTCTCCCGCTGGGAGAGGGTGTCCGAAGGACAGGAGAGGGTGGAAAGTAGTGAAGGAGTGAAGTGGCAGCTTTTTTTTTGTTGAACAATTCACCATTCACCATTCACTCTTATTAACCCCTCACCCGAATTTCTAAGCTCACCGAGGTTCGCTAAGAAATTCTTCCCTCTCCCTCAAGGGGCGAGGGTGAACGCGTCATTACGAGGCTTTAGCCTAAGCAATCCAGCCTTTTGATAAGTGAAGAGTGAAAGGTGAGGGGTGAATGGTTCAATAAAAATAATTGAAACCTGAACGGATGAACGGTTTTCTTCTCCCCTCTCCCCTTGAGGGAGAGGGTAAAAACAAGAATCCCCTCACCAGAATTTGTAAATTTGCTGGCGCTCATTAACAAATTCAGCCCATAGCACAAGGCATACAGGGGCACACGCTTCGCACAGCTCAGCGGTTCCCTTTGTATCCCCAAGGGGCGAGGGTAAATTAGCACAAGCAAACAAAGTCGCAAGGCTCGTTTCTCGCAAGCTCCCTTTGTATCCCTCAAGGGGTGAGGGTGGAAATCAGAAGTCCGCCCTTATTTTCCCTATATGCCTGGGGCTTATCCCCTCTCCCTACGGGAGAGGGCGAATCCAAAAATCTTCCTTACCAAAATAAGCAACAGTTCAAAGAACCTCCCTTGTAAATGCAATACGGGGGAAATCAATAATTATCCTCATAATCATGTTTAATCTTCAACGATTCCTAATTTGTAAACGAGGCTTTTTAGTCTAATGCCATAAGAATGACGGGATTTACTTATAATGCCGTATGATATCTTACAATTTATATCTTACTACAGAATTTGACCCCTGCGCCGATATAAATAATAAGCTTCCGTCTATATGCAGGCAGTAAGGTTTCGGAATATCACTGATTAAAACCGATACAACTCCGGTTGTAGAAACTTTTAAGACATTATTCGCATTGTAGTTTGCAACATAAATATTGCCCGATGAATCAATTTCCAGCCCTATTGGCCCGTTCAATCTTGCATCCTTTACAAACAATCTTCTGTTCCCGTCAGGAGAAATTTTTACAATCGCATTATCTGAAAATCCTGCAACATACAGGTTCCCGTTCTTGTCTGTCACCATGCCGGTAGGGCTCCCGAGATTTTCATATACCCCGTTGCTCTGGGAAATTTTTTCAGACTCTGCTGCCAATTCTTTTTGCTCATGCTTAATCGTCTGCATATCAGTTTGCATAGAAGAGGCAAGCTGCTGGGCTTTTGTATGAACTATACTGTTTGCCGGAATTAAGGAAAGATAAGATTTCGCCTGATCCGGCAGCCCTAATTTTACACTCAATGCGGCAGCTTTATATACAGCTTCATAATCTGTCGGTTTTCTGAGAATTATTTGTTTAAATACACTCAGCGCTGCATCATCCTGTTTTATGTATTCAAGAATTGAACCCAAATTATAATAAGCATCAATATAATTAGGGTCTATATCCACTGCCTGCTGAAAAGCTGTAATCGCCTCGTCATACCTGCCAAGACGATACATATCTACCCCTTTATTATACTGGAGTTTTGCTTCCGTTGAAATTTCAGCCGCAAATGCGATATTCACGGCTGAAACTGCTATAAGTAATCCTGTTAGAATTTTTTTACTTAACTTCATCAAGTTCCCTTATTAATTTTTCATTTTTCTCTGCAAATTCACTTCCTCTTGCTATTATAGCAAGTTTCAGAATATTGGCAAGGTTAATCGGTTCAATTGATTTGAAATTATCCGGAAGTCTGAGGCTCCAGTTTGCGTCTCCGGAGGTTCCCGGTTTATTATATACATCGTAAATTTTGAAATAATCCGTAAAGAAAATCTGGATATTTTCTGCTTTTGATGCAAAGATTTCAACGAGTTTTGTCTGCGCTAAAAAGTCTGCATTTTTTGTTAATTCGACAATCAATTCGTCTTTATTATCCCAATCAGGGAAATCCAAATCTTCCACAAGATTTTTTACATGCAGGTAGCCTTCATGGGTGTTAACCATTGAATCAGCCCACATTTTGATTGGTTCATTATCGTGGGTTCCGACCATTGCCCAGCATTTTTCCGTGATATTTTTACATCTGTAAGGGTGTTCTGGCTTTTCCGGAACTACAAACTGTGTGAGTTTCATTCCCAAAAGTCCGTATTCTTTCATAACGGCAGCTACAGGGTTTGTCAAAGTTCCCAAGTCTTCACAGACGATTGCGTCTTTATTTAAGCCTTCTTCTTTTGCTGCGGCAATAACGATTTTTTCAATAAGTCTGCCATATTTTTTTATCTGGGCTTTTGATAAGGTTTTAACTCTTTTTTCCTTATCGGCTTCAAGCGTCAAATCCAAATCATCCATTGTCGGAATTGCATATTTTTTCAATTCAGGATGTTCAGGTGATGAATACAATCTTCCGGCGCCCTGTTCGATTTTCGGTTTTTTACCTGCTTTATAAACCCACGGGTCAATTAAGCCTACAATGTGGTCAATTCTCACACCGCCAGGGTTTTCTTTGAACATTTTTTTGAAAAGATTTTTCATCAAAATGCCGCCTTCATCCAGAGAACCGTCATCGTGGAAAAGTTTTTCCGGGTTCATTACAGGGAAGCCCCATGCCTGACCGTCTTTTGAGAAATAATCAGGAGGGCAGCCGAGCATCCAGCCTTCTAAGAATAATGATTGATATGCCCAGGTGTCTCTATCAGAGAAAGCAACCTGACGGTCTGCAATCATTTTGATATTTTTATCTTTTGCGTATTCAAGAGTTTCTTCGGTTTGCTTTGCAAGAACGAATTGTACAAACTTGTAGAAATCAATTTCATCTGCATATTTTTTAGAAATTTCTTCAATACGTTTTGCGAACTCCATTTTTTCTTCTATGGATTTTGGATTAAAGAGATTTTTATCTGTTTCGGAATCCCACAAAGGCCAGTAGTCGTTCCCGTGTTCAATTGAAAGCGCTTCATACAAACTGTCTTTATCAAGCCATTCATTATTTTCACGTTTATAAACCTCAAATTCTTTCATTGTTTTTTTAGTTGCAGTGGATTTGAAATTATTCCATGCTTCAAGAAGAGCTTCACTTTGTTTTTTATAAATATAAGAATATGCGGTTTTATTAACATCTTTATTAGGGTTTCCGCTCACAATTTCATAGTAAGTTTCTTCAGAAAGAATTTTCCCCCATTTTTTAGTGGTAAGTTCTTTTAAGTCAATAAATAACGGGTTGCCAGAGAAAATAGTACCCGTATAAGGAGAGGAATCACAGCCTTTAGTTTTGCCGGCAGGACCCAGCTGGATTGCGTTAAAAATGCCTGATGCGTAATCAATAACTTCTTTACCGCCGTTTGAATTAACGCTGCCAAAGCCTGTATTTTCGCCTTCTGCAGCAGGAAAACTTCCGCTGTGTATAATCAGTGCAAAATTCTTTTTCCCGAGAGCTTTGAGAGCTTTTTGTATTGTTTTAGTTGCATTTTTTTCTAACGTGCAAACCATCTGTATACCCCTTTCCCCTTATTTACTGTAAATACTATAACGCTTTGATGTTATCATAAGCATAATTTTTTGACAATAGGAGTCAAGGGCAACAAAAATGTGAAGCGTGAGTGGTGAGTAGTTAAAACACTCTTCACAAGACACTATTTTCCACCCTCTCCTGTCCTTCGGACACCCTCTCCCAACGGGAGAGGGGACTAAAAAATTCTTCAACCATTCTCCATTTCATCCTTTCAACTGCTTTACATTGAACCCTTCACCTCTCACACTTCACTCTTCACGTTCCAAAAAGCTGGATTGCTTCGTTACCGCTCGCAATGACTGCTCTTGTAAAGTGAGGCTTTGACTTTAAATAACAAAAAAGCCGGAAATATTTCCGGCTTTTTTGTTATTTTGTATAAAATGCTTTATGCAATATCTTCGTAAGCTTTAGGATTATTTAACAGGTCGTAATTTATTTCATTTTCGTTATCCGCAATAGCCGCAACTACAACCGCATCCGATGTAACGTTTACAAGCGTTCTCATCATATCTGTTACCCTTTCAATCGTAAACAGGAATGCAAATCCTGCAACAAGCTGTTCAGGGCTTAATCCCATTCCGTTAAGTATCAGTGCAATTGTAATTAAGCCGGCTCCCGGAATTCCTGCGCATGTTGAAGAAGCAATGATTGCAAGGAGTGCAATTTCAATTACAAGGAACGGTGTAAGCGCAACGCCATATGCCTGAGCGAGGAAGATTACAGCAACCGTCTGCAATAAAGCGGTTCCGTCCATATTCAAAGTTGCACCGAGCGGTAATACAAAACTTGAAATCTTATGCGAAATTCCGCGCTTTTCACAGCATGCAATTGTCAAAGGCAGAGTTGCCGATGAACTTGCGGTTCCGAATGCTACCATCATAGCCTCTGCAATTGCAGAATATAAAATCCAGATATTGACTTTTGAGAAAAATTTCAAAAACAGCGGATACACAACAAACATCTGCAATATAAATCCGACAGCAAGTATTCCAAAATATTTTGAAATACTCATGAATATATCTATACCGAAACTAGAAACAGCAGATGCTGTTAATGCAAATACACCGGGTGCCGCAAGGAACATAATCCAGTCCGTAATCTTCATTGTTGCCGCAAATACGGATTCAAAGAAAGATACAATAGGACGGTTGACCTCACCGACTTTTGCAAGCGCAATTGCAAAGGTTAAAACAAATACTATAATCGCAACCATATTCCCGTTAGCAAGCGCATTTAAAGGGTTACTCGGGATAAAGCCGAGGAAAATATTCAAAATATTGCCCTGCTGCTGCGCCATTGCTGAAGCAACCGATGCCTGAACATCAGCCGCGGTATTTTCTGCAATATAAGGTGCCGCACCCAGTCCCGGTTTAAATACCAGCGCGAGTGCTGCTCCGATTATAACAGCCGCTACTGTTATTATTCCGTAGTATAAAACCATTTTAGAGCCGAATTTTCCAAGCTGTTTATTATCTCCAACGCTTGTTATTCCTATGACAATTGCCGATACAACAAGCGGGATTACAACCATCTGGATTAATCTGATAAATACCTGACCTATGAATGTTAATAATGTTTGAATAAGAGGGAATGTGTGCGCGTGTAAAAATATTCCCACCAAAATACCGGCAATTATACCGAAAAATATATGCCAGTTACGTTTTATACCTAAACCTAAAGCAATCAGTATCTGCATATGTAGTTTCATATTCTCTAACCTCTTATTCTTCTAGTATTAACCTGTTTATTATAACTTATTAACGTTCAAATATCAAACAAAATTCAAAAAATGCGGAGAAAAATCAACCGTAAAATGGAGATTTATTTATTATATTTCTCCATTTCAGATTTGTTGACTCTGCGGTAAACACTGAATAAAGCCCGATAATCATTCTCAGTCACACTTGTCTCATCAAAATCATCACTACAGGTCATAACGCCTTCTGTAACGCTTCCGCATTTGATTCCGAGAGCTTTTCCCACAGCCTGAAGCGCAATTGCTTTCAATTGAAGTCTGTTATAAGGATTCCCCTCAGCGTCGTTTAAAGCTATCATCATATCAATATGAACGATAAACCCGTCCGGTTTATCAACCGTGAAATTAGGCGTTGATACATAAGTTTCTCTCAAGTGATAAGCTTCTCCGTTTTGTAACTTATCATAGAAAATTACATTTATATTTGAATTTTGTCTTGCAACATTAGACTTTCTGTAAATAAAACGTGCAATGGTTTTTGATTTGTTTTTCCATTCATCAAATGCGCTCTTTACAATCAAGGATTCAGGTGCTTCCGGCGGAAGATAAACCGTCAGCGGAAACGCCGACCACCTCGGCATACTGTATGCAAATACAGAGCCTGCACTAAAAATTAAAATTCCTAACACTAACAACAACTTCTTCATCATATTTCTATTAAAACACGAATAGCAAAAAAGTTGCTTTATGTTTCGTATTTTTATTAAAAAATGTTAAATCCTTATGCCTTGAGAATATTAACCGCGTAAGGTATTGAGTTTTTATTTTGTTTAAAGTAACCTTTTATTACGTAGATGAGGGAGAAAATATGCTTGTGTTAGAAAATGTTAAAGAAATTAATGACGTTATAAAAAATATTGCGGAATTTATTCAAAAAGATGAGTATGTCCATGTCGATTTTGATGAATATATCAGAACAATCGGGCGCCAGAATAATAATACGAGTTTTCAGGCTGCGTGCTTTAATTATATTTTTGAAAGAAGATTAGGCGAAGAAAGAAAAAGCATACCTGATTTATATCTTGAAAGACAAAAAGGTCTGAGTGCTTCCGCAAAAAAAATTGTAAAAGCACTGAGAAAATCCCTGTCTTCTGTTTTTGAAATCCATAAGATTGCTAAAAACGGTTTTATTTTATACAACATAATTAACGAAAAAATGTATGAAGTAACCTCTCTTGTAAAAATGACTGCATTCCGCGGAATGGGGCCGGGGCAGTATGTTGTCGCAAGAATTTTCGGTTATGAAAAAGAACATTACCTTCTGGAAATTTCAGGCGTCTTAGCCACAACCAGACGCGATGATGTTTATAGATTTGCCATTGCAAAGATTATCCAGAATCCGGAAATTGTCTATATTGATAATCCGAAAAAAGCTAAAGAAATTGAAAAAGAAATCAAGGAAACTCATAAAAAATTTCTTGATTATTTCGGTGCTGATGAAGTTATTACAACAAATAAATTTGCGGATGATATTATCGGTTTGTTTAACGATTTCGCAGAAGGCGGAGAAAAGAAAGATTTCTCAGAAAAGGTTCAGCTTCCTGAAAATTTCAGATTTTTCAATGTTGCCGAATTTAATAACTCGTATGATAATTTCCTTGAAAATTCTCTTGGCGGATTTTCGTCTCATAAGGAAATCTATGATGTAGGAATTGTATACGATGAAGAACTCGGAATGTATGCTGTTCCGTTCTGGGGAACTTTCAACAAAATTTTTGAAGCGGAAAAGCCTTCGGATATTGAAAATTACGATAAATGTATTCAATATTTCTTATTTAATGATAAGTTTTCAGCAAACCTTATTAAGCGTGTTGCTGAAAAATATGAAAACTTCCTTCCTATTGTAAACGGAATTTTAAAAACAGATTACTCACTTGATGAACTGCTGCAAAGATATAAATCTCATTATCTGGAGCAGAAAATCTATTCATCAACAACTGTTTTATATAAATCAAAAGCGTTTTCTAACACGCTCGGCATAATAGAAGAACACGAAGAAAAACCGAAACTTCCGGAAGGTATTGACCTTTCAAAAGTCGGTCGTAACGATCTTTGTCCTTGCGGCAGCGGTAAAAAATTCAAAAAGTGCCACGGTGCTTAAGTGGTTTACTTTGTCCGGTATCAGCAAAGGCGAAGGGTAAATAAAAATCTCGGGTGAAGAGTGTTTAATTGTTTTTTGCGGATTATTCACTGTACTGGTTCGTTATTCGTTTTGCCGGCATGTCAGAGTAAAATGATTACGTTTGGTCTTTTCCAATTTTATTCATACTAAAGAGATTGCAAAAATTTATATTTGTCTTTAAATTAGAATTTTTGATATATAATAAAATTATGGAAAGACAAGATTTTATTAACGCAAAGCGTATTGTATTTAAATTCGGAACAAATATTTTAAGAGGAGAGGACGGGTCTGTTTCTTTGCCGAGAGTGTTTTCTTTTATTGAAAACATCGCAGCACTCGTAAAGGCAGGGAAAGAGGTTATTATTGTAACATCCGGTGCCGTGGGGCTCGGGCGGAAACGTCTCGGGCTTGAAGGGTCTAAAGGTACTGCTCTAAAACAGGCTTGTGCTGCTATCGGGCAAAGTAAACTGATGTCAATTTACGAAAACGGTTTTGATTCCTACGGGCTTGTTGCGGCTCAAATTCTTTTGACCGAGGATGATTTTTCTATCAGAACAAGATATTTAAGCCTCCGTACAACTTTGAATAAGCTTCTGGAGCTCGGGACTGTTCCGATTATTAACCAGAATGATACGGTTTCAAATGTCGATATAATCCCGCGTTACGAAAATATGCAGGTTTGTTTTTCCGATAACGATAAACTTTCTGCGCTTGTTGCAAGCGAACTTGATGCTGATTTGCTTGTAATTTTGTCAGATGTTGACGGTTTGTACAATGAAAATCCAAAAACCAACCCTAATGCTAAAATAATAAGAGAGGTCGATGAGGTTACGGATGAAATCTGTGCAATGGGAACTGATGCCTCGGAAGGCGGCAGGGGCGGTATGAGAACAAAGTTAGAGGCTGCCCGTATGGTGACCCGTTTTGGCGGAAAAGTTCTGATTGCAAGCGGTACTGTTCCTTATATAATTAAAAAGATTTTTGACGGCGAGGATTACGGTACGATGTTCCTCCCGCAAAATGAAGGACTTTCGGATAAAAAACGCTGGATTGGCTATGCCACAAATATTATCGGAAAAATCGTCGTCAACAACGGTGCCAAAAAAGCCCTCTGCGAAAAAAGAAAAAGTCTTCTTCCTATCGGGGTTACAAGTGTTATTAATACCTTTGATAAAGGCGATGTTGTATCTATTCTTGATGAAGAAGGAAACGAATTTGCCCGCGGTATTGTGAATTATGATTCGCTTTCCTGTAAGAGGGTTATGGGCAACCATTCCGACGATATTATGAAAATTTTAAATTTTAAGAATTACGACGCGATTATAACCCGTGACAATATAACAATTTTATAATGCGCAGGCTCCGCCTTGGTACGCTACCTGTGTAACTGCGGAAATTTTGAAAAGAGGTAATTATGGATTTTATTGAAATTGCAAAAGCTGCCAAAAAAGCTTCTCTGGAAATTGCAGATTTGCCGGCTGATATTAAAAATAAAGCACTTTTAAAAGTTGCTGATGCAATTGAGGAAAATAAAGCGGAAATTTTTGCTGCAAATAAAGAGGATTTGACAGAGGCAGAAACCCTTGTGCAATCCGGCGAAATTAATAAATCAACTTTTAACCGTCTTAAACTTGACGAAAATAAAATGCGCGATATGATTCAGGGTATCAGGGATATTGCAAAGCTTGACGATCCGGTGAATAAAAAACTTCTTGTAAGAGAACTGGATGAAGGTTTGACCTTATATAAGGTTTCCTGTCCGATAGGGGTTCTCGGGATAATATTTGAGGCGCGTCCGGATGTTATTTCACAGATTTCGTCACTTGCAATTAAATCCTCCAACGCAGTTATTCTGAAAGGCGGAAAAGAATCTAAAAACACCAACCGTACAATTCTCGGAATAATAAATTCAGCGCTTGAAAAAGTGGACGGTTTTCCGAAAAATGTATTAAATCAAGTCTTTTCACGTGACGACGTTGCGGAAATGTTAAAATGCGACAAATATATCAATCTGATTATCCCGCGCGGCGGCAACAGTCTTGTAAAATTTATTAAAGAAAATACGAAAATTCCTGTTCTCGGGCATGCCGACGGAATCTGCCATATCTTTGTCGATGAAAGCGCGGATTTAGAAATGGCAGAAAAAGTTATAGTTGACGCAAAAACTCAATATCCGAGCGCCTGCAATTCCGTGGAAACCCTTCTAATCCATGAAAACTTTACAGAAAAGGATAAATTGCTTGCCGCGTTGCAGCTTGCAGAAATTAAACTGGAATTCAACCCTGAAAGCTGGTCACACGAGTACGGGGATAAAATTCTTTCAGTAAAAATTGTCCGTAATGTTGATGAAGCAATTGAACATATAAATGCCTTTGGCTCAGGACATACGGAAAGTATAATTACGAAAAATATTGAAAATGCAGAAAAATTTATGAACAAAGTGGATTCAGCAGGGGTATATTTTAATACCTCAACCCGTTTTGCAGACGGTTTCCGCTACGGCTTCGGCGCGGAAGTCGGGATCTCCACAAATAAAACCCACGCCAGAGGACCAGTCGGGCTAGAAGGCTTAACTATTTATAAATACAAACTTATCGGAAACGGACATATTGTCGCTGATTACGCATCAGGCGAAAAAACTTTCCACCACAAAGATTTGCCGCTATAGGTTAATGCTTTTTAATTTCCTTCTGAAGGACTTCTTCAAATGAAACAATCGGTTTCATCTGATAGCCGCAGTCGTCAGATAAGGCGCCGCCCATGGAGAAAAGTTCCTCCTGCGGGTATCTTCTGCAAATCCCCGGGCGGGTTTTATGGATTTTACACCTATGCGTTTCTGGGTCTAAATTCATGCACTCAAATACAAGCCCTGTTTCGTCTTTATCTATAACCTTTAAATAAGTATAAAATCTGTGCAGGTATTTTAATTTTTCAAACTCTTTTTCGTCCTGAATGACGTGTTTGTAGTGTTTTACATAAATTTTTGTACAGCATTTCCCGCAGGCTTTGCATTTGCCTGTGCGGTAGTATTTCCTTCTCAGGATTTTTGAAAGGATAAATTTTCTGATTGGCAGAATAAAATTTTCTATATTTGTAACGATTTGTAAATCTTTCATTTCCCTACCCGCAAAAGAATTTTTTCAGGAGTATTAATAATGGTACATAACACTACCGAATTATAAATACCATAACAATACTATAACATAACCAAAATAACCAACCTTGACCTCTTGATAATCAAAAATAAAGAGGTCTTTTTTTTATTTAAAAAAAATGTTATTATAATCAAAAAATAAAGGAGAGGAATATGCTTCAAAATAATTACGGAAGGTTGGCAATTATTTCGGTATTTATAATAGTTGTAATAATATTAATGCTTGCGCCGGGCATGAATTCATCAAAGAAAGAAGAAAAAGAGATGAATTTTACAAGTATGCCAAAAGACAGTATTTCAAAAAATACAGAAGCCGCCGCTCCTGAAACAATTGTTGAACAAACACCTGTGCAGCAGGCACCTGCAAAAAAAGAAAGACTGATTTCACCTGAGGAACAAATGCTTAATGCATGGGGTATGAATAAACAGGAAGAAAATGAAACTGCGGAATCTGAAGATACTCCGGTACAGGAATCGTTTATTCCAGCGGAACAGGTGAACACTCAAAGCAGGAATACTCTTTCGCCTGTCGAAATCCCTGAAAGTGCTTTAGATAACATTCTTGAACAGCCCAAAGCAGATTCAAAACCGAAGAAAAAGATTATTAAAGTCGGAAGTAAATGTTTTTCAGCGCCGGAAAAAACTGTTTTTATGCTGAAACAGGAATGTGATACAACAGGAATACGTTTCGGAATTCATTCCTGCCCTGCATCTGGTGTTAAGGATGAATGGGCAGGAGCTGTCAGAACTTGCGGCGGAGTTGACAGGCTTCCAGATATGGATGATTTACTGGCACTTGGCAGAATGCTGTATTCTAATACAAATATTTATATTGCAGAAAAAGACCGCCATTTATTCAGAGCCTATAGAAAATATTCTCAAACAGTAGCAAATGTTTCGGATAATATGAATTTTAATGACCTTTCTTATAAACCTTCAGCTGCAGTAAGCATGAATCTGCCGCCAACGGCTGATTTTTCTATCTGGGGCAGGACGGAAATTAACCCTGAACATGCTCTTGCTGTAACATTTAAAATGAATGCCATGACATATCAAAGTGATACTCCGAAAACTTCTGAAAATTTTTATACAATGTGTCAGGTTGAATGTGAATAATAAAATACATTATTTGTAGGAGTTGCTTTACAGCAGAATGGTTTATTCTGAATGTAGAGATAATATTTCGTACTTTTACAACTTGGGGAAACGGGCATGCTTTTTGTATTTAGTATTACAAATTGTAACCAAAATTTAAGTTATGTTAATATGCCCGAAATCATGTCAATATCATGGTTTCGGAGTCAAATAAGGGGAGAATTTGACACTTAATACGAAATAGTTGTCCGCATGCTTGAATAAGAGTACAATTAATATATGCTCATAAATGAGACATTTCTTGTAGAGGGTTAGATTATTTATGTTCGAGACAGTAAAAAAGAATCTTACACGTATACAGGAAGAAATCGCACCTTATACACCAAATATTATTGCAGTTACTAAATACTTTGGACAGGATGCAATTGTAGCGGCATATCAGGCAGGAGTGAAAGATTTCGGAGAATCAAGGGCCCTGGAGGCTATTGAAAAAATCAGTCAGCTTCCTGTTGAGATAAAACAAAATTCAACATTCCATTTTATCGGTCATTTACAGACCAATAAGGTAAAGAAGGTTGTTGAACATTTTGACTGTATTCATTCTGTCGATAGTTTAAAACTTGCAAACGCTATATCTAATGCGGCATTAGAATTCGGAAAGGTTCAGAATATCCTGCTCCAGCTTAATAATGCACATGAAGTTCAAAAGTTCGGTTTTGATAAAGAAGGGTTAATTGCTTCGTTCCCTGAAATTGAAAAACTGGAGGGCGTAAAAGTTTTAGGTCTTATGAACATGGCGCCTTTGGGGGCTCCTGATAATGAAATCGAGAGATTGTTCAAAGATGTGGTTGCTACAAAAAATATTTTGGAAGAAAAGTTTCAGTGCTCACTTCCGGAGGTTTCAATGGGAATGAGCCAGGATTACGCAATTGCGGCACGCTGTGGTGCTACAATGCTAAGGATAGGCAGAAAATTATTCAGTTAAAGTAAGATAAATTTAATAACGGAGGAAAAACGGTGGCAGTTGTTACAGACAAAATTAAATCAGTAGTTGATTTTTTGGTAAAAGGCTTTGAGCCGAGAGAATCTTTTGAAGATTTGGCAGATGAAATGAATGAAGATGCATATGAAGTTCAGGATAACCTTGCAATTGATCCTGCATATTCATATCAGCCGAAACAGGATAAAACAAATGAATTGAAAGTGGTTAATCACCCTAATTACAGAGGTTATGAAGTTCTTGTAATGGAACCTCGTTCATTTGATGACGCCGCTCAAATCGTTCAGCACCTGAAAGACAGAAAAACACTCGTTCTCAACCTCCATCTGCTGGACAAAGAACAATCTCAAAGAACTATTGATTTTATTTGCGGAGCCGCTCATGCACTTAACGGAAAACCGCAGAAAGTCGGTGATCTTGTATTTGTATTCACACCGAGCAACGTAACTTTGTCTGTAGACATTAAGACAAATCAGAATAAATTTAATGACTCATTGTGGAGAGCACCTCTGCAGTAGTCAAATATGGGATAAGAAGAAAGAGGATAGTTTAAAAATATAATAAGGGACGGTGAAAATCGTTCCTTTTTTTTGCCTTGTACAATTTATGAAATTATGATATGGTTTATCTGTCATGAAGAATAAAAATTTTGCAATAGCATATAATCCAAATATAGAACGAGCTTCGAGCGTTCGTTTGAAACTTGAATATATATTAAAAAATTATGGTGTTGAATATGAAGTTTTGGATATTGACGGTTTAAAGTCGGGCTATGATTTTGTTTTTGTAATCGGCGGTGACGGAACAATCCTAAAGACTGCACGATTTTATTCCAAAACGGAAACTCCCGTGTTCGGAGTAAACCTTGGCAGGCTCGGTTTTCTTTCTCAATCTTCGGAAACTGATATTGAAAAATCCGTAAAGAAGATAATGGAGGGGGATTTTGTTGTTGAAAACAGAATCATGCTTAGTTATGAAAATTCAATAGCATTAAATGATTTCGTAATAAAGGGTTCAGCGACCGGCAGAACTTCTCGTTTCACACTGAAAATTAATAATAAACCGGTGTGTGACTATCTGGCAGACGGAATTATAATTTCTACACCGACAGGCTCAACAGCCTACGGGCTTTCCGCCGGCGGCCCTGTTTTATTTCCTTCATTAAACGCATTTGTAGTGGTTCCGATTTGTCCGCATACGCTTGCTGCGCGCCCGCTGGTGATTCCGGATAATGAAATTATTTCAATATCGTCATGCTCAAAACAAAAGACATATGTTATTTCGGCAGACGGACAGGAATATTTTCAGACTTCTTCAGATATAGTAATATCAAAATCAAAATATACGGCAAAACTCGCACTGTTAGACAATGCGGATTTCTATTCAATCCTCAGGGATAAGCTTCACTGGGGTATTTCTCCTGCACATATAAAATAAATATATTAATTTTTGTTCATAATTGTTGCGAAATTATTGTACTTTTTGCCTATTTAAAATAGTATGTTAATATACCATTGGGGGTGCCCTGTATAAGGGTACGGATTTATTGAAAGATTAAGTGGATTATTTAATAAAAGAGGTAAACATAGTGGAAAATTTCGTATCAGATATCTTTGCAAAGAAAGATGAATCAAACGTTCAAGAACCTGCCCGTTCACCGATTAATCCTACCAAGATTAAAGTAGTAGGTGTTGGCGGCGGCGGCGGTAATGCTGTTAACAGAATGATAAAATCAGGATTGTCGGGAGTGGAATTCTGGTTAATGAATACAGATTTACAGGTCCTGGAATACGGGCTTACAAAAAATAAAATCCAATTAGGCGCAAAATCAACAGCAGGACTTGGTGCCGGCGGGGATCCTTCAGTAGGAGAAAAGGCTGCAGAAGAAGCTCAGCAGGAAATTACAGAGGCTCTTGACGGTGCTGATATGGTATTTATTACTGCAGGTATGGGCGGCGGAACTGGTACCGGTGCAGCTCCTGTGGTTGCTAAAATTGCAAAAGAACTTGGTATTTTGACGATTGCGGTTGTAACAAAACCATTCTCATGGGAAGGCCGTAAAAGACAAAATCAGGCAAATCAAGGACTTGAAAAACTTAGAGAAGCTGTTGATGCAGTGATTGTAGTTCCGAACGACAAATTACTTCAGGTCGTAGATAGACAGGTTTCTCTCACAGAATCCTTCATAATTGTTGATGAAGTTCTCTTAAGAGGTGTACAAGGTATTTCCGATATAATCACAGTACCGGGTCTTATCAATGTAGACTTCGCGGATGTAAAATGTGTAATGCAGGCATCAGGTTCAGCATTGATGGGAATCGGCCGCGGCACAGGTGAAGGCAGAGCTGTTAAAGCTGCTGAAATTGCGATTAATTCTCAATTGCTTGAATCTTCTATCAACGGTGCAACCGGTGTAATTGTAAATATCACAGGCGGCCCTGATATGACGCTTCACGAAATCTCCGATGCTGCTAATATTATCCACGACGCAGTAACGGAAGATGCTACGGTAATTATCGGTACAGCAGTAAACGAAAATATCAATAATGAAATTCAGGTAACGGTAATTGCAACGGGATTTGAATTAAAGAATGAATCTCCGGAAATAACAAAGAATGAAAATGCTATTAAGCAAATGAGCGCATCAGATTTCTTTGCAAGTTCGTTTAATACCTCAGCAGGGGTTCAGCAGTCAACTGTAAGACGTTCAATGCCGGAAGTTTCATCAAGCTTCACGAACATTGAAATCCCTGATTTTCTGAAAAAGTAATTAAAAACTTAAGTATAAAAAAGGCCTCAGATTTTGAGGTCTTTTTTATTATAAATAATTACAGAAAGAAACGAACATTCATAAATAAAAATTTAGTAAATGATTATAATAAAATTTTGTTCACAGTGATATTACCTCACCTTGTAAAAAATTTATTCAATAGCACGGGCACATATTTTGCATTCAGTGCTGAAAAATCAAATATAAATTCATTTATTCCTGCTTTATAAAGCATATCAACATGTTCAAAATCTTCTAAAATTTTGTCTTCAAACATATGCATTCGGCAAAATCCGTCGCATGTAAAAGGATAAATTTTATTTAAAGAAGGGTCATTAAGTGCATAGCCGCCGCGGTGGCATGGAGCCTTGCAGGATAATCTTGAAATAATTGCGCTATCATTATTCAAGGGGCACAACCCTAAACTAGGAACCCTTATATTGCCGGCAATGGTGTATTTGCGGTTAGGGATTATGTTTTTTATCTTTTTAACGGTTTTTATAGCGCTTTCCATATCCGTGAACGACGTGAAATCAATTGCATCTATCGGGGCAAGATTATTTAAACATTTTATTGACATACTGTTTAATAAGTTTATGCCCTGCCCGATTTCAATAGGCATTTCTTCTAAGTCCGGATCATTTATTACAAGCCAGAAATAGCCTATATTGTTGATAATCAAAGATGACGGCACAGGCTCTGTCAATAAAAGCTGTTTCCCGTATTCGTAAACCCTGTCGAAATCACGCTCTATAAGTATTCTCGGAGTGGATAGCTGAAAATCTATATTGTATTTAAGGCAGAATTTTTTAACTTTAGTAATAATCTCGCTGAAACTGCTTGTCGAAAGGTCGCAGGTAGAGAGGATTTCACCGTATTCAATCGAATCCACCGGATTGAAGCCTATTTTTTTTATGTATTTTTCAAGTTCTTTCAACTGTTCTAGTTCAGAAAGTCTGAGGTTAATTTTAAAGTCGTCTTTCTTTTCGTAGCTGATATTCTTTGAAATCCTCGGACGTTTAATATCCCATTCGAAATTCCTGATATTCCGGCTGAATTTAAAATCCTTGCCCTCAGCTGACACCATATCGCCTGAAAAGTGATTAGTCTGATAAATACTTTTTCTCACATGTTTAAACGGCAGTTTCTGGTTTTTAAAGAGTTTTGGTTTTGCGAGGATTTTTTCTATAAGTTCAATTGCTTCTAGAATTTCATCGGAATTTGCGAACTTCCCTTTTATTACAACCTTATCAATGGCTCTGGATTTTTTGATGTCTTCTGCGCACCACGGAAGATTATCCGTATCAATCGCAAGCGGCAGATTTGTGTACTTTTTAATTTTTTCAATATTTTTCATATAAATTTCTTCGGTAATAATGATTTCATCAACTTTATGGAAATTGCTGATAAAATCAATTCCCGCGATATTATGAATATCAAAATATGAATCCACTATTACTTTAAAAGGAAGATTAAAAACTTTAATCGCTTCAAGGATTGCAAAACTATTTATAAAAATTCCGTCGATACCTGCTGTTTTCAGGAATTTCAGCATCTTTTTAATCTCCGGCAGATTTTCTTCCGTGATATCGTGTTTAAAATTTATATAAATACGGCAGTCGTTGCGTTTTGCAGCATCCACAAACTCTTTTACATACTCAAAATTGTTGTTTAAAAACTTTTTATAATAAACATAATATTCCCTGCAGGAGGTTGCCTTTGAAAACGTATCTATATCTTCCGGCTTTTTTACCGGGGACACTATCTTAATTTCCTTCATAGAAAACATTATAAATCTTTACCGGCAAAATAAACCCATCAAAAAATTTATTTTAACAATTCTTAATAATCAATGATAAAACATGCAATTTTCGTGGAATAAAATACTTAGTATATATATAAGGAATATTTAGGATATTAGATACTTTCTCATAGGAAAAAAGGATATACACACTATTTAGGGAGGTCATTCACATGGCAATAGGTGCTGAAGACTACATTGACCAACTGCTGGTCAAAAAATACGCGGATGAAAAGGTTGACAACCATGATAATATGGAATCAATGGTTGATCCTAATAAAATGATGGGCGCAATGAACGATTACGCCAGTATGTATAGAAATATGATGATGCTGAAACAGCGTCTGAATATAGCCTGTTATGCAGTAAATGCAAAAAACGCCAGATATCAGCGTACTCCGCGGGGGTACTAATCAAAAGTTTTGACGTTCTTTGTTTCTGATATAATTTAGGAAAAAGGAACGGAACTATGGGAAAAATTATCTTGGCGTCTTCTTCTCCCAGAAGACAGGACATCTTAAGACAAAACAATTACAAATTTGAAATTATTCCGTCCCCGTATGTTGAAGATCATACGAAGACGGATTTTTCTTATGCATTTATAGAAGAGCTGGCGGCGAATAAAGCATTAGCAGTTCTTCCGCTTGTGAGTGAAACTTGTAAAATAATAGGCGCAGATACGGTTGTTGTGTTAGACGGAAAAATTCTCGGAAAACCTGAGGGAGAAAAGGGTGCCTTTGTTATGTTAAAGAAGCTATCAGGGCGGAAGCATCAGGTTGTCACTTCTGTTGTTGTAGTTGACGCGCCCGAGGGTACAATCAGGAAAAAATCAGTTACAAGTGATGTGGAATTTGAAAAGTTGACAGACGAGCAGATAGAATTCTACGTAAAAACTTTTAAGCCATTTGATAAAGCTGGTTCTTACGGGATACAGGAGATGCCTGAAGGGTATATAAAATCATATTCCGGCAGTTTGGAAAACATTATAGGATTGTGTCCTGAAGCCGTAGCAGAACTCCTAAAATAGTAAAAAGGAAAAGGGCAGTTGTAAGGATGTAAAGTATATAATGTACTTTCGTATGCATATCGCAAATAGAGGGATATAAGTCCCCAAATAGAATTCTTGAAATTTTCCCTGCTTTGCGCTAAAATTGTTTTGCGGTGTCTGGCACCCGATGTGTCTGCAAAACACGGATACTGCGACACTTTTAATAGAATTTAACAGAAGGAATTATATAAATGCTTAGAACTGGAATTGTCGGACTTCCGAATGTAGGAAAATCAACTTTATTTAATGCTTTAACAAGCGCAAAAAACGCCCAGAGTGCTAACTATCCGTTTTGTACAATAGAGCCGAATGTGGGTGTCGTTAATGTTCCTGACGAAAGACTGGAAGTTCTTGCAAAATTGTGTAATTCTAAAGAAATAATTCCGACTGCAATAGAATTTGTAGATATTGCAGGGCTCGTTAAAGGCGCAAGCAAAGGCGAAGGCTTAGGAAACCAGTTTCTTCACAATATTAGGGAAGTCGATGCCATTATTCAGGTTGTTAGATGTTTTGATGATCCGAATACCATCCATGTTGCCGGCCGTGTAAACCCGCTTGATGATATTGAGATTATTAATACAGAACTTGCACTTGCGGATATTGCATCAGTCGAGAAAAGACAGGGACGCATTGCCAAACAGGCAAAAGGCGGCGATAAAGACGCTGTTATTGAAGATAAAGCCCTGACAAAGCTTCTTGAACTTCTGTATCAAGGAACTTTCATTAATATAAAAGAGCACTTTGATGAAGAAGAAATTCCGTTTGTTAAACAGTTAAATTTAATGTCAACAAAGCCTGTAATCTATGCGGCTAATGTATCTGAAAATGATTTAAAAAACGGGAATGCATACACTGCGCAGGTTCAAAAGTATGCGGATGAGCACAGTGCGGAAATGGTTATAATTTCAGCTAAAATTGAAGAGGAACTCTCTGAACTCGGAGAAGAGTCTCTTGCGTATTTAAAAGAATTGGGGATTGATGACAGCGGAATTAACAGAATGATAAAACACGTTTATCATCTGCTGGATTTGAGAACATTTATAACGGCAGGGGAAAAAGAAACAAGAGCCTGGACAATTCCTGCAGGTGCAAAAGCGCCGCAGGCGGCTGGAGTAATACATTCTGATTTCGAAAAAGGGTTTATTAGAGCAGAGATTACCCCTTATGAGGATTTTGTAAGACTTGGCTCTTATAATGCCTGTAAAGAAAAGGGCGTAACCCGTCTTGAAGGAAAAGATTACGAGGTTCAAGACGGAGATATTGTTCATTTTAGATTTGCAGTGTAACCATTTTTGCAGCCGAAAATATATCCGGACGAAAAGACTTTAATGATAAGGCGTCAGCTGGTTTTGTGCAGCTAAATTCTTGTTTGTTTAACAACACCTATTCCTTTAAATATTTTGACCTTTAAATGATTCTTTCTCTCAATTTTTCAAAGCACTTTGCTAAAAGTTCGCCGCATTCTCTCTCCATAATTCCGCCGTAGACTTTTAGTTTTGAACCGGAGAGTTTTCTCACATCAAGCACAGAGCCTAAGGCGCCGTAGTTTGTATCATAGGAGCCAAAGTAAACGGTTTTAATTCTCGATTGAATGATTGCCCAAGCACACATCGGGCATGGTTCAAGGGTAACATACATTTCGCAGTCATCAAGCCGCCAGCGCCCGAGTTTTTTTTCTGCTTCGCGTATTGCAAGAATTTCCGCGTGAGCCGTGACGTCTTTCAGTGATTCTTTTTGATTGCAGGCAGAGGCAATAACTTCACCGTCTTTTATAATAACCGCCCCGACTGCAATTTCTCCCGCTGCTTTTTCTGCAGCTTTTATGGCTCTTTGCATCATACGACAGCCTCATCGGTTGCAAGTTTCAGGGCAACTTCAACACAGAAGCCGCACGTTTCATCAGAGGTTAATTTTATATCGCCCTGCATTGCTTCCACAAGTCCCTTTACTATAAACAACCCTAATCCTGTTCCGCGGGTTGTGCGGGTTGTGTTGTCGTCAAGACGCATAAATTTTTCAAAGAGGGTGTTTAATTTTTTCGGCGGAATCACGTCGCAGTCATTTTTTACGAAAATTTTTGCAATATCGCCTTCCACAACTCCGTCAACAACAATTTTTGTCTCAGGATAGGCGTATTTTACGGCGTTTTCGATTAAATTCACAAACACCTGTTCAAGTCTGTTTTTGTCACCCGAAACATTCGGGAAATTTTCCGGAATATTTATTACGATTTCTTTGTTGTCTTTATTTTTTACGAGGAGTTTAGCGGTTTCCATAACCTCCGGAAGCCAGACGCTTTCAATATTCGTACGCAGGCGCATGCCTTCAATATCAGGAATTGTCAACAAATCCTCTATTAATCGTTTTAGTCTTTCTGATTGTTCTTTAATTATTCTGAGTGATTTTTGTTTTGTTTCCTCGTCAATTTTAATATCCTGCCTCAAAAGCCGAGAGGTGTATCCTTGAATACTTGTCAGAGGGGTTCTTAATTCATGGCTTACCGTGTCAATGAGGTTTGACCGGAATTCGTTCAGTTGTTTTAATTCGATGTTATTCTGCTTTAATTGCAGGTAAGATTTATGGATTTCGCCTGCCATGCGGTTAAATTCAAAGGCAAGGAAAACAATTTCATGCGGGGTAAAGGCTGTTGTTAAAAGCCTTATCTGGCGTTCGTAGTTACCTTTTGAGATTGCGATAATCCCTTTAAATAGCTGCCTTATATTAATATAAAGATAATATGTGTATAGTGCGGTCACAAAAATGATAACGAGAGTTGCAAGAATAAATGAGAGAATTATTTTTGCGCGGTTATTGTTGATTGCTTTTTGAGTAACTCTTTCCGTTGTGTTTACAATAATCGTAATCGGCGGGTCGTTTTTGTGAACATATACAAGCGGCTGGTTTTTAACGTCGCCGAAGATTACGGGGCTATTGAGTTTGAGCTTTTTGGGCAAAAGGGAAAGAGTTTCTTTAAAAACGCTTTCCGTATAATTATGCGAGGCAATGAGTTTGCCTTCATTTGTCATTACATAAATCTGCCGCGCGTCATCTTTTAATGACTGAAAAAGTTCATCCTGCAGCGCCTGAATTGTATATGTCGCAACAAGAAAATTCTTTTTGTCCAGCGGGATTGACACTGTTGCTTTATTCAATAAATTATTTTCGTTATGAATTTTTTCGAGTTCTTCCTTTGAACCGACGATTTCCATTTTCTCGCAGTTGTCAAAGTTTGAAGAAACATTTTTCAAAAATTTTGTTCTCTGGGATTTTGTCTGAATAAAGTTAAGTGAAAACGCGATTTGTTCAAGGTTATTATTTATGGTATTTGAGAAAAAATCTATCTCATCAGACACCATATTAGCTATAAGAACAGCGGATTCTCTAAGCTGATGGCGCATTGAATGCTGGTTAATATTGTTGATAATAAACCCGCTTACGCACATAGGTATCAGAACCGCAAAGAAAAATACGATTCCGATTTGTTCAACGATTTTTAACCTTTTTAATTTTAAAAACATACTAATCTCCTGCAAAAGGAGTCAATTTGTAACCGACATTGGTGACTGTATGGAGGTACTTTGGATTTTTGGAATCAGGTTCAATTTTATTTCTCAATCCTCCAACATGAACCCTCAGCATACGTACATCTTCGTTGCTGTCATAGCCCCAGACTTCATCCAGCAGCGTTGCGAGTGTAACTGGCTGGTTAAAGTGCTGCATAAGACTGTATAAAATTTCAAATTCCGTCGGAGTGAGTTTAATTCTTTTATTAATAATAATACACTCAAGAGTTTCAGGAAAGATCTGAATATCTCCGGCGCTTAAGATTTCGTCGGAGAGGGAATTAGTATCTTCCACCTGATTGCGTCTTAAAAGGACTTTTATTCTCAAAAGCACTTCCTGAATATCAAAAGGTTTTACAAGGTAATCGTCCGCGCCGCAGTCAAACCCTTCTGTCTTATCATCAATTGTACCTTTTGCCGTAAGCATTAAAATAGGAATGGCGAGTTTTGCCTGACGGATGTTTTTTGCAACATCAAAGCCGTTCATTTTTGGCATCATAACATCAAGCAGTATGAGATCATACGAATTGTTGAGTGCTTTATTCAGCCCCTCCAGCCCGTCTTTTGCCGTGTCAACAAAATATCCGCTCTGTCCGACGTCAAATTCCAGTAATTCTCTTATTTCATCATCATCATCAACTATTAAGATACGTTTTTGTGTTCCTGTCATAATACTCCTTCAGATTTTTTCTTATTTTATAAAATTATAAAAAATTTTTCAATCTTATATGACAGTATATTAATAGAAGTCTCAAATTTTCGTTGACAATAAGGTGGCGAAAGACTATAATGGCTTTATGACAAAAATTATTAACGTGATAAAAGGGACAAAAGACATTTTACCTCAGGACGTTGCATCGTGGCAGCGTATGGAAAAAATAGCGCTTGAAGTGTTTTCAAAATACGGCTATAAAGAAATCAGAACGCCGATTTTTGAAGCAACCGAACTTTTTGCGCGCGGGGTGGGCGATACAACTGATATTGTAAATAAAGAAATGTACACCTTTGAAAAAAGCGACCGCTCTTTGACCCTCCGTCCGGAAAACACTGCAGGAGTTGTGCGTTCATTTATAGAAAACGGCATGGCAAGACTCTCGCCTCCTGTTAAACTCTGGTATAAAGGTCCGATGTTCCGCTACGAACGTCCGCAGGCGGGCAGACAGCGCCAGTTCCATCAGGTAGGTGTTGAAATGTTCGGCGTAAAACAGCCGACAGCTGACGCGGAAGTTATTTTGCTTGCGGTTAATTACCTGAAAGCCCTCGGGCTTAACGATTTAGAGGTGGAAATAAATTCCCTTGGGTGCCCTGAGTGCCGCGAAGCTTACAAGGCAAAAATTAAAGAAGTTTTGAAACCTGAATTCGACAATCTGTGCGAGGATTGCCGGAATAGATATGAAAAAAATCCTCTCCGCCTTCTGGATTGTAAAGTTGACTCCTGCAAAGAAATTTTTGCAAAACCTGAAATTCAAAAAGTTATCCAATCCGACTTTATCTGCGAAGAATGCGCCGAACACTACAGAGCCGTAAAATCTTATCTGGATGTTTTAAAAATTAAATACGTTGAAAATAAACTTCTTGTAAGAGGTCTGGATTACTATAACAGAACGGTTTTTGAAATCAAATCAAACAACCTCGGCTCTCAAAATGCAGTCTGCGGCGGCGGCCGCTACGACAGTCTGGTGAGAAACCTCGGCGGGGATGACACTCCTGCCGTCGGCTGGGCTATGGGAATGGAAAGATTAAATTCCCTCCTTCCTCCAGTTGAACCGGAAAAACTTGACGCATACATTGTATCAAATTCATCTGCAGATGCCTTCGCTCTTGCGGAAGAACTCCGTGCTGCAGGAAAAAATGTTGAATTTGACCTTACTAATAAAAAATTCACCAAGCAGCTTGAAAAAGCCGGTAAAGCCGCTGATTTTGCACTTATCCTCGGTGAGGATGAAATAAAATCAGGTACGGTCTCCGTGAAGGATTTAAAAACATCAAAACAAATTACTATAAAAAGAAATGAAGTTTTAAATCAAATATAAGGGGTTGAAACTATGCCAAGTCAGGTTAATGAAGTGATAAAGCTGTTATCAAACGCTTTCAGGAGAACTTTTGAAGATTATAAAGGACTCTATCTTTTCGGCGCATACCTCGACGGGAAAGAACACGAGGATGAAGATATTGAAATTGTTGCGCTTTTTGAAATAGAAGATAAATCTAAACGGGAGCAAATCTGGCCTATTGTCGGTAAAGTTGAAACCGAACTCGGCGTTTGTATTGACCTTTATCCTTACACACAAAAACAATTCGAAGAAGATAAAGATATTTACGACGAAGTAATGGAAGAAGGTTTATTTTTTAATCCTCTGGGGATTATGGAAGATAAAAATTAATGTTAAAATGACAAAACTAAGAAAGGAAACAGAATGGACAAAGTCACTATTCGTTCAGACAGAGAAACTGATTACAAATTCATGTACAAAGGAGAAGAAGTAGTTCTCGGTGCCGGTAAAATCCTGAGTATTGCGGACGGACTGGAACACGTCGTACTTCCTACGTGTGCTATGAAGATTATGAATAACTTAATAGTCATTAAAGACGATGTGAAAAAATAACAAAAGCAGAGGATTTATAGTTTTGCATTATTTAAAAAGAAGGGATTTAACATAGATTGTTAAATCCCTTCTTAAATTCAATCAGACTTTTTTTCAATAAATATTCCTTTAATTTTTTTCCATAAAAACTGTTGTGCCGCACCAAGATAAGTTGTTATAACCATTGTCAGTACAAAATATAAATACGTTGTCTGCACAGGGTTATAAATCCAATAGATATCATGGTTTGCACGTTCCGCAATCGGAATTCCGTTAATTTTCAAGAAAATCGCCGTGATAATATACATTACAAGTAGATGGTTTGCCATTATGTGATAAGTTGTTTTTCCGAGATAATTCACAAATTTTATGTCTTTTACATAAGGATAAATAATTTTGACAGTAAAAAGCGATGCCCAGATACCTGTCAGAGCAGTAATAATCGGGACAATCAACTGATCGTCAAATCTTGCCCATACAAGTACATAGCTTAAACCAATCCCGTGTTCCGGATCGTAATCCCTGTTGAACATCCACAAAATCGATTGCAATACCACAACCCATCCGAACCATTTTACTGTCAGGATATCGTATTTCTCTTCAATAAAATTCTTATAGAAATAACCCAGATATACAAAAAACATTGAAAACATTGTTCTTATAACCACAAGTGCAATAGGGGTCACGGCAATCATTTTGGAAAGCGGGATTGCTGAAACTCCAAGCAGCCCAAAAACTGCAAGATGAAAGAATTTATTATCTTTTATTCCGCGTAAAATTCTAAACACGAATAAAAATGTTATCATTGTCATAAATAACTGGGTCACAAACCACAGCGGACAGGATAAATCAAACTGATGTCCGTTCAAAAATGGAGTTATAAAGAAATTTTTTAAAGATAACGGCATTCCCCACCATTTTCCGGTGAGTTTTGCTATTAATGCAGTGACGCCAAGGTAAAATGTGCTGTATAAAAAATACGGCAGCAAAAGGGTTTTTAGCCGTTTTTCAATAAATGTCACCACATCATCAAGATACTTTTTATTAAACAAATATCCCGAGATAAAGAAAAACAGCGCAAGCTGAAATGAATACGGCGGAAATATCCCGAGAAGTGAAAACTCCAGATGCCCTGAAACTACAAGTGTTATTGCAAGCGCTTTTAATACGTTAACTTTATTATCAAACATACATTCTATCCCTTTCAAAAGAGATTTTATCATAAAAAAGCCGCAGTTAAAGCGGCTTTTTATTTTATTCCCGATTTTTTAAACGTCTGATAATCGTACTTGCAAAAAGTTCGGCGGATTGAAAATTTTGTCCGGTAATAAGATTACCGTCTTCAATTACATTTACAGCACCGATTCCGCCGTTTTTAAATACCGCCCCTCTTTCAATCAATGCATCTTCAAGCATAAAAGGTGTGAGTTTATCTTTTTTGTATTCAATTTCCTCCTCGTTTGTAAATGCCGTCAAAAGCCTGTTGTTCACATAAGGGCTGCCGTCTTTCTCCGCGGTTAATAATCCGGCCGGCCCATGGCAGACAGCTGCAATAATTTTATTCTTTTTATCAAAATTAGATACAATTTCTCCGATAAGTTCACTTTTGGCAAGATCAAACATAGGACCGTGACCTCCCGGAAGAACTATTGCATCATAAAATGTATAATCAATGCTTTCGAGTGGAGTTGTATCTTCAAGTGCTTTTTTGGCTGAATTCCATTTTATATCGTCAATCAAATTTTCGCTCGCAGGATCGAGCGGAGCCTTACCGCCTTTCAGGCTGGCAACCGTTACAAAGTAACCTTCATTTAAAAACGCCAGATACGGAACTGCAAATTCTTCAAACCACACTCCTGTTTTATGGTGTTCATCAAAATGATCTGCATTTGATACTACCATGAGGATTTTTGCACCCTTTGGTAAATCACAGGCATTTTCACAGTCGTTGGTTTCTGATGTAATTAATTTTTCTTCTTCAAACATAATTTCCTCCTTTTTAGGATAATTAAATCTAAAAAGGAGAATATCGTTAATTGCCTTATTGTTTATAATTATTCTTTGTATTCGCGGGTCATTATGATGTTGTTGTCTTCATCGTAAGCGTTCGGCCCAATCCAGTGTGCAACGAGTTTTCCTGCGGGAGTGTAGATAAAAGTTTCGTCTTTGGAAACTCTGAGGCTCATATTCATCAATAAGCCCGACGGGGTGTATTTGTAAGCTTTATAAGGGTATTCTGTGGAATCTTTTTTCTCCATATAAATAAGAGTTCCGTCCTTTGAATAATACCAGACATAAAGAGGAATTGCCTTGTACATGACGCCGTATGTCGTATCAGAAAAGAATGCAAGAACTCTGTTTTTTAAATTGGTTTGCGCTTTAAGCTTGTATGACTGGTTTTCTTTATAGTAGTAATCTTTATAGAAAGATTCTGCGAGAGTTTTATCAATTTTATTATCCGAATATTTGAGTAATTCTTCGCGGGCTGAATTAACGTCATAAGTTACGCTTCCTTGAAGAACTTCAGCATAGACAGGTAAATGTAATGTAATCAATAATAAAAGAATAAAAATCTTTTTCATACTGTTAATTTAATAATTTTTCTGCAGTTTGTCAATTTTTTAACAGAGGGTAAAGTAGGAAAAGCGCAATTTCTTCCGCAAATTCAGGAAAAATATAAATGTCAAAAGGCCCGAAAACTAATTCGAGCCTTTTGCAAAAAAGCTATTCAATTGTCTCTCGTCTGGTTAAGTACCTCCTTTTGTTAATCTTTTGGTTTCTGGATTTTGCCTTCGGCTTCAGCCTTGGCTTTAAGTTCCTGAAGTTTAGCTTCTGCCTGAGCCTCCGAGAGCGGGCCGGTTAAACGGCGCGGCTGGTTCGGGTTTGTGACATCAACTACATAGTATGCGCCGCCGATATATTGGACTTTTGCATTGAGGTGAGCGGCACCGATTTTGCTGCCCAGTTTTCCCGGTTTTACGGCATCCGGATTATCGTTTGGTTTGTATTCTTTGCCGTCAACCGTTACTGTCGGGAGGACGAACTTGTCGCCTACGTAGAGGTTTGTACCCTGTTGATATCCGCTGGCATCAAGCATTGATGCTAATATTTCATTATATGCTTTTGTACCGACTTTAACTCCATATCTGCCTTCAACGATAACAGACGGGTTTTCTTTATATTTAATTGTGTGCGTAGGAGCTTCTTTGCCCGGTTCGTGTTCGATTGTATAATCGTAGTATTCAGGCGGTTTAACCGGCAGAATCGGAATCGGTTCAAGTTCGATATCCGTAACATCCGGAATCGGAAGTGGTGCAATATCATCCAGATCTATTGGTTTTGGAGGTTTCGGAATATCTTCGGTAACTTTCTTTCTGGCTTCGATTCTTGGTCCGCCGCCATCATATTTAACATTTTTCATCGTGAGCAAGCCGCCGATAGCACCGGTTACGAAGCCCATTGCAGCTGCCTTGAGCGGAACGCCCCAGTCAAACTTATGTCTGCCGCTTGTTGTTCCGTTGTATTCACCTTCGGTTCTATATTCTTGTTCTCCGCTATATGCAAAGTCGCCTTCGACCTTACCTTGAGCCGTATAATCAACCTGACCGTTAGCTGTATACCCTACAGTACCGTTAGCTGTATAGCCTACAGTACCTGAAGCGTTGTACCCTACAGTACCGTTAGCCGTATAGCCGACCTGTCCGCTGTAGTTATAGCCTGCAGTTCCTGTGCCTCCGTATGATACTGAGCCGCCATACTCTCCGCTCCATGGTACATCTTTGATTTCGGTTCCAAAATCGTCAAGCATACCGTTTTCCCACTTCTCCCAGGTGAATTCTGCCTGAACATTACCGGTAAGTGTGCCGCCGTAATCAACAACACCACCGTAGGAGTAATCTACAAAGCCTGAGCCTTGATATCCGACAGTACCGGTGTGAGAATAATCAACTGTGCCGCTTATGTTATAGTCAACAGTTCCTGATGTACTGTAATCAACAGTTCCATTGTGAGAATATCCGACCGTACCGTTATGGGTATAATTCTGTACAATATGCTGAACACCTTGATAACCTACGGTACCACTTAATGCTAAGATACCGGAATAAGCTTTATTGACAACTTTTGTGCAGGCAAAACCTTCACCCAGAGCACCGAGTGCAAAACCCATACCAGCACCTTTCAAACCGCTTGTTAAAACGTGGAGTGCACGTTTGGCACCAAGTTTGTCTTTTTCTTTATCAAGACCGCAAATCTCTGCACAGGCTCCCTGAAATTTTCTATCCTTAAAGCTTGCTTTTGTTGTCATATAGTTCAAACGATCTGCAATATCCGGATGAGCTTTCAGGAAAGCTTCCCTTGTTGCAGGGTTTTTATATTCAGGATATTCTTCGGCAAGAGAATTTTGATATTCGAGAAGGTCTTTTTCTCTGTTACCTCTTTTACGGTTATCAATACTTGTCATATAATCTGCACGTTCATAGCCGTCTTCATCAGTTTCGTTTTCATTGGAAATTCTGACAAAGAAATCTTTAAATTTATCACTGCTGAAATTACCATCCTCATCATAGAACATTGCCGGATTTTCATCGACAAATTCTCTCATTTTCCCTGTCAGGACTTTGTGGTTAGGATTGTCTTTATCATACCCCGGTGCGTCCTTACTGTAGAAGATTTGCCTTTTGGCAACGCGTTCTTCCGCAATTTCACGGTCGAGTTTGGCTTCTGCCATCAATTCAATAAGATCTTCTTTGTCTTTTGCTTTTGTATCAATTTCTTCTTTTTTAGCATCAACAAGATATTCCTGAGCTTTCTGTTTAAGTTTTTCCGCTTTTTCGGTATCACCTTTTGCTATAGCTTCAGAAATTTTTGCATCATATTCTGCAACTTCATTCATAGCTGCATTGAGGTATCTGTCCTGTAGAAACTGTGATGCCATTTTATCAATATCTTCATTACCAATATTAACAGATTCAAGTAAGGCTTTTCTGTGGGCGACCATTTGAATTTGTCTGTCTGTGATTGTGGTTCCCGGTCTGATATAACCTTCATCTTCTTCTGTGAGGTCAAATTCGCTGTTGAATTGTTGTCTTGCAATTTCTTTATCCTGATATTTTTCTAAGTATTTGGAATAAGTATCTGCAAATCTCATTGTATCTTCAGGAGAAGCAAATTCTTTTAAATATCTGTCTGCAAGAGCTACTCTGCCGTCTGAGGATTCACGCATTTTTTTCATAGCAGATTCCATCTCATATTTTTCTTTAGCGTAGAGGACATCTACAATATCTTCTTCTGCGCGATCGGGATCACTTGCGTAAAGTTCTGCGTATTCTCTTTTGTACTGGGCAAGTTTTTGTTCCTGCAAAGCTTTATTATCTTCCAGCGGAACAGTGTTCTGAGCGGTTTTTGCTTTTGCCGCCATAGCTGTTGATGAAAGACTGGCGGAGCTTTCAACTGTCAGACCTTTATCTTTGTTGTCTGTTTTAGCCCCATCACCGGCTAATGCGGTGGAAGCGTCAGTTCCGTTTTTTTGTGCCATCACTTCACGGAATTTGTCTCTGGTTGCTTCATCCCAGGCGTTCCAATTCGCCTGAAATCCCTCTTTTTGTTTGGCACTCATCGAATTCCACTGTTGTTCGGTCATGCCGTAAATTTTTGGGTCAATTTTTGCACACATAATACATCCTTTCTGCATTTTCCCTCCCGGGAAATTTGCATGGTTTTAGTTTATACTTCTCTATGTACTTATAAACAATTTTTGTACGGCAAAATTGCATGAAAACTTTAAGCCTTTGTTTGGTATGATTTTTTAATTTCAAGTATAGCAAGGGTTTGCGGGGTAAAATTTACCTTTACATTTGTTAACATATTGATATTAAGAAGGAAAAAGATGTTAAAACTATAGGATATTAAGGACTAATTATAGTTAATTAAAATTATTAAAAGAGGGAAAGAACTTATTATTGTTGAACACTTTACTAATTATGCTAAGCCCCCTCACCCGTTCTGCGGACACCCTCGCCCCTGAGCGGGAGAGGGTATGAAAAGGAAACCCTTTACCCTTTCATCTTTTCAACTACTTTATATTGAATCATTCACCCCTCACCCTTCACTTATTATCTTATACCGATACATAAAATTAACAAAAGCTTACGTTAAAAAATAGTTGGTATATAATAATACATGCAATATACGAAAAGTCAAATTATGAATTTTTGTAAAGTTTGCCCCAAAAAATGTCAATTTTTTGGCATGCTAAACCGTTTATATATGTATAAAAATGAAAATGTATTGTGTTAAGTGCAAAGGATTTGAGGTTTAACATCATGAAATCGAACAAAAGAAATAAAAGGGTATTAATTTTAGCTGTAAGTTCCATCTTAGCATTACAGCAGGCTGTAGTTGCACCGTCATTCGGTATTGATAGCAGTATCATTGACGCAGGAGGCAATAAATTATCACCAAACGGTCAAAACGGCAGTTTTAATATCAGACCGGATGCGTTTAAAGATGACATCGGTTTCAAACGTTTTCAGGAATTTGTTCTTGGCAACAAGGATGTAGCTAACTTTATTTTTAAGTGGTATAACGAACAGCATGGTGATAATCCTGATTTAGGTATGCATGAAGGTGATCTCAGTAAATTTGTAACATTTATTGACGGTAAAGCCGAAATTCATGGTATTGTTAATGCGCTTAACAATCTAAACGGACAATTAAAGACTGACGGACAGCTGGTATTTGTAGCACCTGGCGGATTGGTTGTTGGTTCAAGTGGTGTTTTGAATGTTGGTTCATTATCTGTTTTAACTCCTACACAGGGTGATTATGATAACTTGAAAAAGACTCTGCAAGATAATTTACCAAAGGGTTATGTTCCTCATTATGCTGCAGGATCAGGTGCCGGTGATAATGCTGCCTATATACCTGATATGAATTGGGATCCTAATTCCCTTACAATTGGTAACGGTACAATTCAGATTGACGGCGGTATTATTGCAAGAGGCAATGTTGAATTAAACGGCGGCAAAGTTACAGTTGGAGAAAACGGCGGTGTTCTTGCAAGCGTTGGCGGCAACAATGATGTATTTGCCCATAACCCTGCTACTGACGGAGCATGGTCAAATAACGATGCAGTAAGAACGCAGGCAGACGCATTATTTGATGCTCTTGTAAAAACTGATAACATGGCATCAGGAAATCAGTTCTCATCTGCAAACGGTAATATCGTAATCAAATCCAATGTCGGAACAAATGTTGATGCAGGCGGTTTGGTAAGAACTTATGGTTCAGGCAATATTACAATAGACAATACAGGTATAGATGGTGTTGTAATCAATGGTGAAGTTGCAAACCATAACGGTAACCTTACTATCACAAACGCAGCAGGCAAAATCGCTTCCACAGGCGCTATTAAAAACAAAGGTGTTATGACCATCCTCAACGAACTCAACGGCGACGGTATTGACCTCGACGGAGTTGTTGAAAACGATGGTACTATGAATATTACAAACGAAACCGGCGCTGATGGTTTGATTATCCGCGGGGATGTCACTAACAATACCGGAAAAGCTACAATCACCAACAAAGTTAACCAGTTGACTGTAGAATCCGAAGGTAAAGTTACTTCAAACGGTTCAGGATTGTTAATGGATAACTCCGGCGACCGCCATATGAATATCAAAGGCCACGTTGACCAGAATAACAGAGGTACTCTTGATTTCAAAGGTACAAATTCCAACATCATTATCGGCGACAATACAGCTAATGATTTCTATGTAACATCTGACGGTGAAACGACATTCACTATCAATAACGGTAACCTCTACAACTCGGGCGTTGCAAAAACATTAATCCAGACAACAGACGGTGCTAATTTAACGATGAATGTTACAAACGGCGCAATTGGTAAAGAAGTCGGTCCTTGTGATGACGGTGTATGTACAGGTATTGGCCCGGACAGCAGAGACTGGACTAAATCGGTTAACGTAAATGTTGACGGCGTAATCAATGCAACAAGCACAGGCAATACTACAAATCCTGATGCTAACGATTATTCGCTTATCAACCTTGCAAGCGCCAATAAAGATATGAATCTCAATGCTGTAAAAGCTGACGGCAGAGTTATTCTTCTCGCTGATGATATCAACAACAAAGCAACAGATTCAAATAAAACTTACAGTATCCTAAACCGTTCTAAAGATCCTAATACTATTAATATTGAAGGATCCGGAATTTCAGTTGTTGCCGGTAAAGATATCGGTGAAGAAGGCAAGAGAGTTACCTTCAGACAAAACGGCGTTACTGATATCTTTGACGGAGACAGCGCAACAAATCCGCACGTCCCGAATTACACAAGCAAGCACAATCAAGGTGTTGATATGCTCGCAATCGGTAATATCAACGTAAAAGGTATGGACGGCGATAACGGCGAAAAAATGGATACCAATGTTTGCGCTATGATTTCAAGAACAGGTAATATTGACGCTCAATTCTCAGGCAATACCTATATCGGTGAAATTACTGCAGATAAGAATATTGACCTTGTAACAAACGGTAAAAACCTCTATATCGAAAACTTAGGTCAGGTTCCATCATACCCTCAAGACTACTATGGTCCGAATGAAGACGTAATTCCTGACAAAGTTAATATTACAGCATTAGACCTCGGCAGCTACTGGGATGAAGGCGAAGCACCTCATTATCAGCACGCAGCAGATTCAACCGTTGTAATCAAAAACGGAAGAATTGACGGTACAACAGAAGGTAGACCTTATCAACAAGATTTAAATATCAAAGCTGATAACGTTTACGCAGGCGGCTACTACTTCAATATGGGTAAACACAGAGGCGAAGACGGCAAATCAACCGTTACCCCTGATAATTCAACCAACCCTATCAAAAATCCGGATGGTGAAGATATTTCCATCAGAGTAGAAGCAGTAAGACCTGAAGATGTTGAAGCCGCAGGCGGTAACCCTGATAACCAGACTGGTCCTAACGATGACGGTCGTAACTACTATTACGGCGGCAGTGAACAGGGCGACGATCCTGATTATGATGTTGATGGGGATCCTATTCCTGATGAAGACAAAGGCGGCGAAGATGACGACGATAACCTCGTAGTTCCGACTGAACCGACTGAGCCAACTCAGGATACAACTCCGCCTGAGCCAACTGAGGACACAACTCCTACAGAACCGACAGAAGATACAACTCCGACCGAGCCAACTGAGGACACAACTCCTACAGAACCGACAGAAGATACAACTCCGACTGAGCCAACTGAGGACACAACTCCTACAGAACCGACGGAAGATACAACTCCGACTGAGCCAACTGAGGACACAACTCCTACAGAACCGACGGAAGATACAACTCCAACGATTGACACTACTCCGACCGAGCCGTCAATATCAGATACTGATGTCGGCAAGTTGACCTGGATACAGCGTAAAGATGTATCAGACGGTGTTCCGGTAATTGATAAACGTCAATATATGAGATTTGATCTTGTATCAGAAGCTGATATGGTTGAATTTGAATCAGATTCCGGTGCAGATGCAATCCTCAACATTTCAAGAGGCGGTGTTCAGCTTTCTCACCACAAATCTTTAAAAGTAGGCGACATCGTTCCGGTTAAGGTTAAATACGGAGATCTTGAAATTGACGCAAACGTTAAGATTGTATCAGCATCTGATGTCAAAGCCGGAGGTGAATTCATAGACCTTGATCAGGCAACAGCAAACAAATTGTTATACCTCAACCTGATGCTTGATGAGACAGGTAACTATGCGGAAGCTAATATGAAACCGATTGAAAACTCAATCCATATTCAATAAATTAACTTAACACAATCATTTCAAAGAACCCCTGAAACGTAAAAGTCTCAGGGGTTTCGCTTTTAGTGAGGGGTGAAGGGAAAGTTTTAGTTGAAAGTCTGAAGGGTTGAAAAGTTGAAACGTTTTTTCTTCCCTCTCCCACTGGAGAGAGTGTCCGAAGGACAGGAGAGGGTGAATGTGGTGAAGCAGGGTTCGTTCTCCCTCAACGGGAGGCGGTATGTGACATCATTGCGAGCACTCTGCCGAACAAAAAGTGGCTAAATGTCACTTTTTGTGAGAGAGAAGAAGCAATCCAGCCTTTGGAAAAGTGAAGAGTGACGTGACTACTAATTTTTATTGAACCCCTCACCACTCACGTTTCACCTTTCACACTTATTTACCCATCACTTTTAAACTTAGTGCCACGCGCCCCAGTAGCTTAGTAACTTTTTATCAATCCTTCACGTATTTTGTTCCGACAAGTTCATCCGGCAAAAACTGCTGTTTAACATCAGGTGCGTCGTGCGAGTAAACATAACCTATCCCGAAACCGTATTTTTTCGCGTCTTTATAATGCGCGTCCCTTAAATGCATAGGCGGCGGAAAATCTTTGCCGCTTTCAATATCGCTGAGTGCTGCGTCAATTGCGCAAACAGTTTCATTTGACTTTGGCGCGCGGGCTACATAAATTACAGCCTGCGCAAGCGGAATCCTACCTTCCGGCAGCCCTAAAAGTTCCACGGCTTTATATGCATTCAATGCAACGTTTAATGCATTCGGATCTGCGTTTCCGACATCTTCTGCTGAACAGGTAATTAGCCTTCTTGCTATAAACCTCGGATCCTCGCCCGCCGCAATCATTTTTGCAAGATAATAAATCGCTGCGTCAGGATCAGACCCTCTTAAACTCTTTTGAAAAGCAGACGCGCAATCGTAATGCTCCTGCTGGGAATACCTTGTATTCCTCTTCTGGCAGATTTCTTCAATGATTCTGACTGTAAGGTTCCGTCTGCCGTCAATTAAATCGCTTGCAAAATACGCGTTCTCGACAACGTTAAGCGCATATCTTGCATCCCCGCGTGCAAGGTTCACAATAAAATCCAGTACTCCGCCCTCGCAGTCCATCGGAACATAGTGCTTTGCAAGATATGAAAACCCGCGCATAATAATCTTTTGCATACTCTCATCATCAATAGAATTCAATCTTACAACCTGAACCCTTGACAAAAGCGCCGGCACGACCTGAAAAGAAGGATTCTCAGTAGTAGACCCGATAAGGAAAAGGGTTCCGTTCTCAAGATGAGGCAATAATGCATCCTGCTGGGTCTTTGAATATCTGTGAATTTCATCAATAAAAAGAATCGTCTTGGTTCCGCTCCTGAGTGCCATTTTTGCGTTTTCAACAGCGTCTTTTATATCCTTAACCCCTGACGTCACCGCGGAAATTTCTATAAAATTCGCATTGGTTTTTGTGGCAATAAGACGCGCAAGCGTTGTCTTTCCGCACCCAGGAGTTCCCCAGAAAATCATGGAAAACAGCCTGTTCGTTTTTAGAAGATTCAAAATTGGGCTGTTCGGCGACACAACATTGCTCTGCCCCAAAAATTCCTCAATAGTCTTTGGTCTCAAAAGTTCCGCGAGCGGAATCTGCTTATTTTGGTTTTCCAGTTCCGTAAAAAGATTATTCATAGTATAATTGTAGCATTAAAGAACATTAATTCAAACCGGGTAATAATTTTTATTTTCGAGGCGATAGCGTGAGCAGGGCGGAAGCGTGTCCGAGAAAATAAAAATTATTACTCCGGTAAAAGAGGGCTTAAAATGAAAAAACTTATCTCTGTTCTGATTATCCTGATAATTTCACTCTGTGCAATATATTGTGCACCTAAAAAAGATACAAACAAAAACGAAGTAATTGTCTGGACTTTACAGATGAGCGATTTTTCGGATTATATGAACGGAGTCATAAAAGATTTTGAGAGAGAAAATCCGGGAATTAAAATCAAATGGATTGACGTCCCCTTTTCTGAAGGCGAAAAAAGGACTCTGGCCTCGGTCTTGAGCGATAATCCGCCTGATTTGATTAACCTTAATCCCGATTTCACCGCAACTCTTGCGCAAAAAGGCGCCCTTGCAGAAATTGACAGGAGTAAAACGACTCAATTTAATCAAGGAATTTTAAAATCGCTTGAAACCAACGGTAAACTCTATTCAATCCCGTGGTACGCAACATCTGCCGTCACTATTTATAATAAACAATTAATCGGCAAAACAGGCGTCAAAGTTCCGGCAACTTATGAAGAAATGGGCACCATAGCACCCGCAATTAGAGAAAAAACAGGTGCTTACGTAACACTGCCGAATATCACCGAAAACGATACCATGCTTAAAATTCTCAATAAATACGGGATAAATTCTCCTGATAAAATTGCCTCTGATAAATCCATAGAAGTGTTTAATTTTTATAAAACCCTTTACCAAAAAGACCTTATCCCGAAAGAATCCGTAACCCAGACCCACCGTGAGGCTCTGGAAAAATATATGTCAGGGAATATTGTCCTATTTCAGGCAGGTGCAAATTTTCTCACAATGATTAAAGAAAATGCCCCTTCGACCTATAAAGTTACGGATGTCGCGCCTCAGATTACAGGCGAACTCGGACAATACGATTTTTCTCTAATGAATTTTATAATTCCATTGAAAGCAAAACACAAAGAAGAAGCCCTCAAATTTGCGCTATTTTTAACAAATGAACAAAACCAGCTAAAAATCGCAAAACTCACAAACGTAATCGCAACAAATAATAAAGCGCTGCAGGACAGTTTTTACACAAAATATAACGAGAATGACTTAATGGCAAAAGCTCGTGTTATCAGTGCAAGACAGCTTAATAGAGTTGAGCCGGTTTTCCTGTCTTCAAGAAACCAGAAAGATATTAATAATCTTATAAACACAGCAGTTCAGCAGGTTCTTTTAAATAAAGCAGATACCAAAACAATCCTTGAAAAAACTGCCGGAGATTGGAGTATTTTAAGCAGATAAAAGAAGTTTTTTCGCGTGGCGTTCAAACCTGCTGTTTTATAAAAAGAACAGTACGCGGTAAATATAAATGTGATATGAGAATACTTTACTTTTGCAAAGGTTTTTCCTGTAACATCTATTTACCCATCTATGAAAAGATTCTAAGACGCTTCTTTGCTGTAATAACTATTTATGCCCCTGTTTATTTTGCAATTAATGATAATTTTGAGCCTGTTTCAGCCTTTTTAGCCTGTGTATAAGGATTTGAAACAAAGTTATACTGAGGGTTATACAACTGTCTTGAGCGCCCGGAGAATGCTGTTTTATCAGCTGCCATCTTTTTAATTTTCCGGAATGTGTTTTTATCCTTTGTCTCCGGGGTTTTTATAGCTGATTGAATTGCTCTTAATTTATCAATATCTTTCTGTACATGCTGCGGCACGTGATAAAGAACAAGTGTATTATCTTTCAGGATTATCGGCGATTTTTCATCATAGTGGGAGATGTAATAATGATTACCTTCCTGTTTTACGACAAACTTTTCGTTAGGATCTGCCGCGTTGACGAATTCAGTTCCGCCCGGCAAGCCCGCTTTAAGTCCTGTTTTGTCTTCATCATTAAAATCAAGGTTAATTCCGCCGATACTTACAGGATATTTTCCGGGATCATTGTACTTATCAAAATCGTGTGTTACTCCGACAGTATTAAATACTGAAATTGCCATTCTGCCGTCAGTACTGTGACGTAATATTGCAGGCAGTTTAATTTCAATATCTTTGCCGTCCTGATTAAATTTGCCGCCCTGCAGCTGTAAAAGAACCGGCGCACCGTCATTCAACGCCTGTAATTCCGGACGTTTACGCATTGCCATTATTGCATCAAATTCTGCTTTATGGGTTTTTATGAAGTCAAGCCCGTCCGGAGAGTCTTCAAGCCACTCGTGGTGGATTACAGAACGATTCTGCAGGAAGATGTTTCGTGTAAGTTCTTCGTATCCTGTTGCTCCGATGTCGTCACCTGCAAACATTGTCGGTATACCAGGCAATGAAACCAAAAATTTCATAATTCCAAGCAGTTTTGAGATTGCTGGATCAATGCACATATAGAAAGTTGTTTTTTTCAATTCATCTTCAAGTGCTTTATTGATTTCCATTCCGTGTTTTGCCTTTGCCTGATTTACAACTGTTTGAATTGTAATATCAAACGGACGTGTGCCGAACGCATCTGCTTCAAATGTCTTACCTAAGTAATTACCGTTTGCAAGATCACTTATAGAAGGCGCAATGGCCTGATACAATTTATCACGGTATTCTCCATTTATGGAGCCTTTCTTTTCAAGAGCTTCAAGCGCACGGCCGAAGGCATTGTTCAGAGCCTCACCCATTGCTGCGGCTTTTGCACTTTTGCGCATAAAGTTATATTTATCAACTTCCTGCTTTTCTACATTTTCAAAAAATCTGTTATTGAAAACTCTGAAAGCTTTTTCTTTTTCCTTAAATGCCGGATCATGGATACTCATATCATATGAATTTTTATTCAGATTTTGAGAGTAGAATAACTGGCTGTCCAGAGCCATCATATGAAGCGCCCGCGGTTTATCGTGGTTGTCTACAAAGTTGTATGAATAAAGAATTGAATCCAGAGGCCCTGAGTGCAGGAAGTCATTATTTTTGATTACTTCATAAACTTTTGTTCCTTGGAAAATATTTCCTTCCGAATATTTTTCATAGCTTTTTGAGAAAATTCCCGGGATATCAGAGAAGAAGTATGCATAATTTGCAGTAGAAGTTACGCCCGTTTCCCGTAAGAATTTTGTAATTATATCTTTCTCATATACATATTTAGGAGAAGCTTTACCGCCGCCTGCATTACGCAATGTCTTTTCATCGGTAATTTCCGCTACAAGATAAGAATTAGGGTTCGCTTTGTACACAACATCCGCAAATTTCTTCCAGAATTTGATTACCTGATCCCAGCTTTTTTCAAAAGCAGTTCTTTTGCTCAGGAGAGATTCTTTATCCATTATATCTTTTGCCGCGTCAATTCTCCAATCAAGACCGGCCTGAGTTCTGTCAACAATCATTTCTGCAAGCTTAAAGCTTGTTAAATCGGTTCCCTCAATCATTTTATATAATGCATTAGCCAGAAGCTTTCTGTCATCTTCGCTTATACCAGGGATACCTTTATGGACAATATCTTTGCCGCGGAGTCTGTTGATGAGAGATAATGCCTCATCCTCAGGACATGTCGGATAAATCCCGAGAGCCTGCATTGAGGTCTTTTTCAGTTTATCGTAATCATACGCAATCCCGCCGTCAGCTTTTATCTGTGCGTCAGCATTAGGGAAAAGCCCTTTAATAATAGCAAATTTTGCTATTTCCGGAGCCAACAGCTGCAGAACATATTTCCCATAAGGGCTGGCATTATCTCCAAGACTTAAACGCTGCTCTTTCGGAAGTTTTTCGCCCAATCGTTTTAATATATCCTGCGCAAAATCACTCATTTCATGCTCATACAATTTATTCATCTTGAGATAAGCATTTCTGTATTCATCAGTTAAATGAGGATTACCATATTTCATTAATATATAACGGGATTTCCCGATTTGAGCAGGATCTGTTGCACGCTTTGTAAGATACGGCGATGCAAAAACAGCCGCAATATTATCTCCTAATTCAATTGAATCGAGAGGTAAATCCATCATCAATTGAACAGTCATATCTTTAAAGCTTTCTACATTATCTGCTCCGTGAAGATTATAATTTCCGTCAATAACATTTTTGATAGCTTTTTCGTTTAATACAATTTCTGCAGACGCAGGCAT
The DNA here is from genome assembly GCA_944323675.1 of Candidatus Gastranaerophilales bacterium. Taxonomy (GTDB): domain Bacteria; phylum Cyanobacteriota; class Vampirovibrionia; order Gastranaerophilales; family Gastranaerophilaceae; genus Scatousia. Next base: position 4,646 of record CALUTK010000008.1, on the reverse strand, counting down.
TTTGCCGTTTTTAATTTCTTCACGTATCAAATTCATAATATCGGAAGCATTTTTGCCTGAAATATTCTTTAGATTTTGGGCAACATAAAGATTCAGAATCTGATTTGTTTTCTCTGTCCAATATTTGGCGGATGTTATTGCATAATCCTGAACTTCGGTATTCTTCCGCTTTATCATTGCTTTATATTCATTTCGTTTCTCTAAAGGAATATGTTCTTTTGCGTATTGCGTATTGTAGTTTGAATATGAGTAATTCAGTTTAGCAACATCGACATTTGCATCCCAATCTTCTTTATTCCCTTCAAATTTGCCTTCATAGTTAAAGAACTCGAATTTAGTAAGGACTCTTGTTGCCTCATATGAATGTATAGGGAAATACTGTCCGTCAGGTCTGGAGTTATTCAAGTCATTCAGGCGTTTAATATTATCAAGATATGTTTCAGGATTTATTTCGTGTGAATATAAAATTACCGTATCGTTATGTGTAACCTTTTTATACGGGTTGCCTGTATCAAGTTTTGAATATGCCTGTAATCTCATTGAATTACTGTTTTTTTCATCAGGAGTTACAAGATCCATATCCAGAATTTGGATATAAGTAGGACTCTTAGGATCGTATTTGTTGCCCTGTTCTCCTTTCCCGTTCCAGACAGGTGCTTTTTTCCAGGTTATCTTTCCTGAAGACTGCTGGGTAAATATATACGGAGAGTTCACAATTTTATGAGAAATAAAGCTTTTCTTTCTGCTCAGTACGCCAAGTCCGAAAGGTCCCTGATCCAAATCAGCTCTGAACCAGTTATAGGCATAAGATTTTTTGCCCCATTTTAAAATATGCTGAAAATGGATACCTTCCAATCCTTCATTACACAAAGCCGCGTCGGAAACAAGGTTTTTGTCTTTTACAAACAGTTTTTTCTGTAAAGAAGCGTAGTTATCAATATTTCCGAGAGACTGCGCAATCTGGAAGAAGTTTTTACCCCAGTAAGAGTGCGGGGTTAGGCTGTCGTCAGTTGCAAACGGAGTAAGATATATTTTCGAATACTGGTCAAGCTTGCCTGCCTCAAGGTCATGTTCAATACCTGCAAGAGATCCGCCTATTTTATTTGAAAAATGTTTTGTACTTTTTACGGCATCCACATATTTTATATTCGGAATAATTTTACCGTCTTTATCGTAAGCATACATTGCATTATAAGAATCCGGAATAGCAAGAATACCTGCACCGCCTCTTGTCCCTCTTGTTCTGCCCGGAACCACAATGTTAAATATTAAATGAGCTTTTGAACCTCCGTTTGTGAAATCTATAATATCACCGGCGTCAACATCATATTTGAGAGTCTGATCCGGTTTGCCTTTAGGGGTAATTCTGTAATGATAAGCAAAAGGGGTATCAGAATTAAGGTTATAATGTTCGGCAAGACTAATCCTGTTTGGACCGCATTTGAGTTTTAAAGATTCCGTATTTTTATCAAAATTTTTTAAAGCCCGTCTGTTCTGATAATTCCCGTTCCCGTCATCTTCCACTGCGCAAAGCTCAAGATAACAATCATAATTATGATCGTCAAACGTATAATTAAACTCATACATGTTATATCCGAGGTCGGATTTTACCGGTTTATATCCCTTAAATGCTATGCCGTTTGGGGCATGATTTTTTTCAAAATTTACTTTCACAAACACTCCTTACTTCTGTCAATATAACAAACGTGAATATTAAAGTTTGCCAAACGAGGCCATTATATTAAGAAATTTTTACATAAAAATATTCTTAATTAAACAAAACATTACAAATTGTTGCTATTCTTTTATTTAATTTTTATAATTCTGTTGTAATGTTACTGCCGCGGAAGAATGCGGAAAACACCTAAAAGGAGAATTCAATGGTAATGACTGAAATTAAATGCGACATTAAGGATATTAATCTTGCAGATCAGGGAAAAAATCAAATTGAATGGGCATTAAAAGATATGCCTGTATTAAAAGAAATTGAAAAAAGGTTTATAAAAGAGCAACCGTTTAAAGGCTTAAGATTATCGGCATGTGTTCATGTTACAAAAGAAACGGCTGCCCTTTGTACAGTAATGAAGGCCGGAGGTGCAGATGCGGTTCTTGTTGCATCAAATCCGTTATCAACACAGGATGATGTAGCGGCAGCGCTTGTAAAACACTGGGGTATTCCGGTTTTTGGTTATGCCGGTGAAAGTGTTGAAACCTACAGGGAACATGTTAAAGTGGCACTCGACCACAATCCGAATATTATTATTGATGACGGGTGTGATATTATTTCTACAATTTATGCTGAACGTCCTGAACTTGCAGAAAAAATTATAGGTTCAACAGAGGAAACAACAACCGGTATAATAAGACTTCAGGCACTTGAAGCACAGGGGATTATGAAAGCTCCTGCAGTAGGCGTTAATACAAGTTTGACAAAACACCTTTATGATAACCGTTACGGCACAGGGCAGAGTTCATTAGACGGTGTAATGAGAGCTGCAAATATCCTTTTTGCGGGAAAAACCGTTGTTGTCTCAGGTTATGGCTGGTGCGGAAAAGGTATTGCAATGAGAGCACAGGGAATGGGAGCAAATGTTATCGTTTGTGAAGTTGACCCGCTAAAAGCACTTGAAGCCGCTATGGAAGGCTATAGAGTAATGCCGATTGCAGAAGCTGCAAAAGAAGGTGATATATTCTTAACTGTAACGGGTGACAAACACGTTATTGATACCGAACACCTTTTAGAAATGAAAGATGGAGCATTTGTTGGAAATGTCGGCCACTTTGATCACGAAATTAATGTGAACGGACTTAAAAAATATACAACAGAAATTAAACAAATAAGACCGACACTTGAAGAATACAAACTCAACAACGGAAAATCCATTTACGTTCTTGCTGAAGGAAGGCTTGTAAACCTTGTTTCAGCGGAAGGTCATCCGGCAAGTGTTATGGATATGAGTTTTGCAAATCAGGCATTAGGTATTGAATTCCTGGTAAAAAATTACGGGAAACTTGAAAATAAATTATACACCCTTCCGCATGAAGTAGATGTAAAAATTGCCGAATTAAAACTGAAATCCATGGGGATAGAAATTGATACACTTACTCCGGAGCAGGAAGAATATCTGAACAGTTGGAAAATAGATTAGAAATAAACAGAAAAAGCCGGCTTCAAGCCGGCTTTTTCAAATGTAATATATGTTATCGGAAGAAACAAATTCTCCTCGCCCATTGACGGAGAGAGTTCCCGCCTGTGGCGGGGGCAGGCGGCAATGCAAGCTTAAAAAGAATGTCAGCCAAGAAAAAGAAACACGCTATATAATAGCGCTGCTTCGCAGCGCAAGACCGAATGGATGTAGTTAAATGCGTCACATTTAACCTTTAAGCCTCGCTATTGCACTTCGTGTATATATTCGGCAACCTGCCACGGCAGGTCAGGTGTGCGTGTGCGTCAGCACGATAGCGCGAACGAGCTGAGTGCGACGGCTTTGCCTTCAACTACTTCCATTTGATTCCGCGGCGCGTAGCGACGCTGGAAACTTTTGCGTGTTTTTCTTTTTCGGTTCACTTTTTCTTTTTTCATCGCAAAAAAAAGAAAAAGTGAACATACCAGAAAGAATATAAATTTACCCCTCACCCGGCACTACGTGCCACCCTCTCCTGTCTTGGATTTACTCCATGCTCACGGAGTGTCGCCTACGAGCTACATATAAATACGCCTCGCGTAAAACGGCACCGCTCACAACAACAACGAAAACTCAACGTTTCCGTTGTTTGTTGTTCGTCTTTCGCTTCGCTCATGCCTCTGCTCGGCTGGCTCCATCCGTTCGCTATCCGGACTCACTTCGTTCCGTCCCCTCTCACAAAACAATTCACCGGATTGTTTTGTTCGGCAGAGTGTAAATCCGCCTCAAGGGGCGAGGGGATATGATATTACCCTCACCCGACTTTCTAGGCTCACCTTAGTTCGCTAAGAAAGTCTACCATCTCCCATAGGGAGAGGGGTATAAAAATCTTCCGATAGCATATTTTATGTAAAAATTTATTTGTTTAAAATAATTGTTTATGTTATTTTTTATCTGAAGATTAAGGATTTATATGAGTATTAAATCGGATTTAGAAGAAGTTCGTCAGATGTGTGAATACTGTGATAAGTGTGAACTTTGCAAGACCCGTACAAATATTGTTTTTTCCGGCGGCGTTCCTAATCATAAAATGATGCTTATCGGTGAAGCCCCCGGGTATTATGAAGATCAAAAAGGTGAACCTTTTGTCGGTAAAGCCGGTCAGCTTCTTGATAAAATTTTTGAATCAGTCGGGCTTTCAAGAAAAAAAGATGTTTATATTTGTAATACCCTTAAATGCCGTCCTCCTGATAACAGAGACCCGTTGCCGGAAGAAAAAGAAGCCTGCAGGGCTTATTTGGATGCGCAGATTGAAATTTTGAAACCCAGGATTATTCTGCTTTGCGGCAAAGTTGCATTATCTTCTATGCTTAATACCTCAACAGGAATTACAAAAGTCCGCGGGAAATGGTTTGACGGACCTTTTGGAAGCAAAATGATGCCAATTTTTCACCCGTCTTATTTATTACGCAACGATTCGCACGAAAAAGGCAGCCCGAAATGGTTAATGTGGCAGGATAT
>CALUTK010000007.1 GCA_944323675.1 Candidatus Gastranaerophilales bacterium | reverse complement strand
ACCGGTTCAAGCCGCGGAATAGGAAAAGCTTCCGCCTTATATCTTGCAAAAAACGGTTATAATATAGTATTACACTGTAACAAAAATATGGAAAAAGCCCTTGAAGTTCAAAAAGAAATTGAAACTTACGGCGTGAATGCAAGAATATTGCAGTTCAATGTGAAAGACCGCGAAGAATGCAGGCAAATTCTGACGGAAGATATAGAAAAAAATGGGATTTATTACGGTGTTGTTTTGAATGCAGGAATCGCAAGAGATAACGTTTTCCCTGCAATGGAAGATAATGAGTGGGACGACGTTATCGGAACAAACCTCGGCGGTTTTTATAATGTCCTCAAACCCGTTGTCATGCCGATGATTCAAAACAGGGTTAAGGGAAGAATTATTGCAATGTCCTCAATTTCAGGGCTATCCGGAAACCGCGGGCAGGTAAACTACAGCGCCTCAAAAGCAGGGATTATCGGAGCGGTTAAGGCATTAAGCTTAGAACTTGCAAAACGCGGAATTACTGTTAACTGTATTGCGCCCGGGGTGATTGAAACCGATATGATTAAAGATTTGCCGGTGGATGAAATGAAAAAACTCATCCCGATGAAGCGCGCAGGAAAACCCGAAGAAGTCGCAAGCCTTGTAAATTACCTTATGAGTGAAGATTCCTCCTATATTACAGGTCAGGTAATCTCCGTCAACGGAGGACTTTACCTATGAAAAGAGTCGTTGTTACAGGGATGTCGCAAATAAGCCCTCTCGGCGTCACAAGAGAAAAAGCTTTTGAAAAACTTTTAACCTTCAAAAACTGCGTAAAATACCTTCCGGAACTTGAGCAGTATACAAGGTTAAACACACGCCTCGGCGCGCCTGTAGAAGATTTTGTAATCCCGCCGCATTATACGAGAAAAGTTATGCGCACAATGGGCAGAGTAGGCGTTATGAGCGTTGTGAGCGCGGAAGAAGCTTTAGAAGATGCCGGATTACTTGGTGATGCTATTATCACAAACGGCGAAACCGGCGTAAGCCACGGCTCCTCTACAGGATCTCTTGATACCCTCATAGATTTCTATTCAATGATGGTGGATAAAGAGGTTAAATGCGTAACCTCCGGAAGCTACGTCAAAATGATGCCGCAGACAACAGCGGTTAATATTTCGCTCTACTTTAAAACTACAGGACGGCTCATCACAACCTCAACTGCCTGCACATCAGGTTCTATGGGAATAGGTTCAGCCTATGAAGCCATTAAAAACGGCTATCAGACAGTTATGATTGCAGGCGGCGCAGAAGAACTCCACCCGACACAGATTGCAATCTTTGACACTTTATACGCAACCAGCCAGAAGAATTCGACGCCTGACATTACACCGGCTCCGTTTGACAAAGACAGGGACGGACTTGTAATAGGAGAAGGCGCTGCCACAATGATTCTGGAAGAATATGAACATGCTAGAAAACGCGGCGCAAAAATTTATGCAGAAATCATCGGTTTCGGCACCTCAACCGACGGAACCCATATTACAAGCCCGAACCGCGATACCATGAAATCAGCACTTGCGCTCGCCCTGAAAGATGCAGGAATTTCGCCGGACGATATAGGCTATGTAAATGCCCACGGTACGGCAACAATTCAGGGGGATTTAGCCGAAACCAACGCAACTTATGATATTTTTAAACGCGCTGTTCCGACAAGTTCTCTCAAAAGCTACACAGGTCACACTCTCGGAGCCTGCGGCGCGGTGGAAGCGGTTTTGACAATTGATATGGCGCGCAAAAAATGGTTCTGTCCGACAATTAACCTCCATAACGTAGATGAAGAATGCGGAAAACTTGACTACATAAAAGGTCAGGGACGCGAAATCGACACTCCTATTGTCATGTCAAACAATTTTGCCTTCGGCGGAATAAATACTTCCCTGATTTTTAAGGTACATATTTAATTTCATAAACATCATATGTATTTATTTTTACATGCCCGCCTTTTATGAGCATAAAAAGATACCCTGTCCCCGGTATAAACGTCCCGATTGAATATTTTAAAGCACCTGCAAGCCCCATAAAATTCATACCGGTTTTATCAACTTCCCCCTCAATCTTTTTTCGGTCAAGCCCCGGAACATTAAAATGTGCAACGATAACCTCTGCCGGAACCCCCATAAATCCGTTCGGGGAAATGGTTTCAATCTTTGCTGTCCCGATTGTTCCCTGAGGCACGATAACACGCCCGCCATCTTTAACATCACGGATTACTTTGAATTTAACAATCTCGCCTTCTTCGTTTTTATCCCCATGGGAATAGATTTCCTCCACAAACCTTATATGGAGAGGCAAAAATTTCACTTTTGTATAATCATACTTCAAATTTGCCTCAGGATAATCACTACTGACATCCCGCAGGTAGAGTTTTACAAGCTTATCCTCGTAATGTAACGTTCTATAAGGTCGAACCCGCGGCACAACAGGATATTTTATATTCTTATCAGAATAGTCATAATCCAAGTTCGGCTCCGGATACACATCACTAACACCGGAAAGCGTCTTTTCTACAAGTTCGTCTTTTATAAGTTCCGGAGTGTACCCCGCCGCATAACACGGCAGCAGTCCCAGTATACATGCAATCAGAATAAATCTAATCATAGTTTACATTACTCTTTGAACGGGTTTCCACTTTGCGCTGAAGTTTTCGTCTATTCTCCTGAGAAGTTAAAAGGAAATTCTGATAATAAATATTGTCCTGATATTTGTTATTTTTCAGGAATTCAGGATACTTAAAAAAGATGTATTCATATACGTAAGCCATTCTTCTTGAGGCAAGCGGATGTGTTGCAAGAAATTCATATCTATCCTGTGCAAAAGTTTTATTCATCATAACAATCATGGCAACAGGGTTATAGCCGGCGTTCACCATAAAATCAATCGCTCTTTTATCTGCCTTTTTCTCATACTTACGCGGTGTGAACATAGACGCTAAAAATGAAAATGTACCACGAAAAATCCCGTGATATGAATCTATACCGTGCGAGATTTCATGCGCCAGAACAGCAGCAACCTGATCTTCATCGGTCGTATATGCCATAAGCCCCTGATAAAATACTATTCTTCTGCCGGTATGGTAAGTCACAGCATTAATTATATTTTTATCACTGTATTGAAACACCATTCTCTGGGGAATTCTATTGGCGTTCAAAAGCCGAAAACCAATACGGCTGATAGTTTCCTGTTTTTCCTGCAGGTTTTGAAATCTGTTTACAAACACATCTTGAGCAGCTGCAGCCGGCAATACTCCCAACAACACCGCGCATATAATACTCACTAAAATCTTTTTCATAAAATTCCCTCTAATCAACTATCTTAATTCATACTACAATTCTATCAGAAAAAATTTTTAAAATGCAAATATTTAACCGAAATGTTTATTCAAAAGCTTCATAACAGCTTCATCAATAGGCTTTACGCAGGCAAGCAGCACACCTATTCCGGCAGTCGAAACAGCAATATTTTTATAACCGCTTTTATTGTTTTTCGCAAACTTTTTAACAAATTTATCTAATTTCGGAAAATCCTGAGTTTTTTGTTTAAAAGAGGTTTTCCAGTCCCTAGGAAGATTGTCAATAGCTTTTGAGGCGCAATGCCGGGTTGTTCTGAGAGTTAGATAGGGCAATAAAAAACTTGCAATTCCCTGAAATGCCAGTTCTTTTGCAAGATTATCTTTTTTACCGCTGCTATTGAGTGCCAATAGTGTATATGATACCGACGGAATCCACGAAAGACGCGCCATCATATTCCCTATGACAGGTCTCACGGCCTCGCCGAAATCATTACTGTATACTATATATTTCAAAGGGTACTTATGCCAGATGTTTTGTTTTTCCACCTGCTTATACATGACCTTCGGAATATGGGCGGTAAAATTTTTCGTATCGTTTGATAAATATTGAATTTTGTTATTATAAGTATTATTTATATTATTATTTGATATCGCACTAATCATTTCTCAACACCTTTTTAAAAAGTGTATTTTGAACATTTATTATTTACTCTAAACATTTAAACACTTAATTTTTTGTTGTCAATTCTATTTTTAACAAAAATTAAAGATTTATCATAAATATGCCGTATAATGTAATATAATTACATAGCGATATTAAGAGTTTAGGAGATTTATTTATGAAAAAGATGTTATTTATGGTTATAGCGGGCATAGTAGCGGTCATTTGCGGAAGTTTCGGTATTGCACAGGCAAATGGAGAGGATTTATTCACCCCTAACATGCAGAATTTATTACTGGAAGGAGCTTCTGCAAGGGCACTTGTACATAAACCTGTCTGGGAAAAGCTTTACACCTGCACTCCTGACAGAACTTCCGATGGAGTTTTAGAAATCATAGGAACCGCTGCTGACGGACGCTGCCAGTTTAAACATGTAAAGTACGAATGCGCTTTACCGCCTGATATTACAAAACAGTATGCTGCAGCAGGGATTAAGAGTCTTGAACAGATTGCTGACGGTAATTTTGAAACAAACACGGCAGAAGGTGATTTTATGGATAAAATCCATAACAACCCTGAATATTGTACTGCAAAATAGTACCATTTTTGAATTGTATGAAATCATGCCTGCAACGCATTTATTACACTCTTCCTTACAAAGGATAAATGAAGCAGATAATTCCGAAAGTTTCTACTTAACCTACATTAATGAGAAATAGCAAAAAACAAAGCCGATAAAGGGACTTGAACCCTTGACCTACTCATTACGAATGAGTTGCTCTACCAACTGAGCTACATCGGCTTTTTTTCTATTTTAACGGTAGTTTGTTGGTAGAGCAAGCTCTACTTATTATTAACTCCGTTCCGTTTTCACTCCACTGGGGGAGCTACATCGGCTTTTTCTATACTTATTAATAACTCCGTTCCGTTTTCACTCCACCGGAGAAACTACATCAGCTTCTTTTCTGTTTTAACGGTAGCTTAATTATACCCCTGAAATATTTCCCTTGTCAATATTTTAGAAATTCTCTCACAACATTGACGGTTTTTGAAACCTAATGGTATAATACATCTAACACCACTCATTTTTAGTTTTGTATCTTAACTAAAGGAGAAATTACTATGATTATGAAAACATGTTAACTCTACAGTAAATTAACTAAACAAAAATTCAAGTTGCATAACAATTAAAAAATATCCTAGCAATACTGCCGGTAAAACTGCACAGAAAAGTCCGATATAAAATACAAAGGAATATAGTATATCTATAATTTTCGGCAGTGTTAAAGTCAAGTTTATTCTAAAATGAAAATATTTTTTTATAACGAAGTGTCTGATTAGGATTTCAACTACAGCTAAACCTAAACTAGCCAGAAGAAGAATTCCCCAGAGAAATATAGCTGCCCTGTATTCCAATCCTGGTGTTATAATTGGATCTTCCCAACCATATACCGGCGGAATGTTGGCTGTTCTAAATGCATAAATAGAGTTCCAGAAGAATACACTTAGTATTGCAGCTACGTTTAGAAAAAAATATTTTCTTAAATTTGGAATTTTCATAGCCAAATTTTAACACATTTACTTACAAAATGAAAGGAAATATTATGAAAAAGTTAAATGATGAAATTAAAACTAAACTCACAACATTGACGGTTTTTGAAACCTAATGGTATAATACATCTAACACCACTCATTTTTAGTTTTGTACATTTTGATACGTCATCGTATCACAGTTCAACCTGCTAAAGGAGTGATGCCTATGAAAATTTAAGAACAACAAAAGATAATATAAATGGCAAAATGTTCCCTGCTATGCCGCAGTAAAAATATATAATAGCAAACTTATTCCTCTTATATTCCTCATTTATTTTAAAAAACGCATGCGTACTTATCATGCGTTCAGTCAATGATGCAATACTAAAGAATAAAATAATAATTGACCCTATGATTATATTACAACCGGTAAGCATTACCCTGCCGGTTATAGCAGAAGCATCTGTTTGAAGAATATTGAAATTTTCCACAACTTGCTTAACAAAAATTATTTGCCAGATTATATTAACATAACCAACTATTGAAAAAATATTCAAAGACATATTTTTACTGATTTTAAAAATATTCATACTTTAAATTTAACATAAAAGGAGAAAAATATGGAAAAATATAAATTACACGAAGATATTAAAATGTTATCAGAAAATGTATATGCACCTGACAAACATAAAACAACAAACGGGTGGCAACTTATAAAATATGTCCCAAATTCAAAGACCGGTTTTCAAGGGGCTATTTATAAAAACGGAAATGAAGTAGCTGTCATATATGCAGGAACAAACCAGCTAAAAGACTTTTTGAAAGATGATATTCAAATGGGATTTGTATCTATCCCAAATCAACAAACAGAAGCTCACAACTTGTATATGGATGCTAAAAAAATGTTTCCAAAGGCTAATATAACATTAGGAGGTCACTCATTGGGAGCAAGCCTTACCGGTAAAACTATCTACGTTAAACCTTACACCAGAAGCGACGGTACTGAAGTAAGAGGGTACTACAGGTCTATATAATTTTTTTTAGCGGTGTAGTATACCCTATAAAAGGTCACGTCATTCCGGAAGCTTAGAAAAACAGATTGAAGCAAATGCTGAAATCTTGTTTTTCTGGCTATCCGGAATCGCAGGACCGACGCCTGCAACAATAATACGATTCCGGGTCGGAGCCAGGAATGACGGCAATGGGAGAAACTTTATGGTGGCAAGCTTTCTTCAATCTCCCTGCCGGAAAGGAAATTGTTGTTGGGCAAGTATAAAATGTGCCCAACCAACAGCTATTATACAAACAACAAACTTAAAATAAGTAGTACAGGATGCCGTTAAATAATTGCATTAGTTACATGTATAAAGACTATATAATTTAATCGACCACTTACCATCCGGACTTAAGTCCCATTTCACAAAACAATTCACCGGATTGTTTTGTTCGGCAAAGTGCAAATCCGCGGAACCCCTAAGTTCAATTCCGTTAAAAATATACAAAACCCTGGTGTTACTTTTTCTTTGTAAAACTTTCTTTTTGGGTTAAAAAGAAAGTTTTCGGCGGTAAGGGAAATTTTCTTGGATTTGCTCCATGCTCACGGAGTTTCGCCTTCGGAGCATAGCTCCTGACGGCTCAATCCGTTCGCTATCCGGACTGACGTCCGTCCGCAAATCCGCTGAACCCCTGACAAGTCTCTGACTTGTGGGGTTCCGATGCGCCATTTATCCTAAATAAAAAGGAGAATACAACAGGTGCATTCTCCTTTTTATTCGGCGGTAAGGGGAATTGAACCCCTGTTTGGAGAATGAGAATCTCCCGTCCTAACCACTAGACGATACCGCTTTGTAACTTTATTCTAGCACTGAAGATTACATTTTACAAGCGTATAAAAATTTCTGCAGTATCTCAATAATCACAAACAATAAAAAACTTTACAAACTCCTAATAATCCTTTTGCTTTTGGTATAATGAACTGGTTAACTAGGAGGAGAGCATGGAATTCATTAATTCAATACTGGGATTTCTAATAGATTTTATAGAACACGTAATAACTCATATGGGACCTTGGGGTATAAGCCTTTTAATGGCTATAGAATCGTGTAACATCCCGCTTCCAAGCGAAGCCGTCTTGCCTTTTGCAGGATATATTGTGAGCAAGGGAGAAATGAATTTCCATGTCGCAGCACTGGCAGGTGCTTTCGGGTGCGTGCTCGGGTCAATCCCTTCTTATTACCTCGGGTATTTCGGCGGAAGAAAATTCGTTGAAAAATACGGAAAATACTTCCTTGTGTCAAGAAAAGACCTGGAAGAAGCCGACAAATGGGTTGAAAAATACGGTGACTGGGCATTTTTCTTATGCAGAATGCTTCCGGTTGTAAGAACTTTCATCTCGCTTCCTGCCGGAATTTTAAGGGCAAGAAAGAGAGTCTTTTTTACCCTTACGTTTTTAGGTTCCCTTGTGTGGAGTTATGCGCTTGTTTATGTCGGCGTAAAAATGGGGCAGAATATGGAAGCTTTCAAACACATCTGGCATAAATTTGATATTGCAATTGTCCTGATTTTTGGTATTTTGGGTGCAATTTACATCTATAAACACATCAAACACCTCAGGGAATCTTAAATAAAAAGCACTCCAAATAAGATTTTTGAAGTGCTTTGACCCAATGTCGTAGTGAGGTGAGTTTATGTTAAACCTAACACTTAAATCAAGTCCCTTTGTCGGAACTTTTTATTCAAATCTTTAGTCAATTCAATCTAATATGAAGAAAAATTTACATGTAGAAATTTCTACCAATATTGTAAAAAGATGGTCTCAATGTTATTATTATGGATTGAAAGGTGATTGATTATTATGGATAAAGACAGGACTAAAGGTATTCCTTTTATTGAAGGTCTCCCTTTCAAGCTTGCAGAAACCGCCAGAATTTCAGAATTGATGGCAAGAAACTATTATAAAAATTATGTGACAAGCATTCTTGATTTAGACGAATTCCGTATTCTTAGCCATATTATAGCAGACCCGTCGCTTTCGCAGAGTGACCTTGCAAAGCTTGTTTATAAAGGAAAAGCACATATTGGCAAAATTCTTAACGAAATGGAGCAAAAAGGTCTTATAACGCGTACTGTGAACACTCATAACAATATGATGGTGAAACGCACAGCATTAACTGAACAGGGGAAAAAGCTGTACGCAGAAACCGATGAGGCTTTCCGTCAGCTCGGAACAAAGGTTTTAGCCGAATTTTCCGACAAGGAAATGGATGATTTTCTGTATCTTTTAGAAAAATTAAAAAATAAAATACTCGAAAATAATGAAATTATTTTTTAAAAAATTTTCAATTTTTGTTGACTTTTGAAAAAATAGTATTAAATTCAATAGGTAGAAAATTATACAGCCTTACTTAAACACGAGATTAGAGGTTACCTATGAACAGATTAGTACGTTTTATCAACAGTTTGACGTTTCAGCTTGAAATCACCGCTAAAATTTTCAACGCGCTTGCGGAAAATTATTTTAATCGGGAAGTAAAAAATCGCATTACACTGGCGGAGTATATTCTGCTTGATACTCTTATATGTTATCCGCATATTGACAAAAACACGCTTGCTAAGACTCTTTTTAAAGAACGGGGTTACATTGAAAAGCTTCTGTCAAAACTTATTAAAAAACGGCTTATAAAAGAAGTTAAAAATAACGGCAAGGACATTCAGGTAAATCATTACGAACTTACAAAAGACGGGAGCAGAGTGTATCAGGACATAGCGCCGAAAAACGACAAAATGGTGGGCATTCTGACGAAATTTCTGACAGAAAGCGAACTTGTAACATTTACCAGAACACTTTTGAAGGTGAGAAATATCCTGATTTCCCTTTCTGACACTGAATACTAACGGCTTTTAGATTTTTACCGGAATAAAAGCTAAAGCGGCTGACCTTTTGAAAGCCACTCAAAAATTTAACTCACGTCCATTATCGCAAAATTCTCCCGAAATTTCGAAACTTTATTGAAGTAAAATAGACACTTTAGCCTTTAACAGCTCCTTCGTTTTCACCTGAGATAAAATATCTTTGCATACATAAGAAAAATATTAAAATCGGGATAGTAGAAAGTATGGATCCAGCTGCAATAAAGCGCCAGTTTGAACTAAACATTCCCTGTAAGTTATTTACCCCGACAGGGAGAGTGTACATAGCTTCTTTTGTCAAAACAATGCTCGGCCACAGGAATTCGCCCCACGAACCAATAAAAGTAAAGATAGCAAGAACAGCAAGCGATGGCTTTACCATAGGAATCAAAACTTTTGTAAACAACTGCCAGACAGTACAGCCATCCACAATTGCCGCCTCCTCCATTTCCCGCGGAATTCCAAGAAATGCCTGACGCATAAGGAATATTCCAAAAGCACTAACCGCAAACGGCATTATTAAGCCGACATAACCCGCAAAATTATTCACGCTGTCCACAAGGTGAAGTTTCAAAGTTATAAGATACACAGGCAGCATAATTGCCTGAAACGGTATCATTATAGTCGCAAGAATTGAAAAGAACGCAATCTTTTTGCCTTTAAATTCCATCCTTGCAAGCGGGTACCCTGCCATTGCGGAAAGAACAAGATTAAGCAAAACCGTACCGCCCGCGACAATCATACTGTTTACAAAATATCCGATAAAATCTACCTTATCCCACACTCCGGTATAATTCGCCCACGTAAAATCAGAAGGAATTATAGAAGGCGGATAGGCAAAAATATTTTCATCAGGGCCTTTTAAGGATGTAGATATCAGCCAGATAAAAGGAAATATTGATAATAAAGAGACTGCAATAAGTATTATATGAATATATATATTTTTAATTTTTAAACTTTTCAACTGTTCAACCTTTCACCTAAATTTGATACTTATTCCGCTCAAAGCAGAAAATATTTATGAGAGAAAACACCATTACAACCGCAAGCAGAACAACCGCCATGGCAGAGGCATAACCAAGATCCAGATTTTCAAATGCTCTTTCATAAATATAATAAACGATTGTCTTGCTGGAATTTAAAGGCCCGCCCTTTGTCATAACATAAATTTCCGCAAAAACTTTCATAGCAGAAATCGCGCTTATAGTAGAGACAAGTGCAATAGTCGGCATTATATGAGGGATTGTGACAGTCAGGTGTTTTGTTAAAAAATTAGCGCCATCAATATCACTGGCTTCATAGAGTTCTTTCGGAACACTCATCAGCGCAGCAAGATATATTATCATATAATAACCGATACCTTTCCATATAGTAACCCATATGACGGAATACAAAGCCCAGTCAGGGTCTGTAAGCCACCCGATAGATTGAAGCCCGAGCGATGTAACTATATAATTTAAAATTCCCTGATCTGCATACAGCCACTTAAAAGCAATTGCGGCAACTACAATAGACACAATTACAGGCAGATAAATAAGTATTTTATATAGAGTCACCCCGCGGATTTTTTGATTTATCAGGATTGCCACAAACAAAGGGAATATAACAAGTACAGGCACTGCCACAATCAGGTAAATAAAGGTATTCAGCATAACTTTATAAAATACGGGGCTCTGAAAAAGTTTTATATAATTTTCTAAGCCAATCCAGACAGGATTATAGATACTTGAAGAATAATCCTGAAAACTCAGAACAAATGTATCAAAAAACGGGATAAAAAAGAATATTAAAAGCACAATTCCGGCAGGCAGTAGAAACAAATAAGGTGCGTATTTCCCGTAATATTTAAACATAGATTAATTATATAAAAATTAATTAATTATTTCAAGAATGTAAAGTGGCTGAACCTGAAAATCCTTTGGATTCTGTGGGGTTTTGTGCCTTGCTGCTCATATTAAACAAAGTTTTAATGCCGGCAAAAGACCACCAGATGTTCCGCTAATACCTACTCCTCAGTCAAACAAACTGCCGAAATGCTATTGAATTTTCTGTAGTAATCAACAAAGAAATGCGTATATGAAGGGAAGAAACATCTTCCGGAGGCACTTACACCTATAGTACCGTACTCCTCATTCGACCAGAGACAGAAATTGTCATCTTTTAAGCCCAATAGATTTACAACTTCCGGATTGTATTTCAATAGTTCAACGGATCTTTTTTCACCGATATAAGGATTTCCCTGATAAAAAGCACCGGCAATCAATCCTAATTCCTCCATAGAAGGCATATTTTTTACACCGCCGCATTTACTTACAGCACCTGCCCAGTAATCCACAGAGTAATAACAATTTTTAATCCCGAGTTTTGATTTTTGTTTTTCACACTGGGCAAGTGTCAGCGGTTTCGGCTTGAATGGCGCCGTAAAACATTTTCTCTTACCCAGTTTAATAACACATTTTCCGCCGAGAGGAGCTGCACTTATTGTAACACTATTCTTTTTAGATTTTTTAGGAGAATTTTTTATATCAAATTCAAACAGAGTTTCCTCAGAATGCGGTGTAATTTTTGTTAGTTTATATTTAACAAAATCCCCTTTTGCGATATCACCGCCTGACGAATAAGCCAGTACAGCAAGTACAATTCCGACCGTTAAAATTCCCAAAATAAATCCAAATATACCAGATTTCACCACTCTCTCCTCTGCTTCATCTGCGGCTAGGCACAGTAATATCAAACCTTATTCATTATTAATGTAATTATATATAAATTAATAAAACATTTCAACTTTAAATTAAAATTATATTAAAATTTTGAGGCCGGCGCCTGTTTGTACTATAATTAACCTATTAAACAGAGAAAAGAGAGGTACTTTTATGATAGACAAAACAGCCGTAATCCATCCGTCAGCACAAATTGCGGATGATGCAATCATCGGGCCTTACGTAGTCATAGGCGAAAACGTAAAAATCGGAAGCAAAACAAGAGTGATTTCAAATGCATATATTGAATATGCTGAAATCGGCGAAAGATGTACAATTTCGCCATTTGCGACAATCGGCTCCGAACCGCAGGATCTGGGTTACAAGGGCGAACCGACAAAAGTCGTTATAGGCGATGACACAATTATTAAAGAAAACGTCACAATCCATAGAGGGGCTGCCTGCGGTGATTTTACCACAAGAATAGGCAACAAATGCCTTTTAATGGTAGGTTCTCACGTTGCACATAACTGTGTTCTCGCAGATCAGGTTATTTTAGCAAACCTCGTAACATTGGGCGGGCACGTTCATGTAGGTTTCGGTGCTTTTGTCGGCGGGATGAGCGTATTCCACCAGAACATCAGAATTGGCGATATGGCTATCATAAGCGGATTTTCAGCTTCCCGTCAGGATATATTACCTTATTCAAAAGGCGAAGGCAGGCCTCCTGTTCCTCGCGGATTAAATGTAGTTGCAATGAAACGCAGAGGAGTTCCGCAGGAAATCAGAACTGCAACAAATGAAGCCTTCAAACTTTTGATTTCTGAAGAATACAACACAACTCAGGCGATTGAAAAAATTAAAGCGGAAATTCCGATGAACGAATACATTGAAAAAATGATTGACTTTATCAAGACATCAAAACGCGGAGTGCTTCTCAAATCGCACAAATCAGGTCACGAATCACTTGAAAGTGAAGAATAAAAATTACTCCCTTTTTCCGATTGCAGAAAAAGGGAGTTTTTAATTATTATATTATATGCAAATAAGATTTTCATTTCTCGAACACGCTCCCGCTCTGCTCCCGCTATCGTCTCGAAATAAAAATCTTATTCACACGAATTAAAGTTATTAAATTACAGGAGAGATTTTATGAAAACAATCTGGGATAAATACGCTGAAGTTCTTGTTGACTATTCAGTTGACGTGCAAAAAGGAGACCTTGTCCAAATCAGAGGCACAAGCGTCTACACAAAAGATTTGGTAAAAGCTGTTTATAAAAGAGTTCTTGAACGCGGCGGTCATCCGCTTGTCAGAACTTCAATAGAAGATTTGTCCGATACCTTTATCAAGCTTGCAAACGACGAGCAGCTGGATTACGTTGACCCTGTGACAAAACTTGAATACGAAAAAGTAGATAAATTCATCGCAATCGGCGGCCCTATGAATACAAAAACAATGGCTCACGCTGATATGCAGAAACTTGCCCGCCGCGGAAAAGCAACAAAAGCATTATCAGAACTTCTAATGAAACGCTCCGCAGAAGGCACTGCAAAATGGGTTATCGCAGATGTTCCTACCCACGCACTTGCGCAGGAAGCCAAAATGTCTTTTGATGAGTATTCGGAATTTCTTTTCAAATCCTGCTATCTGGATTTGGACAACCCTGTTGCAAAACTAAAAGAACTCGACGAAAAACAAACAAAATGGGCAAACTATTTAAACAACGTGAAAAAGCTTCACATAGTCGGCGAAAAAACAGATATAACATTTGGCGTTGAAGGCCGAAAATGGATAAGCTGTTCGGGCTTAAACAACTATCCTGACGGAGAAATTTTCACCTCACCTGTGGAAGATGACATCAATGGCGAAATCTATTTTGATTTCCCGCAAATCTATCGCGGAAACGAAGCGCAGGGTGTCCACCTCACAATCGAAAACGGAAAAATTATAAAAGCAACTGCAGAAAAAGGGGAAGAATTTTTAAACGCTATGCTTGATATGGATGAAGGTTCCAGATACATAGGCGAGATTGCAATCGGTACAAACGAAGAAATTCAGGAGATTACAGGAAACATTCTCTTTGATGAAAAAATCGGCGGAGCAATCCACATGGCAGCAGGCGCCTCTTATCCCGAAACCGGCGGGAAAAACGTATCCGGACTCCACTGGGATTTAATAAAAAATATGAAACCAACCCCTCATCCGGCCTCCGGTAACCTTCTCCCGGAAGGGGCGAAGGAATGTTCCGGCGGAAAAATTTACGCCGACAATATTCTGATTTACGAAAACGGCAAAATGCTGATATAAAAAAGGCGGGGTAAAATCCCGCTTTTTAATTCTTATGCAAGTCCTAAAACCTTTTTGTACCAGCTGAATGTTTCAAGTTCAATCCCATTAAATGTTGTCTTTAAGCATTGTTTTTTCAAGTAATTTTCAAATTCATCATTGAATTTCGATTTAGTTTTTTTGTTCTCTGTTTTCGTCATTGTTTCCATAGAACCTTCTCCTTCTGTTTCCATTAGTAAAAGATACTTACACCCCTATCTAATGTAAATATTATAACGTGTTATTTAAAATTTTACTACTACCTAAAAGAATTAGTTTCCCTGTTTTATTCTCCAGGATTGAGTTTCGGGTGTTAAATTTTGTAAATTTTACATATTTTTTTGTTTTATGGTATATTTTAAATATGATTTTAATCGGCGAAAATATTCATATAATTTCCAAATCCGTAAGAGAAGCTGTCGAATTACGTAACGAAGATTTTATAAAAGATTTAATCCGGATACAAAATAACATGGATTATGCGGATTTAAACGTCGGGCCGGCAAGAGGAAAACTTGAGGGAATCTTGCCATGGTTATGCAAACTTGTTGAAGAAAATTCCGAATTAAAAATTTCATTTGATACAACAAATTCATCTGAGATGAGAAGCGGACTTAAGGTTTGCAAAAATGCCGGAAATGCATTCTTAAACAGCACCGGAAAAGATGAACCGCGCCTCGGTGATATGACGGATATGGCGGCAGAATACGCTTGTAATTTAATAGCACTCACTATGGGAAAAGAAACAGGGATTCCGAAAACCGCAGACGGCAGATTGGAAATCGCTTTTGAAATTTACGAAAAATGTATGGAAAAAGGAATCGAAAATTCCAAAATATATTTTGACCCGCTGATTTTACCTGTGAGCGTGGAACAATCTCAGGCAATGGAAGCAATTAATACAATAAAAATGATAAAAGAAAGTTTTGACCCGCCTGTAAATACTGTTATCGGATTATCAAACATCTCAAACGGCTCGCCGAAAGAATTAAGGCCTTTAATAAACAGAGTGTTTGCAGTGCTTGCTTATGGTGCAGGACTTGATGCCGCAATAGTCGATGCAAAAGATACAGAACTCATTCGAGTTTTAAAAATGCTTTCAGAAAACAACCCGCAAAATCCTGTTGACGAATTATATATAAAATTATCCGGTATGATAAGAGATTTTTCTGAAACAGATTCAATTGACTACGATAAAAATAATGAAGAACAATCCCTCATAATCAAGACGGCTGATATCCTGACAGGCAAAAAAATATACTCTCACAGCTTTACACAAATATAATTTTTTGCTAATATACTGTTAAAAGTCAGAGGGGGTAATTATCATTAATAAGCGTTTAATTTTATCGGCATTATTACTTTGTTCAACAGTTTTACCTAACTATGCGGCAATGACGCCTCAGGCAAATATGCTCTACCAGCAGGCGTGCACCCTTGAATACCAAAAAGATCTGCAGGGCGCCGTGAATAAACTTCTGGAAGCCGTTAAAGTCAACGGCGATAACCCTATGCTTTATACAAAACTCGCCGGAATTTATACTGATATGGATAAGTATGATGAAGCAATAGCCGCTTACGAAAAAGTTATAAAACTCCGTCCTGATGACGCTTTTGTCTACATAAGCTTAGGTAATATCTATGAAACTCAAGGGAAATATCAAGAAGCCCTCGGCGCATATAAAAGTGCCCTCCAAATTTTTCCGGAGTATAAATTTAATTACCTTAATATTGCAAACGTTCAGTACCAGTTGAAAGATTACAAAAGCGCAATCGAAAATTACAATATGTTTTTGGGAACATATTCCCAGCACGCAGAAGCTCGCAGAAACTTAGCGGCAACATACCTTGCTGACAACTGCCCAGATAAAGCGGCCGCAGAATACGAAATTCTCTATGAAAAAAATCCGCAAGGATTTGACAGCTACTA
Organism: Candidatus Gastranaerophilales bacterium; assembly: GCA_944323675.1. GTDB lineage: Bacteria > Cyanobacteriota > Vampirovibrionia > Gastranaerophilales > Gastranaerophilaceae > Scatousia. The sequence goes on along the minus strand of CALUTK010000007.1, from coordinate 28,874 downwards.
TAATTTTGGAACCGCGCTTTTTGAAACAAAAGACTATGAAAAAGCAGCAGCGATGCTTGAAAAAGCGGTGGAAAAAGATAACGAAAATACAGCGGCTCATGTAAGTCTTGCGCTATCTTATCAGGAGCTTGAAAAGAATGATCTTGCGCTTGCCCAGTATGAAGTCATTTTTAAACAAAAACCAAATCTGCAGTCTTTGAGATTCGATTACGCAAACCTGCTTGCAGATATGGATAAAAATACCGAAGCGATTGAACAGTATAATAAATACATCACAAGCTTTCCAAATGACGGCAGAGCATATAAAAATATGGGGATTGTTTATAAACGGATGAAAAATTATCCGCTCGCTATCCAGAATTATGAAAAAGCAATCAGCCTGAATACAAGCGATACCGATATGAAAAAAGACCTTGCAAGCTGCTATCATTTAACAAAAGATTATACAAATGCAATTAAATATTACGATGAAGTTCTCGCGGTTGATAAAGACAACTATGACGTAAAAGTAAATAAGGCAATCGCCCTTCATGCTTTAAAAAAATACGACGAAGCAATCGCACTTTACAATGATTTATTAACAGTAAAAAGCAGTGATGTTGTAGAGAACAATTTAACAGAAGCGCTCGTTGCACAAGGACATGAAGATTTAAAAATTCATAATTACTCAAAAGCAACGGAAGAATTTATAAAAGCAATCTCCCGCGGAACCAAAGACAGTTTCGCATATTATGGACTTGCAAAAGCATACCGCGGCTGCAAGCTTAACGATAAAGCAACCGAATATTACGAAAAAGCAATCGCGATGGATCCTGAGAAAAAGCTCTACAGCGACGAACTTGCAGAATTCATAGCAGAAACCGCACCTGCCGCCCAAACTTTAGACCAGACATCATCAGCTGAAACCGCAGGAGAACTTCCATCCGTTGTAATCAAAGATGAAGAATCTTCGGAAAAAGTTCAGGAACAGCAAGCCGCTGATGCAGAAAAAGAAAAAATCGCAAAAAGCAAAGAATTTATTGCAATTGCAGATGAAAATTACAAATCAAAGCAGTACGAGGATTCAATAAAAAATTACAAAGAAGCACTTGCACTGAATCCATCCGATGAAGTTACGCTTTTAAAAATCGGGAATATTTATAAGCTGCAGGATGACGAAACAAACGCCGTTGATTTCTACAAAAAAGCAATCTTTGTAAATCCGTCATACACTGACGGCTGGTTCAATTTAGGACTTGTTTACGCATCACAGAAAAATGTTGCGGAAAGCAAAAAATGTTTTGAGCAGGTAATAAAAATCGACCCGCAATATGCTTATGCCTACTACGCACTCGGTCTTGCTTACGAAACCGAAAAAAATAAAGAAGAAGCACTGAAAAATTACAACCTGTTCCTGAAATACACAAAAGACCAGAAAGCAATTCAGGATGTTCAGGATAAACTCAAGAAATTACAATAATGAAAAAATTAATATTAATTCTTACAGCACTAATAACATTGATAACAACTACCGCCTGCATAGACATGGGCGACAAACCTGCAATTCTCTTTAACAAAAACCCGATTACAAAAGAGAATGTAATGGATTATTCCTCAGTGTTTAAACCAAATGTGAGGATTTATTATTTAATATTAATGCCGAAAAAAGTTCACTCCAGATACATCTACATCCAGATAATAAAAAAGGATAATGACATGGAGCGGCTCGGTTACAAATTATACTGGGCAAATACGGTAAGATTAAAGGATGAAGAAGTTTACTATTATGATGATTATATAGTCATTGGGGAACCGGGCGCTTATGTGATGAAAGTTTATTCAAAAGACCGGCCGACAGAACCGTTAACTATGGCTCAGTTTTTTGTACGGGAATAAATTGCTAGGTTTTTATATTTATTAACCTTTGTCATAGTTAAAAAAGGATAGCGGTCTCCCGTAAACTGTTAAAATTTAGCAGCAAAGCGCTTCAGCAGAAACGGAACTTCTTTAAAGTAAATCCTCCAAGCTACTTGTCAAATTCTTTTTTTAATTTGTCGCTGCCGCCGTAAAGGTAGTATATTTTATTGGCGATATCTTTTGCGTAGGTATCGCAGTCTTTAATCATTCCGTTTTTTGAATATTCATTAATTTTCCTGAGATAATTTGCCATGTAATTTTCTATTTCAGGATTTTTCCGGAGCCACCTTGAAGGTTTCTGACGCCCTTTAAGCTGATTGCATTCTCTATGGAGTCCTATTTTATTGTCAAGCTCATCCGTGCCTCCGTTGTTTCGTGCGACAAAGTGGTCTTTTGTAAATACCGATTTCCTGAAAATTCTTTCCGCAAAAACTTTACTCCAGCTGTAATTTTCCTTTGAGGAGATGGCTGTTGAATGACATATAGGCCCCTGAAGAATTTCCAGCTTGGCAAGCAGTTCGTCCCCTCTTTCCTGAAGCCGGAATTTATCTTCCTCTCCTCTAAATTCGGGATTTAGAAGAATTGATTGAAGTTTTGCTGAATTATAGAACAGTTTTGTATTTTTGTCATATTCTTTAAGTGCTTCTACTAGTTTTACCAGTTTATTTTTTTCGGCTTCTGAATATGAAGGATCATTTAATTTCTTTGAGGCTGATCTTATAAAAGTCATTACTTCGTGATGACATAATTTGTTAACATATACGGTCATGCTTTTTTTCATCAAAACATCAGTAATATAAGGGTCACGAATAAAATTATCACGGAATTTCTCTGCAAGAAGTTTTGTCATAGGAGGAAAATTGCCGCTGTGGGTTTTGATAATATCACTCAATTCTTTTATAGAAGAAGATTCATTAATTTTTTTGAAAATTTTTTCTCTCTGTCCGTGCGTCAGCATAATTGCATTACACTTAGGGCATGGAAGTCCTTCAATATTTTCAAAAGGCAGATCCGTAAAATTCTTCTTATATTCCAGAAAACTCCTGTCATTTCCGTTAAGTGATATTTTCTGATTAGAGGTTTTTCGGATGTTTTTTATTAGAGAATTAATATAATCGCTGTCCGCGTGTAGTTTGTCGGCGTTTATTGCACTGTTTATATCTTGAAAGTATTGTGTCAGGTGATCTTTTAACATCTCGGAATCATCAGAAAATTTGTAATAACGAGATGCTTTTTGTGTTTTTACGTCACAATCTCTGCATACAAGAATTTTATTTGCAGGGCTACTCGTGTCATCATAAATTGTAATCGGACGTATTTCAGAAACCGAACGCTTAAACAGGGCTTTGCCAAGGCAGCGCAGACCCGTCTGTGTATTCTGTGCGGGAAGATGCCGTGATGTTATATTTTTATAGTAATTATATGCTCTGCTCTGGTGAAGCATAACTTTTTTATATAATTTTTCTTTCCGCGGATAATCCGTTTCACGCAGGGTATCATTCATTATTTCCGTGAATTTATGCAGGTCATACGGCTGAAAATCTTTATGTATCTCAAGTCTTTCTACTGCTTTCAGATATTCTTTTTTGTTATGTTCAGACATAAACAGTTTTTCTGTCACAAGTTTAATGAGATTAATATTATTTTTGCATGTTTCGGCGTAAATCTTCGGGGCATCCTCATCTATTTTTTTTAATACTGTATTTATATCAGCATCAGGATACTTTGCATTTATCTCTTTTAAATCTTTTAGTATAATTGAGTTGCTGTCATTAAGATACTGTTTATTTTCAGTAAGGAGTTTTTCTAATTCGGCACCGGTTTTAACCTGTGATATATTATCCAGAAGGTTATGGTATTTTTCTTCTGAAAGCATTCTTTGATTACAGCGGGCACATCTTACCCCGTTCAGATTCTTTAATTCGTTGTCAAACTCTGAAACAGGTTTTTGCCCGGTGAATGATGGCGTAAATACATCTTCTTGTATATTTTCAGCAAAATTTATTTTAGGCTGTTTCAGAACAGGGTAAATATTTTTCTGCAAATTAAATATTTGAACAGGGGTTATCATAAAACTATTAAACCCCGAAAATAAATTTTTTGCTATTTGTGGTAATATTTTGTTATGAAAAAGATTTTATTTTTAATCGGGGCGTTAATACTGCTACAGGGAGTCTCTTTTGCACGGGAGAACATGAGTTTCGTTTATATAAACGGTTCCAATAACAATAATGAAAAAATGAAAAACTGGTTTGAAAAAGGGGTTACGAAACTTCATCCGGTTATGAAAAAGAGTTTTGAGGATAATGAAGAAGCCGCGTCATTATTTTTGAAAAACGGTGAATATGCCATAAACCCTGATGCAAGAATATTCTTCTGGGGAGATAAGAGTAAGGCTGATTTGGAATTTGTTGAACAGCAGCTTGATTTATCAAAAGCGTTCAGTCCGACAATTGCTTATGGAGTCCGCTCACTGCTTGCAAGCTGTTTGCATGATGCAATCTGGGTTCAAAAATCCCATCATATGCTGCCTATAGTTGAAGATTTGCATAAAACCGTGATGAATGAATATACACAGGGAAATAAGGTTGTACTTTTCGGATATTCTGCAGGAAGTTTTATTACTTACGAATATCTTTTCAACAAGCTTCCTTATCTTAATGCGCCTGATTTAATGAAATCTGAAAAAGTTGACGACAATATCAGGAATTTTATACTTCAAAACCCGCGGAAAAATTCCTGTATTTCAGCAATTTCAAAGGCCGGAATAGGTGCTGTAACCTCTGACGGACGTTTGAGATTTATCCCTGATATAGAAAAATTTAAAAAAGCATATCTTAAACTTGATGAATATACTGATGCCGCATGTATCCCTGAAAATGCTGTCCGCGGGATTGTTAATTTCGCAAGTCCTCTGGTGCTTTTTTATTCAGATATTGCAGATCCTGATTATGAACTCACGTACTATAACAGGTTTATGCTCAAATATATACTGGAACATGACTTCTTTATGCTGACGGTTAATTTTAAAGAAGATCCGATGGGATTTCCGACAACAAGAAACCTTAAACCGTCTGAACTTTCCGAAAAAGCTAAGATTGATATAATTAATCCGAAAGGTTTTGTATACGATAATTCGACGGTATGGAGTATGAGAACATTTCTTCTCGCCCACACTTCATACTGGTCGGCAAGAAAAATTTTCTCTAAAGCAGTTGCAAAATCCTTTGTTGACGGATATAAATTTATGCAGCAATCTTTAAATAACGATACTGAAAAAGAAGATTTATAAAAAGGAGATAAGAAAAATGAATTTTGAAGAAGGAGTACAGTTTGATCCGGGGTTCGTTGCCCACATTTCTGCTTTCATACCGAATATTGAATATCTTTATGACTCGATTGACCGTTATAAAAATTTCGGGCAAAAAAAGAATCATTTTAAGATGTTTTATCCGAAATTGATAAAATTATTTGATGACTATATTGCATTTTACTTAGGCTGTATGCTCTGGGCTGCTGCTGTTAAGACTATCAAAGGCAAACCTATTTTGAATAATTTCTGCTGCGGCTCTGAATACAATGAGGAAGAAACCGTATCTGAGGTTAATTTTGTATCATCTTATTATGAATACCTGCCGCGGGATGTGAAGTATTATACCGGTAAAGACTTTATTCCAGACGAAAAAAAGATGGATATTTTAAGGAATTACAAGGCTTTTCTTATTGAAAATAAAGGCTTTACAGAACTCAAAATGACGGATGACATAAAGCTTCCGGCGAATTTTAAGGAGTTAAAAAATCCTGAAGCAATAATTAAAGAGATAGAAGAAGTTGTTGCGAGCGGAAATCTTCCGGCGTTATATGATTTTTACAGTGAGATTTTGTAAATGGAGATAAGAGAAAAACTTTATCAAATGTTTATTCTGGGGCTTGAAGGCGGCGGGTATAAAAAGGCGCTGAAAGAAGGGCTCGGGGGCATAATTTTTTTCACTAAAGATATAAAATCCGAAGAACAATTCCGAGAAATGACGTCCGGCATAAAATCTTTTGCAAAGGTTCCGCCGTTTCTTTCTATTGACCAGGAGGGCGGCAGGGTTGAGCGGACAGAAAATATTCATAATGGTAAAAAATATTTGTCAGCAAAATTTGCCTTTGAAAAAGGGGGAGATTTTTTGCGTAAGCAGACGGATGAGATTGCACGGGAATTGAAAAGTTACGGGATAAATCTTAACTTTGCCCCCTGTATTGATGTAAATACGAATCCTGCAAATCCTATTATCGGCGAGCGCGCTTTTTCTGATAAACCGGAAGATGTAATAATGGGCAGCAGAATTGTCTGTGAAGCTTACCGCAAAAACGGGATTATGCCGTGCGTCAAACACTACCCCGGTCACGGCGATGCGAACGCCGACAGCCATTTGACACTTCCGCGTATTGATTTAAGTCTTGAAGAGATGGAAAAATATCATATCGCTCCGTTTGCCGCAGCAGTAAAAGACGGGATAGAAATGGTTATGGCGGCACATCTTCACTGTACCTGTTTTGATAAAGAAGTTATTCCGGCAAGTTTAAGCAGGAATGCAATCTCTTATTTGCGTGGAGATTTAGGTTTCAAAGGCGTTATAATTTCAGACGATATGATGATGAAGGGCGTTTCGCAATTCGGGCTTTCTGCAGCAATTGAAAAAGGTATCAGAGCCGGCTTAAATATGTTTATCCACCGAAATTCCACACCTGATGTGATTGAGTCAATTGAATACATTGCAAAAAAAGCTAAAAACGAGGTTGAACTTTTTGAAAAAATAGAGAAATCTTATGAAAAGATTATGTCATTAAAACAGACTTGTATTACTTGTCATATAGAAAGTGAAAGTTGAAGTATTGAGCAAATCCCCCACTATTTGATTTTATTTTACTGTATTTTCGTGAATATCTCTTGTCCACGTATATAAAAAATAAAATGCAAGCACAAAATATGTCACCCACATTAGAACCGTCGCAAAGCAGTTTGAACCGTTAAAATAGGCGCTAATCCACATGACAGCAGAGAGACCGTTAACTATTATCCATATGTACCACTGTTCAATAGCACGTTTTATCGTAAGTATCAGACCCGCAATTGAAAATACTGTCGTAAACGCGTCCATAAAAGGGGATGCACCTCCGGTCTTTTTCAGGACTAATGCCGCAATAAGCGATATTGCAAAGGTAATTGCAAAAAATATCCAGCGCTCAAGAGGTTTTAATTTAGTTTTTATAATTTCCTGTTTTTCCTTCTGAAGGTGTTTTTTCCATTTAAAAATTCCCACCACCTGCATCGGAAAATAATATAACATATAAAGAAAAAGGTTACCGTAAAGATGGTTTTGAAACGCTATAAAAGCATAGCACATAGTCCCCGTGAGACCAAAAATATAACAGGAGATTTTACCTTTCCCCGCAAAAATTGTGTACATAATGCCGCAAACAGCAGACACCAGTGCAACTTTACTGTCGCCGATTATGAATGATATACATATTATAAGAAGAATTTCCAGCGGGAAAATTATACGTTCACACTTTCCCCAGCCGCTAAGTTCATTTTTTATAAATTCTTTCACTTTCATTAAATTTATTTTACTTTTTTCTTTGTGTGTTGTCTACTATAGATAAATGCGTATACAAAATGTAAGCCGATTTTTGAATAATAAGACTCTCTTGAAGGGATTGGAGAAAATTTCCGAGCACGGAACCTCGTTTGCTGCCGGAACTTCTCTTTTGATGTCAATGACCGTAAGACCATTGGCAATTCTTTCAACGCCCGATGTTGAAAAAGAAAATAAACAATATGCGGTCGCAAATTCTCTCTGCTCAGGGCTTATCAAATTCGGGATGGTAGAAGCAATAGCTCTCCCTATAGAAAACGCCGTAAAAAGAATTGATAAAAATCCAGAAAAATATCTAAAAAAAGAAACCATTAACACCCTCAAAAACGGAGCGGATAATTTAATAAAATCTAAAAGCTACAAACTTGCCTCCCAGATGATTAAACTCGGAACAGGTTTTTTTATGGCAATTCCAAAATCTGTTCTTACTATCGCACTGATTCCTGTGATTATGGATAATATCTTTAATAACAGAAAACAAAAAATACAGGAAACCCTCAGTGTTAAAAATAATTCTGACAATATCCAGATTATAAACAGCAAAAAAATTCCGTTTTCAGGAGCATTACAGGAAGGTTTGAGCAAAAGTGCCGGAAAAATTCTGGATAACAAATATCTGCAAAAATTTGCCATACGAAATGCCGATAAAGAAAAAGATATAGCAAAACATATGACAGCAGCTACTGATATATTGCTGACTTCCGCATTTGCCTGGCGCACCGAAAAGAGCGACAGGATAAAAGAAAACCGTAAAAAAGCACTCATTTACAATAACGTAATATCAACCGCAATAACGCTTTTCGGAGGCTACGGAATCGACCTCGTAATAAAAAATAAAACAGGCTGCTTTATAAAAACTTTCTCGGAAATCAACAAACACGACCCGAAACTCCATAAATACATTGAAGGTATAAATATACTTCGTCCTGCATTAATATTTGCCGCAATATATTACGGAATTCTCCCGATGTTCTCAACCTACATAGCGGAAAAAGTCGACAAATATATAGAAAAACATTCATAGTTTTGTGTTAAAATATCTACAGGAGGCAGTTATGTACACAATAAAAGAAGTTGCCGAAAAAATGGATATATCAGAACACACATTACGCTTTTGGGCAAAAAGTGGACTTTTCCCTTTTATAAAAAGGAATGAAAATAATGTTCGGTTGTTTTCGGAAAACGATTTAGGCTGGGTAAGGATTGTAAAATGTTTGAGAAGCGTCGGAACCGAAAATAAAGCAATAAAAAAATATATAGACCTTTGTCTTATGGGAGATTCAACGGTTCAAGAAAGATTTGATATTATAAAAAACACAAAAGCAAAAGCAGAACAGCAGATGAAGGATTTACAAAAACAGCTTGATTTGCTCGAATACAAAGAAAATTATTATCAGAATATTATAAAAAATAACCTCACTGATGAGTGGAACCCTATGAATAAAACTGAACAGGAAAGTATAGCTTAATAAAAAACTGAGAAAAGGCCTGCTTTGTCGCTCCAGTAATTCTCCATAGCTTAAAATTTGATTAACATACATCTCAATCAGTTTTACCTATACTTCCTGAAAAATTTAGGCTTCACCCCAACCACTGCCCCTGAAAAAACTTAGATTTCCATATTATAAATGATGATTTTTGCGTATAAAACATTATAATAATTTGTATGAAAAAGTTTTGGATTTTATGTTTAATAATCTCTCTTTTCCACGCTCCTGCTTTTGCGTTTTTTAACTACAAAAATCAGGAACTCTTTGAAAATCAGGGCTATGTCGGAACCCTTCCTGATGTAACTAAAAGTTTTCACGCGTCGGAAGCTTCTCAGGTTAAGCCGACTTTTGAAAAAACAAAAAAATTTAATTCCGAAAATGAAATTAAGCCTGTTCCGCGCGACAATCCTGCATTTGTAAATATTATACTTAAACAGGATAAAAGTTCTCCGTACCTGAACGATATTACAGAATTTATTGATATGCTTGAAAAAATTTACGATTCAATTGAAGCTAATGAAAATGTTCAGCTTTTTGCCTCGCGGGTATATTTCTTTACCAAAAACGCAGACTATTTCAGAGAAAAATATGAGGGCAAACCCGAAAGCAGTTATATTTCTTTTCAAAAACTGATGGATTTGAGACTCCACGCAAATACCGTGGCACAGCTCCGGACGGAAGCTGAAAAATACAGTCCATATCTGGCTTATACCGGTACCGGATATATTTATAATGAAAACAATATTAATGAACAGCTCCGGTATTTGAAAGATGAAATTGAACAGACTATCGCGGTCTTAAAAGAAGCAAATTAATTTTACCTGTATTTTTACGGCTTTTATTATAAGGACTGTTTTGCGACGTAAGAATTTTTATGGTATATTTTTTCCTGAATGTAAGATTAGGGAGAGATAAATAATGAATGTGTTTACACGCAGTTTGGATTTCGTAAAAAAACACCCGGAATGGTTTACTGTTTTGGGTTTAAGTATATTATTCTATTTTATTTTTTTTCATAATATAGGCAGCTATCCGCTTATGGATGTCGATGAAACAAGATATGTCTCTATGGCAAGAGATATGTTTCATACAAAAGATTTTATGACACTTGTTCTGGATGATGATTTTTTCTTTGAAAAGCCGCCTTTATTTTTCTGGGGTGAATGCATTTCTTTTGCACTTTTCGGAAAAATTAACGAATTTACCGCAAGGTTTCCTGTCGCTTTATATGGCACTCTGACCTGCTTTTTAACCTATTTTATCGGAAGAAAAGTGGTCTCTAGAAACTATGGTATAATCTCCTCACTAATCCTTGCAACATGTTTTGAATTTGTTATTCTTGCAAAGTTCGCTATTCTGGATATTGTTGTATCGACCTGTGTCGCATTTTCCATTATGTGCGGATTTTTGACATTCTTCTGCAAAGAGGAAAATAAAAAATTCTGTGTGTGGCTTTTTTACATATTTTCGGGACTTGCTGTTATGGCAAAGGGGATTCCGGGGTTTGTTCTGCCTTTCGGCGTGATGTTTTTTGCGCTCATGGCGGCAGATAAACTCAAAAGCGCTCTTAAACCTAAATATATTCTCGCCGGACTTTGCTTTTTTCTGCTGATTGTTCTGCCGTGGCATTTGTTAATGCTGAAAATCCATAATCCTGAATTTTATGAAGAATATATTATAAAACACCATCTTGCAAGGTTTTTAACCTCAAACGATATTGATAGGTCTGCCCCTTTCTGGTATTATTTCGTAAATCTTATCTGGGGGCTGGTTCCGTGGATTGCGTCTGCCATTGCTCTTATTATTGTGAAGGTTAAAAATTTCCGCCCTGCAATTTTCAAAAATTTCAGGTTTAATTTTAACGGACTGAATGACAGCCAGAAATATTTAGTATTAAACTGGATTGCGGCTGTATTTACTATATTATTTTTCTCGGCTTCCAGTACAAAACTTATAACATATATTCTGCCTGTTTATGTACATCTAGCGTGCATACTGGCGTTTGCGTGGATAGGATATATTGAGGAAGGCAGGTACAAAAAACCTATTAATATTTCAGTATACATATGGGGCGGATTTTGTTTAATACTGTCGTTTGCAGCACTTTTTACACCGCTTTTTCTTCCGCAGTGGCTGTACAACGATATCTATTGCGCAAAATGGATGTGTATAGGGTTTGTTGCATTTTGCGGCGCCTCAAGCATTATATGCGCGCTCAAAAAGAAACCGTGGGGGGTATTTTTTACATATGTAATTTTTACACTTCTGGTTTCTGCATTCTGCACAAAACAATTCTTTTTAATAGATTACAAATTCGGGCAGAACGATTTAATGGAATTTGCAAAATATGCCAGTGACACAAAGGATCAATTAATATCTTTCGGGGATAACAGACGTTATTCTCTTCTGTATTATTACGGCGCACATATCGTATATGTTGAGGATGTCGAGATGACGCGCGATAATCTGGAAGAAGAACTTGAACAAAACGACGCTTTAATTTCAATAAAGAAAAAGAACCTTGAAAAATACGGGCAGGGTCTAAAATACAAAACCGTTTTGGAAGGCCGTAAATATGTACTTATAAGAGGAAAATAAATGCTTAACCGGTATGAAAAATTTCTTGAGGAATTTGATAGGGAGCTTCAGGGATATTTTTCCGAACAAAAAAAATATATAAAGTGCAAAAAGGGCTGTACAGACTGTTGTATTGAAGGCGAATATCCGTTTTCACGTCTGGAGGCAGAATATTTAATGTATGGATTTTTGCAGCTTCCAAAAGATATAAAAGACAGAATAAGAAAAAACATTGCGGACTTAAAGATTGCAAAAAGTAACTTTCAGGGCGAAAGATTTTTGTATAAGTGTCCTTTTCTGCTCGACGGGCAATGCGCGTTATATGAGAGGAGGGGCATTGTCTGCAGGGTATTCGGACTTGCCTATCTGCGCGGGGATAATACTGTAAAACTTCCGAATTGTGCGAATCTGGGATTAAATTATGCGGAAGTTTTTGATAAATCCGGCGGTGCAGTATATCTTAATAATCCTGTAAAAAAAGATTTAAGGACAGACAAAATCCTGCGAAGCAAAACCGCGGAAAAATATTCGCTTGAATGCGGTGAAATCCGCCCGTTAATTGATTGGTTCTAGATGCTCTAATCCATGTCCATGCTGCTAAAATTTTAATGGAGACAACGCAAGCATTTGATGATTTAATAATTCTTCCATAGAATCGCCGCCGTATTTAAGAAGAATTTCATTTGCAAGCACACAGGCAATTCTGGCTTCCGCAACCACAGCGCATGCTTCCACCGCACAGGTATCCGAACGTTCAAAGTGTGCTTCCTCTGGTTTTCCTGTTAAAAGATTTACAGACTGCAGAGGTTTCAAAAGTGTCGGTATAGGTTTCATCACTAAAGTGACAACTATATTTTCTCCGTTTGAAATTCCGCCTTCTATTCCGCCAGCGTTGTTGGTTTTGCGCACAATTTCACCGTTTTCCGTAAAAATTTCATCGTGAAATTCACTGCCTTTCATTTTATAGGCGTGATGATTTCCGATAGCAACAGATTTTACGGCAGGAATACTCATGACAGCCTGTGCAATTCTTCCGTCAAGAGCTCTATCCCAGTGCACATAGGAGCCTAACCCTACCGGAACATTTTTATATAATACTTTAATTTTTCCGCCGAGAGTATCACCTTCGGCTTTTGCTTTGTCGATTTCTGCGCGGAAATCCTCTTCAGTTTTAGCATTTCCGATTTGCAGAACATCAGATGAACAGGAAATTCCGAATTGTTTTAATAATAATTTTGCAACAGCGCCTATCGCAACCTCAATAGCGGTTTTTCTGGCACTGGAACGCTCAAGAATATTTCTCAAGTCTTTCTGATTATATTTGACGCTCCCTGCATAATCCGCATGTCCAGGGCGGTAAGTTGAAAATAATTTATCAAAATTAAGATCATCAGGATTATCACTCATAATTTTCTTCCAGTTTTCAAAATCTTTGTTTTTAATAACAAGAGTAACCGGTGCTCCGAAAGTTTTTCCGAATCTGACGCCTGACATAATTTCTACTGTATCACTTTCAATCTTCATCCTGCCGCCGCGTCCGTAACCGATTTGCCGGCGCTTAAGTTCTGAATTAATAAAATTGATATCAATTTCAAGGTTTGCAGGCAAACCTTCTATTATAGCTGTTAAACATTTTCCGTGGCTTTCACCTGATGTCAAAAATCTAAATCTTTCCATATTCAAATTATATTACAAACATAATATATGTAATCGAAAAAAAAAGAGGCGACTGCCTCCTTTTTTAACTTTCTATCAATAAACTTGCACCGATGACGCCGGCGGTGTTTCCTAGCTGTGCCGGAACAACCTCAACCGTGTCACCGGCAATTTTCATTGCGCGCTTTTTAAGGGTTTCTTTTAACGGTGTAAAGAGGATATCTCCTGCACCAGCAACACCGCCCCCGATTATAATCTTTTCAGGGTTCAAAAGGTTAACCACGCTTGCAAGTCCGATTCCTATATATTCACCCATTTTAGTGTAAATTCTTCTTGCAACTGCATCGCCTGCTTTTGCGGCTTCTGCAACAATAAATGGAGTTATGTCATTGCCGTTAGCCATTTCTCGGTATTTAGTTGATTTCCCGCCCATAATATATTCTTCTGCCATAGCAACGATGGAAGGGCCTGACGCAAATGCTTCCAGACAACCGGTATCTCCACAGCCGCATATAGGACCATCCTGCATTTGAAGTTTTATGTGACCGATTTCGCCTGCAGCGTTAGAGGCACCGCGGACAAGCTTCCCGTTTACGATTAGTCCTGAACCGATTCCGGTTCCGACTGTAATACAGATTAAGTTTTCGCATCCTTTGCCGGCGCCGAAATTTAATTCGCCTAATGCCGCACATCTTACGTCGTTATCAATTCTTGTCGGAATATGAAATTCATCCTCAATCATTTTTGCAAGAGGAATTTCCACCCAGCCCGGAATATTCGTGATTAATCTCACAATCCCAGATTTAAAATCAACCTGACCAGGAAGCCCGAAACCGATACCTTCAATATCCTTCGGGGATAATTTCGTTTCCGTAAGCAAGTCACGGATTGCCTGTTTCATATTATTAACTGTATACTCGTAACCCATTTCCGCACGTGTCGGAATGGTATCCGAATACCCGATTTTGCCGTTTGAATCAACCAGTGCTATTTTGACGTTTGTACCGCCGACATCAATTCCAATTCTGTTTTTAACCATTATTCTTACTCCCTTTTCTTTTCAAGTCGTATTATTATAATATGACAAACATATCTAAATATGAATGAATCTTTTCGTTATACATTCATCACTTTTAGTATATCTGTTAAATCGGATGATGTTTTTTTAACGTCTGCGTTTGAATATTTTATAGCGTTATCAGGGTCTTTTAGGCCGTTGCCTGTTAAAATACAAACAACTTTTGACCCTTCTTTAACCTTATCTTTAAACTTGATTAATCCGGCAACTGATGCGGCGCTTGCAGGTTCTGCAAGGATACCTTCAGTTGAGGCAATAAGTTTATAAGCTTTTACTATTTCGTCATCGGTTACGAAATTAATCATACCGTTGCTTTCATCTCTGGCGGCTTCTGCCTGTTTCCAGCTTGCAGGGTTGCCGATGCGGATTGCTGTTGCAAGGGTTTCTGGTTTAAAGATTCTTTCACCTTTAACGATTGCGGCAGCACCTTCGGCTTCAAATCCCATCATCTTAGGCAGTGACGGAATTTTGCCTGCGGTATGCCATTCTTTGTAGCCTTTCCAGTATGCCGTAATATTCCCGGCGTTCCCGACAGGGATAAAATGGTAATCCGGAGCCTGTCCGAGTGCGTTACAGATTTCAAACGCACCGGTTTTTTGTCCTTCAATTCTATAAGGGTTCACTGAATTTACAAGCGTAATCGGGTATTTTTCTGCTATTGCACGGACGGCCTCGAGTGCCTGATCAAAGTTTCCGTTAATAGCAATAATTTCCGCACCATACATCATAGCCTGCGATAATTTTCCGAGTGCAATATACCCGTCAGGGATTAATACAAATGTTCTCATGCCGGCCTTTGCGCCGTATGCTGCTGCAGAAGCCGATGTATTTCCGGTAGAGGCACAGATGATAGCACCTGAGCCTGCTTCTTTTGCTTTTGAAACAGCCATTGTCATGCCGCGGTCTTTAAAACTTCCGGTCGGGTTGCACCCTTCAAACTTCAAATAAATTTCAGCGTCAAGCCCGATTTTTTTCGCTAAATTATCAGCCTTAATTAAAGGGGTATTTCCTTCGTTAAGTGTGATGACCGGCGTTTTATCCGTAACCGGCAGGTATTCTCTGAACGTATTAATTAATCCTTGGTAGTACATTTTATTTATTTCCCTTCTTTTTATTTATCAGTAATCAATAGTAACATCATCATATCCATATCTCAACAATGTGTTAAGTTTTTCACATTTTTCTTTGGATTTTTCATAAGACTCCAGTGAATTCTTGAAAAATTTAAACTGCCTTTCGTCTTGTGTAATTGCAACAATATAATATCGTGAATGATGATAGCGACCTGCCCACCACTCATATACATATTTTACATAAAACTCTTGTATCTCTGACATATCGACAGATCTTGTACGTAAATTTTTACACCAAAGGCTTGATTCCTTAATAACACAAGCGCCGTTGCTGCATTGCAATACGGAATGTTCCACCACAAAAATACAAAGACAAGCGACAGCCCCTAATATAAATAAATAATAGCCAATACCTTTTTTCTCTTTCTCAGCCATGCCACTCCATTATAACCTCTATTGCGAATTTACTAATATTAGATTTGAACCCTTATCAGGCTGTTTACTTTATTAATAAATTCGTCATTTTTAAAGGTTTCAATTGCTTTTTGCATATTTTTTTCTTTGCAGAGTTCAGTGATAACAGTAATATCCGCGGTATTATCTTCTGACACCCCGCGCTGGACAATACTTGCAAGGCTTATATCGTTATCTTCGCAAACCTTTCCGATTTTTCCGATAACACCTTTACTGTTTTTGGCGTTAATTGAAAGGTAATATTTGTTTTCCGTATCAAGAATGTTGACAGGAATAGCCGCTTCGCTGTGGTTGCATCTCATCATAGGAAGAAGATAATCGGTTGTCCCGACTTCTGCGGCAATTGCAAGAATATCACCGACAACAGAACTTGCGGTCGGGAATTCCCCCGCCCCCGGTCCTGATAAGGTTATAGAACCCATCGGATGACCGCTTAATGATACCGCATTCGTCACATAATCAATATGTGCCAGCGTCGATTTTTTAGACACAAGCATAGGGTGAACCCTCACATCCGCACGACCTTCCTCATCAAGGTAGGCTGATGCAATAAGTTTTATCTTATATCCTAAATCGTTTGCGGCATGCATGTCCTGCGCGCGGATTTTTGTAATCCCTTCACGGTAAACATTTTCAATCTTTATACGTTTTTTAAATGCAAGGGTCGCAAGCGTTGTAATTTTATATGCCGCGTCAAACCCCTCGACATCCCCTGTCGGATCAGCTTCTGCGTAACCTAAATCCTGTGCCTCTTTCAGAACACTCTCATAAGAAGCTCCCTGAACATCCATCTTTGTCAAAATATAATTTGTGGTTCCATTCAGGATTGCTTCAATCCGTGTTATTTTATTTCCGGCAAGAATAGTTTTTATCGGCATAATGATAGGGATTCCGCCCGCAATTGCCGCTTCATAGAGGATAACTCTGTTATGTTGTTCCGCAAAGTTGAATAATTCCTCACCGTTTTTGGCAAGAAGTTCCTTATTAGCTGTCACAATATGTTTGCCGTTTTTGATTGCAGTTTTAATTAATTCTCCGGCAGGATTAAGTCCGCCTATCAGTTCTACTACAATATCAATATCAGGGTCATTCACAACATCAAACGGTTTATCCGTCAGGATAGAATTATCCAACCCTTCAATATTACGCGGTTTATTTATGTTTTTTACCGCGATTTTAGTAACCTCTACATTATCAAATGATTTCAATGTCTTGTAAACACCCGACCCTACTGTGCCAAGACCAATTAACCCGATTTTAATTTTTTTACTCTTTTCCATATGTCAAGTTTACCATAAAATATTAAATATGAACAAAAATTTTAAATAATCCGGATTGTTGCTGCCAAAATTGTGAGGAATTTTAGTTTTTCAAATTTATTAAATCAAGTGCCGCATTCTTATTTTTTACACCGGAATGCAGGGTTTCAAAAACGAAATTCACCTGTTTTTTGATTTCATTTTTGTCAGGAACTTTTTTATCAAAAGATTTGTATAAAAGTTTCATCTTTAATTCTCTGATGTCGTTTGGAAAATAATATTCAAAATCGAGAATTTCACAGCCGAGTTTTTTATAAAATTTTAAGCGTTTTACGGTTTGGATAATTTCGGGATTTTCAGGTTCAACCTCAAAAAAGCACCCTTTAAGATTTGAATATTTCTCAAAAAGAGAACGCAGAATTTTACTTCCGTAACCTTTCGAATGAAACTGTTCAAAAACCGCCACATAATCTACCCAGAGAAAATCATTCTGCAGGAATAAAATATACCCGACGGGTTCCTTATTGTCGTAAAAAATTGCAAATTTATAATAATCTCCACTCAGAAATTTACGTAAGGTTTCAAAGCTTTTTAATTCCTCCGGCGGGAATTGTTTTTCCATATCGGAAAAGATATCGGCAGGCAATTCTTTTTGGATTAATAATTCTTCTGTCATAATAAAAAATTATATCAGAAAAATTTTTTATTACTTCAATTATAAATGGAGGGGTGAAATTTTCCGTCATCCCGTGCTGCGACCCTGAATGACGGAAAGAAGGTAAGAGGAGATTTTCAATACGTCATTGCAAGCGTCAGCGAAGCAATCCAGCCTTTTGCCTTATAGTTGGGCAAGTATGCCCAACCGACAGTGCCCTGTATCGCATTCTCGCTGCGATTTACGGTAATGCGATTCCGCATAGCTTGAAAAACTGGATTTCGACAGAAGTCTCAATCGTTTTTCTACACTTCCGGAATGACGTTTATATTTCTGACTTCCCCCCCCCCTTGTAAAGTGGATTGTTAACATTTCATAGCAACAAATTTTATAAATTTTGTCCTCCCCTTGAGGGAGGACCGAAATCTTTAATTTCGAGGAGGGGTCATCAATGAAAAGTTAACAAACTCCTTTTCAAAAGGGGCAGAGGTATTGATGAAAAGTTCCCGCAAATTCTACGCAATTGCAGAAATCTCCTCTCTAAGCTGCGGTATGGTAAACCCGAAGGTGTTTTTATTCAAAGGATCGCTGTAGGCCAGTATTTTCCCGTTATGCGCCTGAATTATCTGGCTTGAATAATACAGTTTTAAACAAAAACCGATTTTACTGTAAGTCTCCGTCTGCCCGAGGTATTTATCAAACATTGTATGCAGCAGATTCTCAGGTATATACGGACTTCTGGTATGGATTTTTAACGAAAGCTCGTTATTCTCATCACTTAACTCAACGTATATTTTCGTATTTTCGTATGCATATGAAATACTGTTTTCAATCAAATATAATATGGCATCTTTTAAGAATTTTTTGTCTGCTTTTATTTCATTCTGTTTTAAAAACGGATTTATAACAATTTCAACATGTCTTTCTTTCGCGAGTTTTGAAACTTCATCACAGCATTCAGTTATAATATCCAAAATATTAACATCTGCAGGCGCGAGAATTATTTCATCATTATCAAATTTATAAGAGTATTGAATTGTTGAAATAAGGTTGTACAGATGATTGCATGATTCAAGTGTGAGTTCTAAAAGTTCTTTTTGTTCAGGAGAAAGTTTTCCGAAAATTTCTTTTAAAAGCAGTTCAATAGAGCGTGTTTGCGCAATTACCGGAGTTTTTAAGTCATGACTTAAAACCGCGACAAATTGTTCCTTCTGCCGATTTACTTCTATCTCGGCTTCTATATCTTGTAAAAATACAGTAACACCCTCTGCTTCCCCTTTTTTATTACAAAACGGAGCCAGGTATATTCTGTACCATCCGGAATTCTTTTGCTGAAATTTATAAAAATGTTCAAAGGTTAAAGTTTGTTTTTCCTTTGTTATAAAATCCAGAGTTTTGTCAAATGTTACAGGGGTGCAGCCAAGAAATTTACAAAATATATTACAACCTGAAACCGCATTCTCATTCAGGTTTAAAAGATTTAAAAATTCAATATTTCCGCATATATATTTCCCTTTTGTATCCATTAAAAATGCAGCCATCGGAATATTATTAATCATTGCCCTTAAATATTTTTGTTTATCGTGTGGATTTTCTTTAAACAAATATTCCAGATTTTTGTTTTTTATAATTTCGCGGCTTGATTTTTTTTCCATATAAGCGTGCATCATAAATCCGAGTATGCAGATATTCACAAGACTGCGCGGACTTGATTTAACAGCGTCGGCGTAGATGCACATCCCTAATAGGAGTGCAAAAATTGCCAAAAATAAAATTTTTGCTTTTGTTAGTATGTTTTTCATATAAACTGTTTCTAGAATAAATTGTATTCGTAAGCTTTCACAGCGGCTTCAACTCTTGCCGTAACAGATAGTTTTCTCAAAAGTTTTGATACATGAGCTTTAACCGTGTGTTCGCTTATATGCAGAATTTCACCGATTTCTCTGTTGGTTTTACCTTTTTGGATAAGTTTCAGAATTTCAATATCCTGTTGTGAAACTTTTATATTTAATGTTTTTTTCGGTTTCTTTTTAACGTAAAGTTTATCAAGGTCAGTTGATTCAGGTTTGGGAATAATACTTAAAACTACTCCGGCAATACGCGGATCAACCCACAGGGCGGAATCGGCAGCTGTTTTTACTGCTGTCAGAAGCGCCGGAAAATCAGTGTCTTTCAATGCATACGCGTTTGCTCCCGAAGATATTGAGGCAAATATTTCATCAGTCCTGTCATGTGATGTCAGCATAATTACTTTTGTTTTAGGAAATTTCTTTTTAATAATTTTGGTCGCTTCAATCCCGTTCATATAAGGCAGTCCGATATCCATTAAGATGACATCGGCACGTACTGTTTTCATGCTTTCAAGACATTCTTCCGCAGTTTCAAACACTCCTGCAACGTCAATCTCTTCCGCTTCTTCAAACAGATGTCTGTATGTTGTGCGTGCAAGTTTATCATCTTCAACTATATAAATCGAAATTCCTTTTTTCATAACCCGGCTTCCATTACAAAATGATTAACTGAGATTTCTTTATTGTAATCGCAGTTATAAAAAAAAGCCATTACCCGTTCGGGTATATTTTCAATAGGTCTCTAAGCTTTGTCCTGTAAGGTTATAATCTGATTTCTGCCATTATTTTTTGCAGAATAAAGAGCCTTATCCGCGCCATCCAGAAATTCACCGGCAGTTTCAACGCCTGATTCTGTTGAATTTACTCCGATACTCACCGTAACCTGAAATTCTGTCCCTTTATATGTAAAAGGATAAGTTTCAATTGTGCGGCGGAGTCTTTCCAGCGGAATTACAGCCTTATCAAGAGGCGTTTCGGTGAGGATTGCAACAAACTCTTCTCCCCCGTATCTAAACACTAAATCGGTTTTTCTGAGGGTGTCCATAATCATATATGCAACCTCTTTCAACACATAATCCCCGCACAGATGACCGTAAGTGTCGTTTACTTTTTTGAAAAAATCTATATCAATAACCGCAATACTCAAATTGTTTTTATATCGTTTGGCTCTTAAAAATTCTCTTTCAAGATTACTGTCCAGATGCCTGCGGTTATAAAGTCCAGTGAGAGGATCTGTTAAAGACAGGTGTCTTGTGTGAGAATACATAAAATTTATTTTTTTTATGACATCAAGCTTATTACTTTCCGGCACTGGAAAATTGGAAATGATTTCTTCAATATTTTTTTGAATTTCATCCAGCACCTCCGGCGGAAGGTCAAAATTTACACTATCAAAATTATTTTCGTTGATTTCTGCCATAATCTCTCCCTGCACCAATCAGATTATAACATAAAAATTGCGTGAAATAAATTTTTTTGCTAAAGTTTATATGGAATGAAATTAAGTGCTGAAGATATTTTATCAAAGTTTGCTAACAGTTCGGAACATCCTGTTGAAGTCAGGCGTTTGAGCATGATGATTTTCGATGAAATGAATGAGAAAGTTTTTGAAATGTCTAATGCAGAACGTAAAATGCTTGAAGCGGCAGCGCTTTTGCACGATATAGGTTATTACGTGGATTCAAAATCCCATAACAAACATTCCCGCGATATGGTAATAAAATACGGGCTTTCGGGTTTTAGTGAAAAAGAAACCCTTATGGTAGCCTCAATCTGCCGTTATCATCGAGGCAATCTTCCTGACAAGAATAAGCACGAACTTTATGGCGGATTTGAGAAAAAAGAACGTAAATCAGTAAAACGTCTTGGTGGAATTTTGCGGCTTTCGGACGGATTAGACAGGGCTCACCTTTCCTTGATAAAAAAAATAAAAATAAATTACGATGAAGAAAATAACATTGTTGAAATTATACTTACCCCGAACACTCCGGAATTCCGTCCGGATATAACATCAGCCGTAAGAAAACGCGATCTTTTTGAAATCGGATTCAAGTGCCAGTCTGTCATTAAGTTTGCGGAATGAAGGGACAGTTTAGTTGAAGGGTGAAAGGGTGATAGAAAACGCCTCCCTTGTAAAAGGAGGTGGCACGTAGTGCAGGAGGGTTGGGGTGAGGAGTAAAAGAGATAGGCGTCATTCCGGAAGCGTAGAAAAACTGATTTAGACGAATGTCGAAATCCAGTTTTTTAAGCTATGCGGAATCGCATTACCGTAAATCGCAGCGACAATGCGATCCCGGGTCGCAGCCCGGGATGACGTAAAATTTCACTTAACGGCTTTTGCATAATCGAAGCTTGTTCTGTACAAATAATTTGTAACAATCTCTTCATAAACCCTCAAAAACTGTAACATTTCTTCAAGAAAAATACTTTATATATATGAAAGGGAAAAATATGAAAGGCGGTTTGCGATGTGCGTAAACCGGAAAGGAAAATGAGTGGTTTCGACGTAAATGTACTAAGCACAAAGCCGATTATCAGGGAGGCCGCAAGTATGCATAACGACGGAGGCGGCGGGAACCTCGGGTATATGCAGCAGGGCGAAGGCAGGGAAGAAGAAAAGAAACAACACGCCTTTGATGAAAGTATCTTCTCCAAAAAAAATGAGTATGACACCTTCGTTTTTCAAAAAGATTTAGATGATTTAAAAGGTTTTGATGATGATGTAGGTTTCTCTCTCCCAAAATTAATTGCAAAAGTAATCGTGTCTGTGAAGAAGTTTTTCAAAATTAAGTAGTCAGGTATTTACATAAAAATGTTTTCATAATATAGTCATTAGTGTACATTTTACACCAAATAAAGGAACGGATTATGAAAATAGATTTTAAACCCCAAAAACTGGTTAACAGCCTTGTTTTTGAAGAAAAAATTCCTAACGGCATAAGACGTGTGCTGCAAACTTCGGGAAATCATTCCAAAACTATTGATATGGAACTAAGCAAGCTTGACTCACTCGGCAATGCATATCCAAAGGAATATTATGTGTCGTCATTTAAAGTTTACGATACAAAAGACAGCAGCCTTTTGAAAATGATGCATCGTCAGGTTACCGGTACAACTAACAGCGAAACTGCTATTGTTACAAAAAGACCTGACGGGAAATATGATAAAGCTTTGATTATCAGAAATAACGACATCGTTAAAAAAGATTAAAAAAATTTTAATTAATCTATTTAATTGAATCTGCCGGCCGTTTTAATAAACAGCCGGCAGATTCTTATTTTTATGCCGTCTTTTTAGTTTCTTTATCTTGTTCCTTCTTTATTTTATTCTCGGCCATTTTTTCTTTGGCTTTATGAATATCGTCTTTCACATTTTCTTTTACGTCGTGTGCTTTTTCTTTAACTTTTTCTACTCCGTTTTTTACGTTTTCTTTTACATGAGCGGCTTTCTCTTTTACATCTTCCGCCGCATTATGTAATTTTTCTTTCATGGTTTCTTTTTGTTCTTTCTTTTCCTTATCCATTGTTCTAATTCCTTTCAAATTATTTACCACAAGTTTATTGTACAAATCTTTCATCTCTCTTTAATCCCCCGAAATCGTAATACTTTTAAAATTTCGTGTTATACTTTTGACTGATAAAGGAGTTTTTGTAATGCCTGAAAAAATGAAAGCGCTTGTGTGCCGGCAAAACGGGTCAATAGAATTAGTTGAAAAAGATATTCCGCAAATTATAAATGAAAGAGACGCTGTTGTAAAAGTAACCTTATCAACAATATGCACAAGCGACCTTCATATAATGCACGGATGTGTGCCTGCGGCTGTTCCGGATACTGTTTTGGGACATGAATTTGTCGGAGAAATTGTTGATACCGGAAGTGCTGTAAAAAATTTACAAATAGGCGACAGAGTTGCAGCGAATTGTATAACATTTTGCGGAGAATGTTATTTCTGTAAACGCGGCTATATAAACAACTGTGAAAACGGTGGCTGGGAAATCGGATGTAAAATTGACGGCTGTCAGGCAGAATATGTAAGGGTTCCGTTTGCAGATACAGGACTTACCAGAATCCCCGATAATGTAAGTTATGAAAATGCCCTGTTTACGGGAGATATTTTATCAAGCGGATATTTCGGCGCCGAATTATGTGAAATACAAAAGGGAGATACCATAGCTGTAATCGGCTGCGGCCCTGTGGGATTATGCGCAATGATGTGCGCAAAAATTCTTGGTGCAGAAAAAATTATCGCACTGGATATTGATAATAAAAGGCTTGAATGTGCAAAAAATTTAAACCTTGCAGATTACACGGCTAACCCTAACGAAACAGATGTTGAAAAATTTGTTAAAAATCTCACGCACAATCGCGGAGCCGACGGAGTAATAGAGGCTGCAGGAGGGGAAAATACTTTTGAAACCGCCTGGAAAATTGCGCGTCCTAATTCGGTCGTTGCAGTAGTCGCTATGTATGAGAAATCTCAAATACTTCCGCTCCCTGATATGTACGGCAAAAATTTAATTTTTAAAACCGGCGGAGTAGATGCGGTTCATTGCGAAAAACTTTTACATTTAATCTCAGAAGGAAAAATTAATACTGACTTTTTGATTTCAAAAAAAATGCCGCTTTCGGAAATTGAAAAAGCCTATAAAATTTTTGAAGCAAAAGAGGAAGATTGCCTCAAAATTGCAATTTATAATTAAAAATTTTACCCGTACAGGCAATAGAAAATTTTCATAATCTGTCAGAAAGTTTTTATATGAAAAAATTGCTTGCGATATTTTTTATAATGCTTTTAGGACTTCATGCATACGCAGAAACCTGTCAGTGTGCGGATGATATAGTCCGCCGTGAACACATGTTCTGTGAAAAATGTTCGGCCTGTGATGAAGTTTTAATTAAAAATTTTGAAAATGTTATCTGCAAAGGAAACGCATTTAAAATAGTTTTCGACTGCAAATTCTGGTCTGAATGTGCAAAAGCAGGAGATAAAGTTAATTTCAATGTTCCTGAAGCTATTTACACGAGAGAAGGCACTCTTCTAATTCCGGCCTGTTCAAAAGTTGTTGCGACCGTAATCAGAATAGAAAAACAGCGGATTCCGAATAAAAATGCACGGGTCTATTTGAATTTTGAATGTCTTATACTACCTGACGGTACTGCAATTGCAATGAACGCAAAGCCCTGTACAAAAGATTCTTCCCTAAAAGAGGGGCCTTGGCACACTGCAGGAAAACTTATTGCGTGGACTCTAGGTCTTGGAATTGTCGGAGCAGGAGCAGGCACAGGTTTCGCATTTATCCCAAACCCTGCAAAACTCGGTGTGGGTTATGCAATCGGTATTCCTGTCGGTACAACTGTCGGTTTAATAACAGGCCTTATAACTCCTGGACTGAAATATCATGCAAAAGCAGGCGAAGCTATCATGATTATGCTTTGCGATGATTTATGCATAAAAAAACAGTGTGAATAAAAAAATTTTTAAAGAGCCGTGCCCTTAACAGGAATTTTATAGCGACTGATATCTACCCCTTCAAGTTCAAGAAGTTTAATCTTTTTATCAATTCCGCCGGCATAACCTGTTAAACTTCCGTCTGAGCCGACAACCCTGTGACACGGAATAATTATAGAAATCGGATTATGCCCGACAGCCCCGCCGACAGCCTGCGCTGACATTGATTTTCTCCCTAAAGCGTTCGCAATCTCTTTTGCAATATCACCGTAAGTAACTGTTTCTCCGTAAGGAATTTTACATAAAATATCCCAAACCCTTTGCCGAAAATCATTTCCCTGAGGAGCAAGCGGAAGCTCTTTTATAGAAGGATTTTCACCGTTGAAATATCTTTCAAGCCATTTTTTTACCTTTATAAAAACTGGCAAATCATCTTTTTCGCTCAAAAGTTCATTAACTGTAGCACAAAAATATTTCTGTCCGGCCAGCCATACTCCTATGAGATTTTCACCGTCACTTACAAGAGTAAGCCGTCCGAGCGGAGAATTGTATATCGTTTTGTATTTTGATTCTTTAGTGTTCATGATAAAATTATTATACTTAAATTAGTATAAGAGGCAAGTATGAAAAATATTGACGAAAAAACATCAAAAATTTTTATAGGAGCGATTATCGCATTATTTATACTGGTATTCATAATGCTTATCTGTATGATAGGTTACGGCAATTCCATAAAAAGTATCCAGCATAATAATCAGCAGCTTATCGCTCAAACTTTAAGAAATATCGAAATTAAAAATACAAAAAATGAAAATTTCGAAATTATAATAAAACAAAACGATTCAGACACCTTAAACAAAATAACAAATGAACAATATAATGATTTCTTAATAAAGTACAATGAAAATCAGTCAAATTGGCTTAATACATGGCTTACAATCTTAGGGATTGCACTTGCATTTATCGGCTTGATTGCACCGCTCTGTTTTATGAAATTATATGAAGATAAAAAAGCCGAAATGGATAAAATTATTGAAGAAGCACGGCAGCAAAAGGATAAAGCCAAATTAAACGTACAAAAAATGGAAGAACAGTTGCAAGAGGTGAATAGCCAATCTAAAAAGATGGAAGAACAACTGCAAGAGGTGAATAGCCAATCTAAAAAAATGGAAGAACAACTGCAAGAGGTGAATAGCCAATCTAAAAAAATGGAAGAACAACTGCAAGAGGTGAATAACCAATCTAAAAAGATGGAAGAAGATCTGACCACCGTAAAAAAATATGTGAATGAGACTCAGTCCTTAGCTAAATACACAGAAGGTCTGAATAAGGATCGAGAAGATAAGACAGAAGAAGCTGAAAATTTTTATAAAGAAGCAATACAACTAAATCCGCAAAATGATGATGCCCTTGACGCACTAGGATGCTTATACGGAGAGAAAAAAGATTTTACTAAAGCAATTGAATGTTTAGAAAAAGCAATTGCTATTAACCCAACAGCAGGTCATTATCATGACTTATCCTTTATTCATCAGTCAAATAAAAATATTAACGAAGCAATAAAATATGAACAATTAGCATTGCAAAATGCTGACAAGAATAATGAAAAAGCACTATTTCAGGCAGCTCTTGCTTTCTTATATTCTAGGCAGAAAAAAACTGATAAAGCATTAGAATACATTGACTCATCCATTAAATTATATCCGAGTAGCCAAGTTAAAAGTTATTGCGCTCTTGCTTATATATATTCAAATAAATATAAGGAAGCAATTGAACTCTTAGAAGATTTAGTTAAAATAACTCCAAGCGCAACAAATTATTATAACTTAATAGAAGCTTACATATTTGATAAACAAATTACAGAAGCATTAAAAACCATCAAGATTTATATCACGAAACAGAAAAACAGAAATTGTTATGGAATATACAATGATGATTATGATAAATGGATAGGTGAACTACAAAAGGAAGAAGAAACACCAGAAATAAAGGAATTAATTAGTATTATTAACACACTTGAAAAACGAGAACGGTAATTAAACCATTTTTGAAAATATTTACCGTAGAGTTTACGAGTTCAGAACCTGGCTGCTGGAAAATGCTGCATGAAAAACCTGAAAGTACAAGCAAAAGAAATATTCTGCTTTTTGTCAAAATTCAGTTGAACTGGATATGAGATTGAAATACCGTAACAAATCGCCCACTCTTATTTCAATTGTAGTTGCGGAATTGAAATAAGAGTGTTATAATAAACATGTTATTTCAATTTCGGAGTTGCTATGAATAATAGAGCAGGAATATATAAAAATAATTTATTAGGTGAAATGGCTTACAAATCATTTATGCCAGCTGTATTGCCACCTAATCCGCCAATAGAACTTAATAAGGATATTGTAGATTTGTTGGTAAAAGCTAATAAGCAACTTGCCTTACTGGAAGGAATTTCAAGCAGAATTCCTAATATTCATTTGTTTATTTCAATGTATGTGAGAAAAGAAGCTCTTATGTCCTCACAAATTGAAGGGACTCAGGCAACATTAGAAGATGTTTTAGACCCAATGTTAGAAGAAAATACGAACAGACCGGTTGGAGATGTTGTAAATTATATTAAAGCAACAGATTTTGCAATTAATAGATTGAAAGAATTGCCATTGTGTAATCGCCTAATAAAAGAAGCACATGAGGTTTTATTGCAAGGTGTAAGAGGACAAAATAAAAGCCCTGGTGAATTCAGGCATTCTCAAAACTGGATTGGTGCTGCCGGGTGCAATTTGCAAAATGCACGCTACATTCCGCCTTCTGTTGAAGATATGATACAGGCAATGTCTGAGTTAGAAAAATATATTAACGGTGATGATGAACTTGATGTTTTAATTAGAGCAGGCTTAATTCATTATCAATTTGAAACTATCCACCCGTTTTTAGATGGTAACGGTAGAATCGGACGGCTTTTAATTACTTTGTTTTTAATGGAAAAGAAAGTTTTAAGCACCCCGACATTGTATATTTCTTATTTCTTAAAGAAAAATAGAATTGAATATTATGACAGAATGAATGAAGTGCGTTCAAAAGGTAACTATGAACAATGGATTAAGTTTTTCTTGGAAGCTGTTTATGAATCAGCAAAAGACGCAGTTGAAACGATTGATAAGTTGACATCATTGCATAATAATTATTGCTTAAAAATTGAAGGCTTGGGACGCAGAGCTAAAAATGCAATGCGAGTATTTGAATACTTGGAATCAAATCCTATTATTGAAATTCAAAAAACAGCCAAAGAACTTGATATAGCATTCAATACAATGTCAAGCATAGTCAAAGACCTGATTAGTATCGGCGTCCTTGAACAAACTTCAACTCAAAGCAGAAATAGAACTTTTGCTTATAAAGAGTATTTGGAAATTTTAAAAGAGGGGACTTAACCAAATAAAAAAGCGGGTTAAAACCCGCTTATATTGTACAAATTCCCTGGATGCGATTGTCTTGGATTTCCTCCACGCTGGAATAGTTTCACCTTTAAGCCTGACGGCTTAGCAGGCTCAATATTCTCGCTATCCGGACTAACTCGCTTACGCTCGCGTCGTCCACTCTCACAAAACCGGACATTTAGTTAGGTTTTGTTCGGCAGAGTGAAAATCCGCTCGAACGCAAGCGGCGTTCTCATCGCTATTCAATGTAAATAAAAAGGACGAGATAAACCCGTCCTTTTTATTTACCCTGGATGCGATTCGAACGCATGACCTACCGCTTAGAAGGCGGTTGCTCTATCCAG
>CALUTK010000006.1 GCA_944323675.1 Candidatus Gastranaerophilales bacterium | reverse complement strand
ATCCCCCTATCTCCCCTTTGCAGTGGAGTAAGTTCCCTTCAAGAGTCGAGGGAGAAGCCGTCATTGCGAGCGATAGCGAAGCAATCCAGCTTTTGGAAAAGTGAAGTGTGTGTGGGGTGACGTGACAGCTTATTTTTTTATTGAACAACTCACATTTCACACTTATTAACCCCTCACCCGAATTTGTAAATTCGCTTGCGCTCATTAACAAATTCAACCCTCTCCCTCAAGGGGAGAGGGTTGTGCAAAAAATTCTCCCTATCTCCCCTTTGCAGTGGAGTAAGTTCCCTTCAAGAGTCGAGGGAGAAGCCGTCATTGCGAGCGATAGCGAAGCAATCCAGCTTTTGGAAAAGTGAAGTGTGTGTGGGGTGACGTGACAGCTTATTTTTATTGAACATTTTAAAAGAATACCTGCTCCAAGGAGTAGAAGCAGGTACTAACCAGTAAAAGAGACATCACCAACATTATTGTCTATTTTTTTTATGTGTCAAATTTTTTTGCTGTTATTTTGAAAAAAATACTTTTTTAGTGTACAATTTTCATATGAAGAGATTTGTGTATGTTTTAGTTTTATTGGCTTTTACGGGGATGAATGTGTTCGCGGAAGAATCCCTTATTAATGATCAGGCGAACCTTCTTTATGCCGAAAACCGTATTGAAGAAGCTTTTAATCTTCTGCTTACTATTCCGCCGGAAACCCGTACGCCGATGAACTGGCTTTTGCTCGGTAATATTCTGCAGGATAAGGGCAGGATTGATGATGCAGATTTTATGTTCTCTCAGGCTGCGTTGAATGATCCTCATTTTTATAAAGCCTTTTATAATCTGGGTAATTTATACCTTGAACAGGATAAGCCGAATATGGCTATTGAAGAATATAAAAGAGTTTTAAAACTTAAACCTGATTTTGCTTACGCTTATTATAATATGGGATGTGCTTATTTGAAACTCGGGAAACTTAAAGATGCAAGAAGAAATTTCCTTTTTGCTATTGATTATAATTCTACAGTTGCTGATTTTCACTACAATCTTGCGTATACCTATAAAAAGCTGAATAAACCAAAAGACGCACAAATTTATCTTGATTATTATAATAAGATTATGGAAAATAACTAAAAGAGGTCATCATGCAATATAAAGGGATAATTTTCGATTTTAACGGTACTTTATTCTGGGATTCTAAGAAGCACCTTGAAGCGTGGCGTGAATTTTCAAAGCGGGTTCGTTCATATCCTTTTACAGATGATGAAATGAGAAAATATATGTTTGGCAGAACAAATGAAGATATCTTAGCATATCTTTTAGGCGAAAAGCCATCACCTGAGCTTGTCAGACAATTGGGCAAGGAAAAGGAAGCGGTTTATCGTCAAATGTGCCGTGATGATGCTGAAAATACGCATCTTGCTCCGTTCGCAGCGGATTTCTTGGATTATTTGAAAGACAATAATATTCCAATGACAATTGCTACTATGTCTGATAAGGATAATGTGGATTTTTATATTGAAGAATTTAATCTGGAAAAGTGGTTTTCTATTGATAAAATCGTGTATGATGACGGGAATATTAATGGAAAGCCGGCGCCTGATATTTATGAGAAGGCTGCTGCGAATCTGGGTCTTGCACCGCAAGATTGTGTTGTTGTTGAAGATGCACTCTCAGGTATAGAATCCGCTTATAATGCAAAAATCGGAAAAGTCGTTGCTATAGCTTCTCTTGAACCTGTTTCTTATTATAAAAATATTCCGGTTGTTGATGAAATTATAACTGATTTTTCCGATTTTAACAAAATTATGAGCAGAGAACCGCTTGCTGTTTAGCATTCAATTAGAATATCATATGCGGTCTGTGCTGTTATAGCGCCTTTTTCCCCGAGTGCGGTGTTTCTTTTTGAAAAACGTTCTTTTATTTTTTCAGCCGCGTCTTTAGGGTCTATTTCATAATCCGCAAGTCTTGTTTTCATCCCGATTGAATTGAAAAATTCTTCAATTTTTTCAATGGCAATGTCTGCGGCTTTTATGTCAAACGGTTCTGATATGTTAAATACTTCACGTGCAAGTTTTGCAAGCTTCCAGGCTTTTGAAACTTTTTGGTTTTTCAAAAGTCGCGGTAGAACTATCGCAAGGCTCTGTCCGTGATCAATACCGTAAAACGCAGTCAATTCGTGCCCTATCATATGTGTTGCCCAATCCTGAACTGCACCTAATGAAATCCAGTAATTCAGACCGCATGTTGCACACCAGAAGATATTTGCACGTGCATCATAATCTGTCGGATTGGCAAGCACTTTCGGAGCTTCTTCTGTAAGCGTTTTTAATATAGTAAGTGCCCAGCCGTCCTGCAGAGGGGTATTTACGTCATACGTGCAGTACTGTTCCATAACGTGTACAAACGTATCAACAATTCCGTTGACTGTCTGGCGTGTAGGAAGGCTGAAGGTTACCTCAGGGTCAATTATTGAAAATCTCGGATATACCAAATCACTGTGAAACGGAAGTTTTTCTTCTGTTGCAAGTCTTGATATTACTCCGCCGTTATTCATTTCAGAGCCTGTTGCAGGAAGTGTTATAACATCGCCGAGAGGAATCGCTTCGTTAACTGTTTCTCCTCTAACCATTATTGCGTCATAGGCATCATCTCCATGATATTTTGCGGCCAGAGAAATGAATTTTGTCGCGTCAAGTGTTGAGCCGCCGCCGACAGAAAGCAGAAAGTCTGCGCCTTCTCTTTTAATCAAATCAATTGCTTTCTGGCAGGTTTCGTATTTCGGGTTCGGCTCAATTCCGCCGAATTCAATTAAGTTATACCCTTCCAGAGCTTTTTTTACCTGATCGTAAACTCCGTTTCTTTTAATGGAGCCGCCTCCGTAAATCATTAAAACTTTTTTGCTTTTATCTATCAATTCCGGTAATTTGGCAATTGTTCCTTTCCCGAAAACAACGTGTGTCGGGCAGCAATATTCAAAGTTATTCATTTTTACCCTCCTTCTTTTTATTTATTATATCAAAAATTTAAGATAAAGTATTATAAAATTTGAAAGTTATTAAATTTTTAATATAATTAAATTATGGCAGGAATAGTGAGAAATAAAGGAAAACAAATAGAAAACTTCCCTTCTGATTATACGGTTGTGGATATTGAAACCACAGGACTTTCACCTGGGCAGTGTGAGATTATAGAAATTTCAGCGCTGAAGGTTCGTGATGATAAAATTATTGATTCCTTTTCCTCTTTAGTTAAGCCGTCAAAAAATATTAATAGTTTTATTACAAATTTAACAGGAATAACTAACGATATGGTGCAAAATGCTCCCGGAATTGTTTCCGTATTACCGGCTTTTATTGATTTTGTCTCTGATGATTGTCTTTTAGGGCATAATGTAAATTTTGATATAAATTTTATTTATGATAACTGGAAAAGACATTTTGAAAAAGAATTTTCAAATGATTTTATTGATACAATGAGACTTTCAAGAAAACATTGCGATATAAAAAAGCACAATTTAAAATCTCTCGCGGAGCACTATAATATTTCAAGTGTCGGGCACCATAGGGCGTTAAAAGATTGCGAGATTACTTACAATGTTTATAAATGCATAAAAGAGGAGGCTAAATCAAGGGCTTATTCGCATGAAGAGTTAAATTTATGCTGAATTTTTTCAAGAAACAGTTTCGCAGCAGGTGAAAATACCTGATATTTTTTCCATACAACATCAAGCCCTGATTCTAATTTTGGATCAAGCTGGCGGAAACAAATACAGCCGTTTTCAATATTTCTGATAAGTTTATCAAGTGTAACTGCATATCCCATTCCGGCTTCTACCATAATCGCTGCATTATAGACGAGGTTATAGGTTGCCGTAATATTCAAGCGGTCAAAATCTTCCCCGAACCAATCCAGAAAACCGCTGTCTGCTGAATATTTTTTTGACATTTGCCTTGATGCAATAAGCGGAACATTTTTTAAATCTTCTAGGTTAATAGATTTCTTTTTTGCAAGCGGGCTGTCAGTACGCATTACAACTCCCCAAACATCTTTTTGCGGAATACTTATGTGGTCATATTTAGACAAATCAATAGGCTGAATGAGGATTCCGAAATCCAGGAGTCCTTTATCAAGTTTTTCAATTACATCTTCTGCGTTACCGCTGTGTATATGGAATTTTATTTCAGGATATTCTTCCTGTATTTCTTTCATAACTTCAGCAATAAGCTTCATAGAATCAGTTTCACCGCAGCCGATGTAGATATCGCCGCCAATAATGTCGTTAATTGAGCGAAATTCCGCTTCTGTTTTTTCAACCATATCAACAATTTCTTCCGCACGTTTGCGTAAGATCATTCCCTCAGGTGTAAGCGAAATTCTATATTTGCCGCGTATTAAAAGCTGCTGGCCTAATTCTTTTTCAAGATCCTGAAGCTGTCTTGAAAGAGTCGGCTGTGTGAGGTGCAATGAATTTGCTGCTCCTGTAATGCTTCCTTCCCTGGCAACTGTTAAAAAATATTTTAGCACCCTTATTTCCATTATATATCCTCAAAAAGATTTATACATAATAAAAAAGCCTCCGAAGAGGCAAATTTGATAAATGGGGCGGATAGTGGGACTCGAACCCACGCATATCGGAACCACAATCCGAGGTCTTAACCACTTGACGATATCCGCCATACGTTACTTTCTTATAGTAACACGTAAATATTTTTTGTCCAGAACTTTTTAATGTCTCAGGTATTCTATTGTTCCCTGGCGGTGGGCAAAGATTTTGTTTAGGTCGTTTGCAGTTGACTCTGCAGCGCCTCTATCCTCAAACGCTGAGAATAAAACTTCATTCTGTCCTTTTATTGTTTTATAAAAAACAGTATATCGTACAACTTTTTTAGTCTTTGTATGACGTCTTTTTCCTGAACCTGTACTTTCTTTTATTGTATCTGTGTATTGTCCGACCGCGAATTCTTTAACGTTTGACGGACTGAATTCCTTAACAATAGATACGTTATTAAATATATCTGTCCTGTTTATAGTACATGTATTTGCCATAAAATCACAGTTTAATGTAGTTTTCATTGTGACAAGGTATATAAAAAATGAGATTATACCTAAAACGATAACTATAGGAATACTTTTATTCATAAACCAATCTTTCTTTAAATAACAAAAACGGAACACTATAAATGTATTCCGTTTTTGCTTATATAATCTAATAAATTTAGCTTATTCTCTGGAACATATATCCGATGCCGCGTGCGGTAAGGATTAATTCTGGATTCGCAGGATCTGTTTCAAGTTTAGAGCGCAGTCTTGAAATATGTACGTCAACAACTCTTGTATCAATTCTGTGATCCGGCGGGTATGCCCATACGTGCTGCAATATTTCATTTCTTGAAAATGCCTGGCCTGAATTGTTTACAAGAAGTTCCAGCAAACTGAATTCCATGCCTGTCAAACGTATTCTTTCATTTTTTCTGAATACCTGACGGCGAGCTGTATCAATTTTTATATTGCCTGTTGTAATAACATTTTTGGTGACTTTACCTGTCGGTGTAACTGTTTCTCTGTTATTGGTTCTTCTTAAAACTGCTTTTACGCGGGCTTCAAGTTCTTTAGGTGAGAACGGTTTAATTACATAGTCATCAGCCCCGAGTTCAAGTCCTGTGATTCTTTCAGACACATCGCCGAGGGCTGTTAATATAATAATCGGCACATCTGCGGATCTTCTGATTTCTCTTGTTACCCCGTATCCGTCTAATTTCGGCATCATAACATCCAAAACAACCAGATCCGGATTATATTTATTAAATGCATTAACGGCTTCTTCTCCGTCTGCAGCTGTTACTACATCATACCCTGCCATTTTAAGACGGGTTTCCAAAATTCTTCTGATACTTGCTTCATCATCAGCAAGTAAAATTCTTTGACGGTCATCAGAATCATTAGGCATTTCAACATTTTCTGTCATAGTCTTTTCCTTACTTAGTAATAATCTAACACCTTAATTTTCAATATTGTAAATATTACAAATTATTGATTTCTGTTAATAATTATAACGTTATCTTAACCTAATTTTACAAAAATTGCAAGCACTTTTTATAACTTTTCAGAAATAATCTTTTTGAATTTTTCAAGATCTTCTTTAGTGTCAATTCCGACCGGAACAAAATCCACGACTGACGTTTTAATTTTCATACCATTTTCAAGCGCGCGAAGCTGCTCGAGGCTTTCTGTGCGTTCCAGCGGAGTTTGCGGCAGTGATGTCATTTTAATTAAGGCATCTCTTTTATAGCCGTAAATGCCGAGATGTCCGTAGAAGGTTGCGATTCCTGTATTTCTTTCATAAGGAATTTTTGAGCGCGAGAAGTAGAGTGCAAAACCGTTGTTGTCTATGACGCATTTTACAAGATTAGGGTTGTTTATCTCTGATTCATCTGTAAGAACTCTGATAAGTGTTGAAATATCAGCATTTTCGTCCTCTTGAACATTTCTTGCAACATCGTCAATGCTTTCCGGCTTAATAAGGGGTTCATCACCTTGAAGGTTAACTATATAAGCGATTTCAGGGTGACGTTCAACAACTTCTCTTATTCTGTCTGAACCGCATTTATGGTTAGTGGATGTCATTTCAACTTCTCCGCCAAAGGCTTTTACTGTGTTGAAAATTCTCTCATCATCAGTTGCAACAATAACTATATCTGCAAGTTTTGCCTGTTTTGCTTTTTCGTAAACCCATTGGATAATAGGTTTTCCGTTAACTTCAATAAGCGGTTTCCCTTCTAATCTTGATGAGCCGTAGCGTGCCGGTATAATTATTGCTGTTTTAGTCATTATTCGTCTCCTTATTATTAAGAAAATTTGTTAAAATTTCATACTCTTTCTGGTGCATAGAAATTGTAAGTATCTGTTCATCCCGTTTTAATCTGAAAACATACCATATCTTCGCTAATTCTGTAGTAATTTTAATATTATTAAAGTCCTTAATAACCATTGATTTATTGTTTGCGGTAAAAATCAGACAATCTTCATAAATATTACAAGTAACTGGAAATCCGGAATTAACAAATCCTTTTAAAGAACCGTGCAGTCTAAGTGAATTTAGAAGTTGTTTACCGTATAAATACGCATCATCAGCAGGCTCATTGAAAAATATATTCATAACCTGAAGTTCTCTTTTTAAATCCCAAATAGCTAAAACTACCGCAATAACAGGCATTAATATCAGAATGAATACAATTAAATCTCCGGACATTATATTATCTATAAAATTCTGTAATGGATTCATAGTCCTACTTTCTAACAACGAGTGCAACCCACTGATTCTGGTGCATTTCTTCAATGAGTTCAAGATTATGTTTTTTTATGGCGTCAAGGACTACCGATTTTTTCTCGTCAAGAATGCCTGAAAGTACCATATAGGCGTCGTCTTTCATTATTGCCTTTAAATCTCCCATAATTTCCGCCAAAACGTTATGGAGAATGTTTGCAAGCACTAAATCAAATTGTCGCTTTACTTTGTCGGCGGTATTAAGCTCAAATTCGCAAACGGCATTGTTTTTAATTGCATTTTCTTTAGCAACATTGATAACGGTTTCATCGTTGTCACAGCCGTAAACATATTTTGCACCGAATTTTTTTGCACAAATTGCAAGAATTCCTGAACCCATACCAATATCTGCAATATCAGCATTTTCAGGCATATATTTTTCTATTGCTTTCATACAAAGCTGGGTTGTAGCATGGGTTCCTGTTCCAAATGCACAGCCAGGCTCAAGCTTTATTATAACTTCATCTTCATGCTCCGGCGTGTATTCAATCCAGTCGGGAACAACGGTGATTCTATCCGAAACATGGGTGACGTCCCATTTCTCTTTCCATTTTTTAGACCAATCTTCGTTTTCTTTTTCAGAATAAACAAACTCCCAGCTTCCGAGTTCTTCATCTGAAAATCCGCGGGATTTTAGGAGTTCCCGCTGTTCTGAGAGAACCTTTTTAACATGAGATTCAGAAACGGCTGCAGAATTACAATCCTGCGGATTTAAAAATACCCGCAAAGTGCCTTCGGTTGTGGATATCATCTCTAAATCTTTGTAGGTTTCTTCAGCAAGAACTACACCTTCACATGGCAAATTTTCAAAACAAATGTCTGAAATAATATCTTCCATTTCGGGATTAATTTTTATTTGCAATTCATAATATGATGACATGAATTACTCCAAGAATGCACCCATTTTGCGGAACTTGTCGTAACGTTTGCTTTTTAGTTCCTCAGGTGAATATTTAGAAAGTTCATCAAGATTTTCCAGAATGGTTTTCTTCATTTCAGCGCAGACAAAATCGTAATCTTTATGCGCGCCACCCACCGGTTCTTTTATTGCGCCGTCGATAATATCAAATTTCATCAAGTCTGGAGCTGTGATTTTTAATGCTTCTGCAGCGTCGCCTGCACGGGAAGCGTCACGCCAGAGAATTGAGGCGCATCCTTCCGGTGAGATTACCGTATAATAAGCGTGTTCAAGTAAGAAAACTTTATCTGCAACAGCAAGCCCCAATGCGCCGCCGGAGCAGCCTTCACCTGTAATAATCGCAATAACCGGAACATTAAGCTTTGCCATATCGCGGAGGTTAAGAGCAATTGCACCGCCCTGACCGGTTTCTTCCGCACTTATACCCGGGTAAGCTCCCGGGGTATCAATAAGCGTAATTATCGGAATATTGAATTTGCTGGCATGTTTAAATAGCCTGAGGGCTTTTCTGTAGCCTTGCGGCTGTGGCATACCAAAGTTATATTCAAGGTTTTCTTTTGTTGATTTTCCTTTCATAGTTCCGATAATCATGACAGGTTTACCGTCAATTTTAGCTAAGCCGCCGATGATGGCTCTATCGTCCATACCGGTTCTGTCGCCGTGAAGTTCAATGAAATCAGTGCAAATATGGCTTACATAATCCAGAAAGTTTGGTCTTTCAGGATGTCTTGCAATCTGCAATTTTTGAGCAGGTTTGAGATTTGCGTACAATTCTTTTTTGTAATCGTCAGCCTGCTGTTCAAATGTTTCAATTTCTTTATTTAAATCCATGCCGGACTCCGCACTTATTTTTTTTAATTCTTCAATTTTTTCCTGTATTTCCATAATAGGTTTTTCAAAATCCAATACTGTAGTCATATTGTATCCTTTTAAATAATCTCTTTTACTTACACTCCGTGCATTGATAACAGATTTGCCAGAGTTTTT
The DNA here is from genome assembly GCA_944323675.1 of Candidatus Gastranaerophilales bacterium. GTDB lineage: Bacteria > Cyanobacteriota > Vampirovibrionia > Gastranaerophilales > Gastranaerophilaceae > Scatousia. The sequence continues at coordinate 36,464 of CALUTK010000006.1, read as the reverse complement.
CTTAAATCTTTACGTTTTGAAACCACGTCAACCTGACCGTATTTCAAAAGGTATTCAGCGGTTTGGAAGTCAGACGGAAGTTTCTGTCTGATGGTTTGTTCAATAACTCTTCTGCCGGCGAACCCTACTCTTGCGCCTTGTTCCGCAACAATAATGTCGCCGAGCATCCCGAAGCTTGCCGTAACTCCGCCGAATGTCGGTTCTGTAATAAGGTTTATATAAAGCAGACCTTCATCGTCGAGTCTTGAGCAGGCACAGGAAGTTTTTGCCATTTGCATTAAGCTCAATGCGCTTTCCTGCATTCTTGCGCCGCCGGAAGATGTGATTGCAAGAACAGGAATCCGCTGCTCAATAGCTTTTTCTATAATTCTTGTAACTTTTTCTCCTACAACGCTTCCCATAGAGCCGCCCATAAAGTTGAAATCCATAACCGCTGCGGCAACTTTATGACCTTCTATCTCTCCGATACCGGTTACAACAGCATCGTTAAGGTTTGTTTTTTCCTGAGCTTTCGCAAGTCTGTTTTTGTAAGATTCTGTATCTACAAAGTTCAGAGGGTCTGTCGGTTTTATTTCCGTGAAAAGTTCTTCAAACGAATTTTCGTCAAATAACTGTTTAATTCTTTTTCTTGCATTTATTCTGAAATGGTAGTCACAGACAGGACAAACCATATCATTGTTTTCTAAATCTTCTTTTAAAAGCTGTGCATCACAGTGAACACATTTTGTCCATAAGTCGGGATTTTGTTCAACTTCTGCACGAGCTTCAAGCTCACGCCTTTTAATTTGAGCTTCTTTACGTTTTTCAAACCAATCTTGAATCGTCATAATTATAATATCCCTAATAAATAATCTCTTATTACCACATTATTATACACGAAAAAAAGAGTTGCGCAAATATTTACAATTTTAATATCTGATTTTGGCGGCTCTGTCCATTTCTCGTTTCTGGTCTTTTTTTGCAATATCATCGCGTTTGTCGTGGAGTTTTTTACCTTTTGCAAGTCCTATTTGAATTTTTGCAAAGCCTTTTGTAATGTAAACTTCCAGCGGTACTATTGTATATCCGTCTTTTTTTACCTTAGAATGCATTTTGAGAATTTCTTTTTTTGTTAAAAGAAGTTTTCTTGTCCTTTCTGCTTTATGGTTAAATCTATTTCCCTGTTCATAAGGCGAAATGTGGCAATTGTATAAAAATACTTCATTATCTTCAATTTTACAGAAGCTGTCTTTAAGGTTTATTGCATTTTTGCGGACGGATTTTATTTCTGTTCCGGTCAAAACGATTCCGGCCTCATATTTTTCAAAAATATTGAAGTCATGAAATGCTTTTCTGTTTGTTGTAATTACCTGTCGCTCCATAATTTGATTATAACACAAATAGATTAAGGGAATAGACAAGTACGCATGAGGCACTAATCTATTTTAATATGGGGCTTATGGAACCCTAAGCCCTGCTCTGACATTCTTTTAGTTTTAATATCCTGATACGTTCACTTTTTCTTTTTTATTGCGATGAAAAAAGAAAAAGTGAACCGAAAAAGAAAAACACGCAAAGAAACAGCGGCGCTTCGCGCCGCAAAATCGAATGGAAGTAGTTGAAGGCAAAGCCTTCAACCTCTAGTGCTCGCTATCGCGGCTACGCCGCACGCTCGCATTAAACCCTCCGATGTTTAGCACCACCTTCCATACAAGGAAGCTCACTTCTTAGACCCTCTCCCTACGGGATACAAAGGGAGCAGACGAGGTAACGAGTCTTGCGACCCTGTATGCCTTGTGCTGAGGGCTAGGGTGAGGGGGCGGATAAAAAAGGGGGGCAGGGTAATTTTTATTCAGACCTGCCGTAGGCAGGTTGCCAAACGTGCACGTAGTGCGATAGTGAGGCTCAAAGGTTAAATGCGTCAGCATTTAACGACATCCATTCGGTCTTGCGCTGCGAAGCAGCGCTATTATATAGCGTGTTTCTTTTTCTTGGCTGACATTCTTTTTCTTTTCATCGCAAAAAAGAAAAAGAATGTCTGTGCGGGGGGTGGGGCTGCATAAGCCCCATACAATAAAAACAGACTTGTGCCTTTTGCGCACTAGACTATTCCCTTATGGCTTCCGGGCGTTTTGCAGAACTTCTTTTAGTTTATCTGTTACAATTTTAATTTTTTCTGGAAAATTGTATACTTCTTTTTCTCTTGCGTAGATTTTTTCACAAATCAAATCAGGATGTCTGTCCTGAATTATGTCAAGATATCTCTGTCCGTCGTCAAACGCTATGTATTCTTCCAGCATCCTGTAACGGCAGTTTTGTAAAAAGTCAATTTGTTCTTCATTTGTAAATTTCCTGAGAAATTTATTTAGTCTTTGTTTTAAATCCTCTTCTTTAAATTCATTTTTAGTATAAAGATGTTCTCTGTAAAAATCTTCGGTTTTTGCCTGTAAGCCTGATTCATGCATTTTTACCGATCTTGCCGAGTGCTTCGGGTTTGTAAGGTGGCAGAAGTAGTGGCTTGTTTCGTGTAATGAAATATCTGTCTCCAGTAATCTGACGCCTTCTGTATAAGGTGTTTTTCGAAAGTATATCAGAAATTTATCAATGCCGTTTTTACTGTCATTAAGCCCAAAACAGGTATAGCCGCCATATCTGTCGTATTCTAGAATATTAACATTAATTTTCCCAGGAGTGCATTCTTTCAGTGTTTTTTCAAAAACATCAAACGGCACTTCTTTTGTTGTGAATTTTTCATTCAAGTGGTTAAAGAAATTATTATTAAGCTTTTTGGCAAGTGCAATACGTTCTGCGTAGCTGCCTTTACAGAGTTTAAGCGGCAATTTTACTGATGGTAAGATTTTTATCATACTGTCATAAAACATCTGAAGCTGTAAAATTGCCTGATGAATATTAATTCTTGACGTTACTTTGAGTACAAGGATTTATTTTCTTCACGGAGTTTTGAGAGTTCTTTTTTCAAAAGATTTTCGATAATGGAAAGCTTTTCTCTCATCTGGAAAAACTCTATATCATTAAAAAATCTTTTCCGCTTAATTGTTTCGGGATGTTCTTTTTGTAATTCATTATAGTATTTTTCTGCATTGAATGCACTTATTTCATTTTTAAGTTCATATCTGCAATATTGCAAAAAATCTACCTGTGTGTAGTATGGTCGTCTTTTAATAGCGTTTGTTGTCCGCTCTGCAAGTTTTTCCAGTTTAATTTCATTGCGCGGATAAATTTTTTCGTCGTAAAAGTCAATCAGTTTTTGCGGGGTATATAGGCCAGCATTCAGCATTTTGGGGTTTGTTATGTAGTTGTATATATGTTTCATTTCGTGCAGCAGGATGTTAAGATTCTCCAGTTTTAAGCATTTGTTTGAGTCATCCAGAGGAAGCATTACAACGTATCCGCTGACTTTTTTATTTTTCCCGCGTATCATGCTCGTTGTAGTTCCTTCATAGGCGTAATTGGAATCCCAGTATTTTTTGCCGATATTTCTGAATTGAATTCCGATTTTATGGGGGATAGTTTGTATAAACGCATTTTTTATTTCATCAGTACTTATGCTGTCAGAATTTAATTTAACAGATATTCTTCTGCAAAAATCTTTGAAATATTTGTCGGATAAGATTTCTCTTTGCCGGCCGCTTCCGCGTATTGCGGAGATGGGAAGCTTTGCTGTTCTTGTAAGTTCGTACATAACAAATTTATGAAATTTCGTGAATCTAAAATTTTGCTACTTATATAAAAAACATTTTACAAAATGAGTATCTGAAATTTGGATATTTTCCGGCTGAACGTGCTCACAGGTTCCGAAACAGTTTGGACAGCGTGTGTTAAATTTACAGCCTTTCGGAAGGTTTGCAGGTGAGGGGAGTTCCCCTTTTAGTATAATTCTCGTTTTTGTCTCGCCTGTAATTTGCGGAACTGCACTCAAAAGGGCTTTTGTGTAAGGATGTTTCGGGTTATTGAATATTTCTTCTGTTGACCCTATTTCGACAATTTCCCCTAAATACATAATGGCAACCCTGTCCGCAAGATACTTAATCACGCTCATATCGTGGGTTATGAGCATAAATGTAAGGTTGTAATCCTCTTTTAATTCTTTCAGAAGGTTAATAATTTGCGCTTGAATACTTACATCAAGCGCGCTGACGGGTTCATCTGCAAGGATGAATTCAGGGTTTAAAACCAGCGCCCTTGCTATTGCAATCCTCTGCCGCTGTCCGCCTGAGAATTCATGCGGGTATAATTTGAGACAATCCTCGCTTAATCCGACTTTTTTTATTTTTTCTTTTATTATTTCTGAAATTTGGCTGTCTGAAAATTGTGTATTAATTTTGAGCGGTTCTTTCAGGGTCTCTCCGATTTTCATCTTAGGGTTTAAGCTTGAATAAGGGTTTTGAAATACCATCTGGGCTGTTTTACGGAAATTTTTTAAGGCTTTCTTATCCATAGATAAGACATTTTCTCCGTTAAAATCTATTTCGCCGGATTTAGAATCTTCAAGTCTTATTACAGCTTTTGCAAGCGTTGATTTGCCGCAGCCGGATTCTCCCGCAACAGCAAGAATCTCCCCTTTTTTTATTTCAATATTAACCCCGTTCACGGCGTGGATAATTTCTGTACCGCCGATTATCCCTTTATTTGATTTGTATTCAACGTACAAATCTTTAATTTCAAGTAAATTTCCGCTCATAAATGAAGTTTATCTCATTTTTAATAATCAGGCAATAGCTAAGGGGAGAATTTGTGAAAAGTGAGGCGTTAAAGAGTGAAAATTTTTCTTCTCCTCACCATCAAGTTGTGCAGGGATGTGATGTCATTGCGAGGCTTTAGCCGAAGCAATCCAGACTTTTTTTAGTGAATAGTGAGTAGTGAATGGTTCAACAAAAATTAGTCACTTTACTCTTTACACATCACGCTTCACACCATAAAAGCTGGATTCTTTCTGGCTTCGCCCTCTGAATGACATTAAATTTCACGTCTGCCTTCAATAGCGCGGGCGATTGTTATTTCATCCGCATACTCTAAATCCGCCCCGACAGGAAGCCCGAAGGCAATTCTTGATATTTTTATCCCGAAAGGCTTTATAAGTTTGCTTAAATAAAGGCTTGTGGCTTCCCCTTCAACTGACGGGCTGAGGGCAAGAATTACCTCTTTTACATTTTCATCGGTTAATCGTGTAAGCAATTCTTTTATTCTTATGTCATCCGCGCCTATACCGTCCATAGGGGAGATTAACCCCTGCAAGACATGATAAAGCCCTTTATATTCATTTGTTTTTTCAATAGCAATTAAATCCTTTGTTTCCGCAACAACGCAAATAGTCGTGCGGTCTCGTTTAGGCGACTGACAGATTTCGCACGGACTTGTTGAAGAAAGGTTAAAACAAATTTCGCATGTGTGCGTGTTTTCTTTTGCTTCAACAATACTTTCAGCAAATTTTCTGACTTCTGATATTGGCATTCTGAGTAAGTAAAATGCCATACGCTGTGCGGATTTTGGTCCGACAGACGGAAATTTCTGGAAGTGCTCTATTAATGTAGCTATTGATTTCGGGTATATCATTAGAAACCGAGACCCGGAATATTTAACCCGCCTGTTGCCTGCTTCATTTTAGCTTCCATTTCTTTTGTGGCTTTTGCGCTTGCCTGGTTGATTGCAACAGTAATTACGTCTTCCAATTCTTCTGCAGTTTCGCTGCTGATTGAAAGGGCATTAGCATCTAATTTAATTGATTTGAATTTTCCCTGACCATCGCAGGTAACTTTAACAGCGCCGCCTGCAGCTTCTCCTGTTAATTCCATTTTTGCAAGTTCTTCCTGAGAGGCTTTAAGTTTTGCCTGCACACTCTGAGCCTGTTTCATAATCTGCATGATATTCATGGTCTATATATCCTCCTTAGTCTGTGTAGTCCGTTTTAATTCGTTCATCTGACGGGTCGGATACCTTTATTTATTGCACCGCCCTTGTTTTTATTATACAATAAAAATATGCAGAGTAAAACTTATGTTTCACAATCGTTAAAGAACGGGCGCTTAATGAGGTGGACTTATATGCCTTTAAAAGTTTATGTAGCGCCAATGAAGTTTTATTCAAAGCAAGGGGAGGATTATAAATACAGAGGGATGGTGCGCCGTGCCTGTGAAGAATGGCAGACTGCAACAAAAGGCAAAGTCTCTTTTACTTTTGTAAAGACTCTGCTTGAATCTAATGTTAACGTGGATTGGAAGAGGGTAGAAAGAAAAGCGCTCGGGCATTGTTATTTCTCTTTTGACGGGGCAAACCGCCTATATGGTGCTGAAGTTGCAATCGGACTTACTGACGGGTATATCCACGGAGATTACGGGGACGAAAGCGAGGTCTATCATACAATACTCCACGAAATCGGGCATGCAATAGGTTTAGGGCACAGTCCTTATAAAACTGATATTATGTACACCCCGCACCAGAAGGGGGTGCATAGAGTCTCGGAAGGCGATGTTCTTACAGTTAACTGGCTTTATCGGCTTCCGCAGGGCGCAACTGTTGCTGATATTGCTTCTCAATACTCTATGGGCGGCTCTGATATTGATGAGATTATTTTTAAGGTAATGAATAGAAATGCCCCGAGTGAATTTGAAAAAGTTAAAAACGATATAAAAATTCCAGAAAGGGATTTGCTTGATGAGCAGGAAAATATTGCACTTTTAAGAAAATACCACATGTCGCTCCAAAATGTGAAACTATCCGAGGATATGAAACAGTTTTTCCTCAAAAATAAAAGGGACAGTAAGAAATGAAGGTCGTTATTCTTGGAAAAGGCTCAATGCTCTCTAATCTTATAAGAGGGGTTATGCTTGCAAATTGCGAAATTGCAGGTGTATTCAGGTATGAAAGATTAAAGTTTCATCCGCTTTTTTTGAAACTGTATGATTTTTTTAAAAGTTCTCCGGAATATACCCTTATAAAAAAACATAAATTTCGTGATTTATCTTTTAAATCAGCTAATTCAGAAGAATTTAAGCGGTTTTTGATTAAGGAAAATGTTGATATCGTAATTGTCGGAACGTGGTCAGAAAAACTTAAAAAAGAGATTATCGATGTTCCGGTAATAGGCACTGTAAATGTTCATCCGTCGCTTTTACCAAAGTACCGCGGACCTAATCCTTATCTGCAGACTATCTGGCATGGGGAGGAAAAATCAGGCGTGACGTTTCATCTTATGACGGAAAAATTTGACCGCGGTCCGATTTTAGCTCAGTCAGAGGTTGAAATTTTGTCGGGCGATACGGGAAAAGAGCTTAAAAATAAGACTGTTTTTCAGGCAAGACTTTTATGTTCTGAAGTTATTACAAAACTCGGCGAAGGTCTTGTTATTCCGGTTCCGCAGGATGAAAATCAGGCAAGTTACTATGAAAACGTTAAACCCGAGGATATGACGCTCAATTTTGAAAAAGAATCTTCAGTAGAATTAGTCCGGCATATAAAAGCTTTTCATCCATGGCTTCCTGTTTATCTAGAGTGCGGCAATTCGTTTTTTATAGTGAATCCGTATAACGTTGAAATAGTCGATGGCACCGGTAAAACAGGACAGATTATTGCAAAAGATAAGGCGTCACTTACGGTTGCTACTTGTGACGGCAAAGCTTTAAAAATGGATAACTTAAAACTTTACCGTTTCCCTTGGTTGACTGATTTTATTATAAAGCAGCTGTGTGTTTGAAGAATTTTTGAGAATATTTGCACCGGTGTTTCTTTTCCCAGCTTAAATCCGAGCAATACTGATAATCAAGGTTTTCGTTATAGATAACCCATGCGGCACAGGCAAATCCTGCATTTTTCATACAGTTTTTTACAAAAAAATCGTTTCCGAATTTCGCAGGTGCGCCGGATGGTATAAGGCTGTTTTTAAAAATATAAAAGTAAAAGAAATCGACTCCTATCTGATTAGGAGGTTTTGCTCCGTTGATATCAACGTAAATTTGTCCGAAGTCGCTCACTTTGCTTGCCGATGAAGTGTTAAACATTATCATAGTCCCGTCAGAAAGAATCGCTGCCGAACGATCAGGTAGAATATTCCAGTTGACGTAGGAAGAACCGTCAATGTTTTTGTAGGTTCTGTTAGGGTAGCAGCCAGAACCGTTTTCGCATATTTTTACGGTATTCAGATGTTTCCCGATATTTTTTAAAAGAATTTTTTCGCCGCCAAGCCCCGGTTCCATAGATATTCCCCAGTTTTCGACTTCGCCGTTTTCCGCTACAGCCTGTAATAATGCCTGCTGAAGCGATGAATACGTCTTTTTCAGCCGGCTGGTTGCGGTTGAGTCTTTTATTGACGGGGTTATTATATTAAACATTATTGCTGCTATTACCCCTATAATTCCTGTTGTTATAAGGGTTTCGGCAAGCGTAAAGCCGTTCTTTTTAGAAACGGAAGTCTCTTTCTCCATGCTCAATTTTTCCCAAATCTTCTAAAACAATTCTTTTAATTTCTGCGTTGTCTAAAGTTTCAACTTCTTTTGCGATTAATTTGTTGCCAGTTTCTCTGGTTTCCTTGGACGCATAATCTTCAAGGTATTCTTTGAGTGTCATTATGGCGTTCGGGTGGCAGAAGTTTTTAATCTGCTGGTGTTTGCAGATTTCCATAAATCTGTCGCCTGTTCTGCCTTTTCTGTAGCAGGCTGTGCAGAAGCTCGGCAGATACCCAAGATTCATCAGCCATTTAATGACTTCATCAAGCGGACGTCTGTCAGAAATATCAAATTGTGCGGAATTTTCATCTTCCGGCATCGGGTTGAAGTATCCTCCGACGCTTGTTTTGGAACCGCCGCTCATCTGGGAAATCCCTAAATGAAGGAGTCTTTCTCTGCATTTTTCGGATTCTCTTGTTGATATAATCATGCCTGTATAAGGGGTTGCAATACGAATGCAGGCAACAATCTTGGCAAAAATATCGTCGTCAATCCCGTTATCAAAGGCGGATGGGTCGATGTCGTCAGCTTTTTTAATTCTCGGAACGCTTATTGCGTGCGGTCCTACTCCGTAGGTTGCCTCAAGGTGTTCTGCATGCATTAAAAGCGCCGTAAATTCATATCTGTAAGATTCCAGCCCGAATAATACGCCGAGGCTTACATCATCAATTCCGCCCTGCATTGCTCTGTCCATTGCTTCCGTATGGTAGGCATAATTGTGTTTCGGGCCTGTCGGGTGGAGTCTTTCGTAAGATTCTTTATTATAAGTTTCCTGAAAGAGAACGTAGGTTCCTATGCCTGCTTCGTGGAGTTTCCTGTAATTTTCCACGCTGGTTGCCGCAATGTTTACGTTGACTCTGCGGATTGAACCATTTCTATGCTTTACGCTGTAAATTGTTTTTATTGATTCCAGAATATATTCAATAGGGTTATTTACAGGGTCTTCGCCTGCTTCTATTGCGAGTCTTTTATGCCCCATATCCTGAAGCGCTATTACTTCGTTTTTGATTTCTTCTTGAGAAAGTTTTCGGCGCGGTATTGTTGAATTCTGTTTGTGATAAGGACAGTAAACACAGCCGTTTACGCAGTAGTTTGAAAGATAAAGAGGGGCAAACAAAACGATTCTGTTCCCGTAATAATCCTGTTTGATTTCGTTTGCAAGCTTGAAGATTTCTTCATTCTTTTCCGAAATATCACAGTCCAGAAGCACTGCCGCTTCTCTGTGTGATAGTCCCTGTCTGGTTCTTGCTTTTTCTAAAATTGAATCTATAAGTTCCTTATTGTGCTTATTTTTCTCAGCGTAACTTAATGACTCTAAAACTTCTTCATGCGATATAAATTCTTCAGCTTTCTTAGATTTCGGATTATACATATTTACCTCTCCCTATATATCCTCCATGTTAGTCCCCTGAAAATTAAAAGTAAAGCACAATCCCTTTTATAAGCTTTGGAATATTTATGGAGCGGGAAATTGCAAGTTTTTCCCCAACGTATTGCAGATTCGGCAGTACTGTCAAATTCGGCATATTTAAAAAGTTCGCAAGACGCCCTATGTATTCAAGATTGTTGAGCGATTTGATTTTTGAATACATAAAGCTTGCATCCTGTCCTATTTTCTTTAAGTCATTCGCTATTGTGGCATTTGAGCGGATAAAATCAGCATTCCCTTCTATTTCCGTGACATTTTTTAGCAACCTGTTTTCGTCAATTCCTAAATCTTTATATGTAAATCCTTCATCGGGCTGACCGTAGTGTGAAATTGTTAATGTTCCATCTGAGTTTCTTTTTGTCTCTATTCCGGCTGCTTTAAATATTTCAACCTGATTGTTCTCTTTTATTGCGGTAGAAAGAGTTTCTTTTAATATGAGAAATTTTGTTTTTGTATCTTTTGCCTTTTGAAGTTTTATTAATTCATTTCTGCCTGCAGTAAGGTGTTCCGATTTAATGAATTCTTCTATAATGTCAGCATATTTGTAGGATATAATTCCGCTATTTCCGCCGCTTTGTATGGTTTTAATCTCTTTATTCGCGGCATGGATAAAAAGTTTAGGTTCTCCATTGCTGTAATATATATAAAAATCGCCCTGTTCCAGATAGGCTTGTGAGTGCGTTGCTTTGGTGCACCACTTGCGGCTTGAGAGGATTTTTAATTTTTCAAGGTTTTCATGAAAATTTTCAGGGGCGGTTTGTTTGGAAGGTATTTTAACCCAGGTCGTGTCAGTTTTGCCGGCTTCGCATTCTCCGCTTATAATATAATGCCTGAGCGTATTTTCATATGTTTTTTTGAATGCGGATTGAAAATTTTCAGTACCTTTTAAAAATTCTATGGTTGTATTTAATACTTTTCCGTTGAAAATCGGCGGTTGCTCATGGTTATCCAATGACAGCGCCGAGGTTATGCTTTCAAATATTTGAAGCGCAAGTACAGGATTTTTATCGTAATAATTCCTTTTTAAATTCTCTTTCCAGATATCAAGGCGGTAGATTCTGTCTATGTTATCTCTATCGAATTTTGAGTAATATTTGTTCAAATCAGTAATTTCATAGAATTTGTCACGGGCTTTTCTGTTGGTTTCATAGTCTTGAGAGGGGCTGAACGTATCAGATTTTAGCGCACAAAAACTTACTGGCGTGCGTCTTTGCACACTCATAGGCTCAATCTTTCTTTGATAATTTATCGGGGTAATAATCATGACGTTTAGATATAATGTTCCTGAATAAAATTTTTTGCTATCTTACTCTTCCTCCGCCTATCAGGTGTCCGTCATTGATATCGTAAAACACTCCGGCCTGACCAGATGTGACGGAACTTACAGGTTCATAAAATTTTATTTCGGCTTCGCTGCCGGAAAGTGTCACTTTTGCTTTTTGCGCTTTCATGTTGTAGCGGATTTTTACCATTGCGTCGAAATCTTCTTTTTCAGGCGGATAGGATAGCTTTAAATCGCGCACAGTGAGGGAGGTTTTGAAATTATCTTCATTTTTCCCGAGATATACAATATTTTTTTCAGCATCAATCTTTATTACATACAGAGGATAAGGCGCCGCAATCCCTATACCTTTGCGCTGACCTATTGTATAAAGGTAGCTGCCTTCATGTTCACCGAGTTTTTTACCTGTATTAATATCTATAAAATCTCCCTTTCGCAGTCCGAATTTTTCAGTCAGGTATTTTTTTGTTGTCATCGGCTTTTGGATAAAACAAATATCCTGACTTTCTTTTGAAGATTTTGGCGGAAGGTTATAGTCAACAGCCATTTGGCGGACTTCATCTTTACTGTAGCGGCTCAGTGGAAAGACTGTTTTCGAAAGTTCTTTTTGACCGAGCCTGTATAGAAAGTAAAGCTGGTCTTTATTCTCATCTTTTGCCGGATAAAGTTTATAGAAGCCATCAGTATATTTTATTTCAGCGTAATGACCGGTTGCATAAATATCAGCACCGCAGGTATTTATCGCGTAATCGAAAATCCCGCCCCATTTGAAAAATTCGTTGCACACTATACAGGGGTTCGGAGTCTCTCCGTTTTCGTAAGAATTTTCAAAGTAATCTATTACTTTCTTTTGAAAATTTTCGCTCATATCAAGAATATGATGTTTAATTCCGAGTTTCTCCGCAACATTTCCGGCATTTTCGCAGACAATATCAGACGCCTCGGAATTTGTCATTCTGCCAGTGATCCCTTCAACTTCATATCCTTGTTTTTGTAGCAGGAGTGCTGTGACGGAACTGTCAACCCCGCCGCTCAGTGCAACAACCGCCTTCTTTTTCATCTTTTCCATATTTTATAAAGTAACATAAAATTAAACAAATAGTATTATTAATAATAAAATATTACGCCTATGTGTGTTTGTTTTTGAAACGAGAGGGGAGCAGGTGCGGGAGCGTGTTGAGAAAATAAATACACATAGGCTGTTTTATTTTTCCTATAATTGTATATTAAGTTTTATGTCTTTTCACTTCCCTTTATTTTAAGTTTGAAGTATTATATAAGTAGTAAATACAAAAGGGGAGATTCTCTAAAATGACTCAAAATAACGACAAGGTAATAGGTATTCCGCGTGCAATGTCTTTTTATCACAATTATCCGTTTTATTACGGATTCTTTACGGCGCTCGGAATTAAAATCGTTCTGTCGGATGTGACCACTAAGCAGACTCTTTCCGCCGGCTCTTCTCTTGTCGTTACCGAAACCTGCCTCCCTATCAAAATTTATGTCGGACATGTTCTTAACCTTATAGATAAAGGAATTGATAAGATTTTTGTCCCGTCTATTCAATCTGTAGATTATAAAATCTACAATTGTTCTAAAATCCGCGGACTGCCTGATTTAATCAGAAATGTCGTAAAAAAAGATTTTACGCTTGTAGAAGCTACTCTTGATAAATCAGAAAAAAATCAAGGTCTTTATGAGTTTCTGAAAGAGGCTGTGGCTCCTTTTGGTATTACTGACGAAAAACAGATTAAAGAAGCCTCAAAAGCCGGCTGGAGAACTTATAATAACTTCCATATCATGTCAAAATCAGGCATGAGTTATAAAAAAGCTATGAATTATGCGCTTCAGGGTAAAGTGTTCATTGAAAATGATACAAAAGAATATCCGATATCAATTGCTCTTGTTGCGCATGGTTATAACATCTATGATGACCGTGCTTCCATGAAAATTATTGATAAACTTGAAAGTATGGATGTAAAAGTTCATACCTCCCTTCAGCTTTCAACAGAGCAGATGATGGAAGGGATAAACGCTCTCGGCGAAAAACTCTACTGGGCAAACGAATTTGAAATGACCGGTACTGCAGGTCATTACCTGAAAGATAATAAAATCGACGGTATAATTGCTCTTAATGCCTTTGGCTGCGGCCCGGATTCACTGATGGTTGAAAGAATTACCAGAAAAGCAAAACAGTTCGGTAAACCTGTTCTACACCTGACTGTTGATGAGCAAACAGGAGAAGCCGGCTTTATCACAAGACTGGAAGCCTTTGTAGATATGCTTTTCCGCAAAAAACGCGCTACTATTATTAATAAGATAGATTTTGAGGCTCAAAGCGAATACATTCCTAATACAAACTTTATTGAAACGAAATAAATGTACGAAGATTGTATGTTGAACAAGAAGCTGGCGGAAAGCTGCGACACTAGATTAAATGTTCGCTGCAATAAAGTGAGTTGTGAATAGTACTTTGTTCAACAAAGTGCTCGCAATGACGTCCCCTCCCTCTCCCGAAAGAGGCAATGGCGAATATTGCACTGTCTTTTGCAATAAAAAAGACCTGACTTTCATCAGGTCTTTTTTATTCTTTATAATCCTAAACTTTTCTCTTACGAGCAGCTTCAGACTTACGTTTTCTTTTTACGCTAGGTTTTTCGTATCTTTCGCGTTTTTTAACTTCGGAAAGGATACCGGCTTTTTGAATCTTTTTCTTAAAACGTCTTAAAGCGCTTTCAATAGATTCGTTTTCGCCAACTTTAACTTCTGCCATTTATATTTCACCACCTTTCCGTGCATTGTGTATATCTGTATTATAATTATAACCTAAATTTTTAAAATTTCAAGATGATATTTATGGGGATTTATATAGCAGTTTACACTAAAAAAGCAAACATGTCACCCTGAGCTTGTTTCTGGGTCTAACAACATAGAGATGCTGAAATAAATTTGTGCATCTGATGTAAACTGCGATATAAGTCCAATATTTTTGTGTTATAATTTACTTTAAGAAAATAGTGTTTGGAGGTTAAATATGCAAAACGTAGATATAGCACGGGATTCTGGGGAAAGGACAGCCTTTTCCGGCGATATACCAGTATTATTTCTGGTATGGGTAAGACCTGAATTAGCAGCAAAAGTCTTTTCTCAAATAAGGAAAGCTCAGCCAAAACGGTTATATGTTGCTCTAGACGGTCCCAGAAATGAAAAAGATGAAGAACTTATTAAAAAGACTCTTGAAGTTATAAAAGTAGATTGGGACTGTGATGTTAAATATTTAAAGAGGGATAAAAATTTAGGCTGTAAAGTCGCTGTCGCTGAGGCAATAACATGGTTTTTTGAAAATGAAGAAATGGGGATTATTCTGGAAGATGACTGCTATCCTGATTTATCCTTTTTCCCGTATTGTGAAGAACTGCTTAATAGATTCAAAGATGACACAAGAATAATGTCAATAGGTGGCTATGGAGGTTATTCTCCAAATGCCAAATATAGTTATGATTTTACAAAACATTTTGGGGTCTGGGGCTGGGCATCGTGGCGCAGAGCCTGGAAGTATTTCGATATAGATATGTCAGATTTTGCTCTATTTGAAGAAGAAAAAGCCATAGAACGGTATGTTGTTAATGTTTTTGATAGAGTAAATCTTAATCATAATTTCTCGCTTCATGCTTCACATGATCAAACATCATGGGCTTGGATATGGTGTTATAATATATACTGTCAAAATGCATTATGTATAAGTCCGACTGTCGGGATGATTGAAAATATCGGTTTTGATAGCGAAAATGCGGCGCATGAAGCTGATTCAAAAGCTTCATTGAATGCTCATAAAATGGAATTTCCTTTGCGTCATCCCCATTTCATCGGAGTTAATCCTTCATTTAACAGGTCGGAAGTTTTTAAATCCTGTTTAAAACTGGTAAAAAGAAAGTTCTTTCGCCTTATTTCAAATTTAATACCGGAAAAGAAGCTGAGACAGCGTGTCCGAAATATGGTGAACTGACAAAAGAGCCGCTATTGGCGGCTCTTAAAATAGTGTGTCTGGAAAAATTTCTGCTACTCTCTATTCAAAATCTGTTTTTGAGATGAATACCAAAAATTCATCAAACATTTCTTGAATCGGAACTTCCATTGAAACTAAAGATAAATCTTGCATGCAGATGTCGCTTTGAATTTCGCATTCTGGGGTTTTTGTAATCATAAATAATACTCCTATTCAGTTTTTTCCGTCTTACAAATAGTATATCGGATATATATCCTAAAACTTTAATCGGATTTTTGCTAAATATTCTAAAATCCTTTAAAGACGTGCATTTGAGGTATAAAAATTTAACTTAATATTTTGTTACATAATTTTTTATACGACTACTGGCGCATTTTATGTGCTTGTGTTAAGATATATTCTGGAAAATAGAAAAGGAGACACGACAATAGCTATAGATAACAGACAAAAGGATAAAGACAAGACCATTATGAACGAGCGCATTCGTTCAAAAGAAGTACGCTTGATAGATGAAAACGGAGAGAATAAGGGTATTGTAGAAACCTCAAAGGCTTTAAAAATGGCTTATGATGCAGATTTAGACCTTGTTTTAATCAGCCCTAATCAGGAACCCCCGGTTGCAAAGATTTTGAATTACGGGAAATATAAATACGAGCTTGAAAAAAAAGCCAAAGAAGCAAAGAAAAAACAGCATACGGTAGATGTTAAAGAAGTAAAAATCCGTTATAAAATAGATACCCATGACTATCTTGTAAGAATTAAAAGTATTCAGAAATTTATTGCGCAAGGAAATAAAGTAAAAGTTGTGATAATGATGCGCGGACGCGAAATGCAGCATTCAAATCTAGCGTTTGACCTTGCAAATAGATTTATAGAAGATTTGAAAGATGAGCCGCTGGTAGTTGAGAAAAAGCCCCAATTAGAGGGGCGTAACGTAACCTTATATCTCGGTCCCCAATAAAAGTTCTTGACTTGAAATCTTTAGCAAGTATAATAAAAACCGTGCCCGTAAGGTGCATGTGATAGATAAAAATAGAAATATCGTGATGGCTCCCCGGTGGAGCAAAGCGAAACGGAGTTAGTAATAAGTAGAGCTTGCTCTACCAACTCCAATAGATTGAAAATAGAAATGCCGCGTTAGCTCCCCCAGTGGAGCGAAGCGAAACGGAGTTAATAATAAGTAGAGCTTGCTCTACCAACTCCAATAGATTGAAAATAGAAATGCCGCGTTAGCTCAGTTGGTAGAGCAAGGGACTGAAAATCCCTGTGTCCTTGGTTCGATTCCGAGACGCGGCATTTTTGTTATATCCTTTATTTTATTTTTTGTTTTTGGTATATTCAATTTATAAAAGCGATTTATTCATGAATAAATCTGGTTTGCATATTCATGCAAACCAGTGGAAAGGCTCTAAGTTAAGATGTTAAATGGTAAAACTATTTTGGTTACCGGCGGTACGGGAAGTTTTGGAAAAAAGTTTATTAAAACTGTTTTTGAGAAATATCCTAATGTTAAAAAGGTGATTGTATTTTCCCGTGATGAATATAAACAGTTTGTCATGCAGAATATGCCTGAATTCAAACCCCATGAAGAAAAATTGAGGTTTTTTATAGGTGATGTAAGAGATAAAGAACGTTTAATGAGAGCTTTTGAAAATGTTGATATCGTTGTGCATGCCGCAGCTTTGAAACAGGTTCCGGCGTGTGAGTATAATCCGTTTGAAGCAGTTAAAACTAACGTGCTCGGTGCACAAAATATTATTGAAGCCTCTATTGATCGCGGTGTTAAAAAAGTTGTTGCCTTGTCAACAGATAAGGCATGTGCTCCTATAAATCTCTATGGTGCAACTAAATTATGTTCAGATAAATTGTTTATTGCAGGAAATGCATATTGCGGATTTAAAGATACTCGTTTTGCCGTTGTAAGATACGGTAATGTTGCAGGTTCCCGCGGTTCAGTGATTCCATTTTTCAAAAAACTGGTAGCAGAAGGCGCAACGGAACTTCCTATTACAGATATGAGAATGACACGCTTCTGGTTGAAATTGGAGCAGGCTGTTGAAATGGTATTGGAGGCAATAGAACATATGCAAGGTGGAGAATTATATGTAAAAAAAATACCGTCCATGCGTATGACTGATTTGGCAAAAGCTATAGCTCCTGATAAAAAGATAGTTGAGGTTGGAATCCGTCCGGGAGAAAAAATCCATGAACAGATGATAACATCTGCTGACGCACCGAATACCATAGAGTATGAGGATTTTTATATAATATTACCGCAAATTGATATGGATAATATCCAGCATAAATATCCGAATGCTAAAAGGGTCTCGGATGATTTTGAATACAATTCCGGTAATAACGACAGATGGCTTACCACAGAGGAAATGAAAAAACTTATAAGCGAGATTTAGGGTATGAAAGTATATAATTACGGAAAACAAAGTATTACAGAAGATGATATTAAAAGTGTTATAGACGTTTTGCAATCTCCATATTTAACCTGCGGACCAAAAGTTAAAGAATTTGAAAAAGCAATCTGTGAATATACTGGTGCAAAATATTGCGTAGCTGTTAATTCAGCAACATCAGGCCTGCATATTGCTATGCTGGCAGCTGGTATAGGAGGGGATGATGATGTGATTACATCTCCAATGACATTTTTGGCGAGTGCGAATTGTGCAAGATACTGTGGTGCAAATGTTGTGTTTACTGATGTAGAACCTGAAACTGCTAATATTGATCCTGTGGAAATCAAGAAGCAGCTAACCCCTAAAACAAAAGTCATTGTTCCTGTTCATTTTGCAGGACAAAGTTGTAATATGGAGGCAATACAGAAATTACTTCCTGTTGACAGAAAGGTCTATATAATTGAAGATGCGGCTCATGCAATTGGCTCTGATTATAAAGATACAAAAGTTGGCAGTTGTAAGTATTCCGATATGACGGTATTTTCGTTTCATCCTGTCAAAACAATTACGACTGGTGAAGGTGGTGCTGTTACTACTAATAATGAGGTTTTATACAAAAAACTCTTAGCTTTTAGATCTCATGGAATGCATCATACTCAAGATTGGAAATATGACATGGTTGAATTAGGTTTAAACTACCGAATGACAGATATCCAAGCAGCTTTAGGCTGTTCTCAAATTAAGCGTTTGGAACAATTTAAAAAACGCAGACGTGAAATTGTAGATTATTATAATAGAAATTTGAGATTGCCGCATCTTGTAGAAAAAGAATATTCAAATGCATGTTTTCATTTATATCCAATATTGGTAGAAGATAGAAAAAGCTTTTATGATAAGGCAAAAGAAATTGGGCTAAATTTGCAGGTTCATTATATCCCGGTGCATACGCAGCCTTATTATCAAAAGTTAGGATATAAATGGGGAGACTATCCGAATGCAGAAAAGTACTATGAACATTGTATCTCACTTCCTTTATATCCGGATTTAACAAATGAAGATTTAGAAGATATTGTAAGTAGAATAAAGAGAATATTATAATGAACAATATAGCTATAATAACAGCGCGCGGAGGAAGTAAAAGAATCCCACGTAAAAATATAAAAATATTTTCAGGGAAACCAATGATTGCATATGCAATTCAAGCTGCTTTAGATTCTGATATTTTTGAAGAAGTAATGGTTTCGACTGATGATGAGGAAATATCTTCTATTGCGCAAAAATATGGAGCGAGTGTACCTTTTCTTCGCTCTAAAAAGAATTCAGACGATATGGCATTAACTAAAGATGTGATATTAGAAGTTTTAGCAGAATATAAAAAACGTAATATTGAATTTGAAAATTTTTGTTGTATTTATCCTTGTGTACCGTTTTTAACTGGGACTATATTAAAGGATGCCTATACTAAGTTCGTTGCTTCCGGTGCTGAAGCTCTTATGCCGGTTGTAAGATTTTCTTATCCAATACAAAGGGCTTTAAAAATTAATTCAGATGAATATATAGAATATAGAGAACCGGAATTTTCTCAGGCGAGATCTCAGGATTTAGAGCCAATGTACCATGATGTAGGAATGTTTTATTTCGGTAATGTTGATAGTTTTCTAGAGAATAAGACATTAGTTCCGTCTAAAACAACATTTTATACGATGAATGAACTCCAGATTCAGGATATAGATACTCTGGATGACTGGAAAATGGCTGAATTGAAATATAGGGTTTTAAATAATGAATAAACGAGGATTAAAACTTTGGTCAATAAATACTGATTGTTATTATGAAGATGCTAAGAAGCTTTATGATAATAATATTTTTGACTATATTGAATTATATGTTGTTCCTGATTCTTTAGACACCCTCAGCACCTGGCAAAAGCTTAATATCCCTTTTATAATTCATTGTCCGCATTTTGCACACGGGTTTAATCTTGCAAAAGCGGAAAAGAAACAAAGTAATAAAAAAATATTTATGGAAGTGCAACAATTTGCAGATGGTTTAAATGTTCCATATATAGTTATACATGGCGGAATTGACGGGGATATAAATGAAACAGCTAAACAATTAGCTGACTTAAAAGATTCTCGCGCTTTGATTGAAAATAAACCATTTCGAGCATTACCAAATAAGATGGGCGGTGAATTCTGCAGAGGATATAATGTTGAAGAAATAAAAACAGTTATGGAGTTTTCCGGATGCGGTTTTTGTTTGGATTTCGGTCATGCAATTTGCGCGGCCAATAGTTTAAATGTTGATTATTTTGATTACATTAAAGATTTTATGAAATTAGAGCCAAAGATGTTTCATTTAACTGATATTTCTGATATAAAATCAGAATATGATTCTCATCCGCATCTTGGACAGGGGGAGTTGGAGCTAAATAAAATTTTGCAAATGTTGCCTGATGATGCTATAATAACTTTTGAAACTGTTAAAGATAGTCAATCAAATTTAAATGATTTTGTTGAGGATATGTTATGTCTGAAAAGTATCTGATTTCTATATTAACTGACAAAACAAGTTGGATGAATAAATATAATGTATTCTTAAAAAATGCGCTGGAAGCACTTGGACATAATGTATTATGCGTTTCGAAACCGGAAGAGTTGCCGGAAGGTGATATTGCCTTTTTCTTGAGTTGTTTTAATATTGTAACAAAAGAGTTTCTTGCAAAAAATAAACATAATATTGTTGTTCATGAGAGCGATTTACCCAAAGGCAAAGGTTGGTCTCCTATGACATGGCAGATATTAGAAGGAAAGAATGACATTCCAATAACTTTATTTGAGGCTTCCGAAAAGTGTGATGCAGGAGATATTTACTTTAAAGATTCAATCAAGTTAAAAGGAGATGAATTAATTGAGGAGTGGCAAGCTTTGTTGGGATATAAAACTATAGAATTGTGTCTTAAGTTTGTAAACAGCTATGAAAATTTTGAACCTGTCCCACAAATTGGTGAAGAAAGTTTTTATTTGAGACGAACTCCGAAAGATAGCGAATTGGATATAAATAAAACGATAAAAGAACAGTTTAATCTTTTGCGAGTTGTAGATAACGAAAGATACCCTGCATACTTTGTGTATAGAAATAAAAAGTATATACTAAGGATATCGGGGGGGGGGGGGCAATCTTAGTTAAGGCCACAAATATTGTATTTTATCTGTTTAAATATATAGTAAGCATATGTATTGAGCGGATAGGTCAATTATATATGCTTTTTTCTATTAATAATTTAAAACATAAGGCGTTAAGCAATGCATAAAATTGGGTTAAAACTATGGTCAATAAATACAGATTATTATTATGATGAGGCAAAACGTTTATATAATGCTGGTGTATTTGATTATATAGAACTTTATATTGTACCAGATACGCTTGATAAAATTGCTAGATGGAAAAGCTTAGGGATTCCTTTCTCATTGCATGCCCCCTATATTATTCATCAGGTAAATTTGGCAAGTAAGGAAAATGAAAAATATAATTTAGAAATATATAAACAAGTACAGAAATATGCTGAAAGTTTAAGTGCAATATATGTTGTCATTCATGGCGGCATTGAAGGCTATATTGAGGAAACAATCAGGCAGTTAAATTTAATTAAGAAAAATTTTAAAACTAAACTTTTAATTGAAAATAAACCTTATATATCCCCAATAGGTAACAAAATATGTAGAGGTGCTACTATTGAAGAAATTGATAAAATAATAAAGAAAGTAAATTGTGGTTTTTGTCTAGATATAGGGCATGCGATATGTACAGCCAACTATCTTAATAAAGATATCTATTCATATATAAAAGAATATAATGATAAATTCAATCCCGAGTGTTATCATTTTTCAGATAATGATTCTAGTAGTATTACAGATAGACATTTACACTTTGGAGATGGAAATTTTGATTTTACAAGAATATTAAATATAATTGATGACGACAAAAATATTACTATTGAAACAAGAAAAAATAGTAAAATTCTTTTATCGGATTTTTATAATGATGCTAATTTTTTGAAAGGGATAATATGCAAGTAATATTAACAGGAACTTCTCAAGGGTTGGGATTGGCTTTATATAATATATTAAAAACTCAAAATGTTAATTTAGTGGCTTTATCAAGAAGATTTCTTCCTGAACAGTATTCAGATGAAAGTAATGTGGAAAATTTACATTTGATTAAAGTTGATTTGTCTGATAGTAGTGAAACAATAAATGCTTTAAGTGATATCCATTTTGAAGATAATGTTTTATTTATAAATAATGCTTCTAAAATAAATCCTATTGAGAAAATTGCCAATATTCCCGCTGAAGACATTATAAATGTCATAGATTTGAATTTCATCGCGCCTGCATTAATAATAAACCAGATTATGAAATCACGCCCTAGGTTATTGACGGTTATTAATATTTCTACTGGTGCAGACAATAAGGTTATTGATAATTGGAGTTTATATTGTTCAACTAAAGCAGGTTTAAAAATGTTTTTGAATGTATTAGATTTAGAAAATAATATTAATATTATACATATTGATCCAGGTGTTATGGATACAAATATGCAGGCAATTATTAGAAAATCAAATTTTAAAGATTTAAGCTATTTTAAACAACTTAAAAGCAACTGTAAATTAAAATCCCCGGACGAAGTGGCTTACGATATTTTTGAATCTTATATAAAAGGACGGTTAATATAATGAAAAGTTTAAATATATTATTGACAGCAATAGGTGGAGATATTGGTTTTTCTGTATATAAAATCTTACGGGAACAAAATTTTATCAATAATTTGATTTGTAGTGATATCTCTTCTAATAATCCAGGCGCACATATATGCAAAATTTTTGAAATTTTGCCTAAAGCGTCAGAAGATAGTTATTTGACAGCATTAGAAAATTTAGTGAAGAAATATAGTCTTGATTTGATAATTCCTCTTTCAGAAGCTGAATTACGTTATTTTAGTAAAAACCGAATTAGGAATATATTAAATGCTCAAATTTTAATGGCTTCACAGAAGGCTACTGAAATTGGATTTGATAAATATGCAACTATTCAATTCTTAAAAAATAATAGACTTTCTTATCCTAGGACAATTAAAATTAAGTCTGGTAAAAAGCCATATTCGTATCCTTGTATAATTAAAAATCCAATCGGTTGTGGTAATAAAGCAACATTTATTGCAGAAAATGAAGAGGATTTTAATTTTTATTCAGCAAAGTTTCCTGGTTACATTGCTCAACAATATATTTCAGGTGATGAGTATACGTGTGGTGTGTATAGAGGCAGAGATAAGGGTATAAGAACTATAATATTTAAACGTGAATTACAAGGAGGTATTACAGGGCATGGAGCACTGATACATGATGCTAGGATAGAGACTTTATTAGTAAAAGTTGCTGAAAATTTAGAATTGTATGGAAGTATAAATGTTCAACTGAGAATGAATGATAGTGGCATTTATATATTTGAAATCAATCCTCGTTTTTCTAGTACAGTCTTATTTAGACATAAACTGAATTTTAAGGATTTAATTTGGAGCATTCAAGATTTTTGTGATGAAGAAATTGATAAATACGAGGAAGAAGCAAAACCTGTCGAGTTTTATAGAATGTATGATGAATTTATTTTGTATAAATGAGTAAACTTTGGATTTTAGTGAAAATTTTAAGTTAATAAGGCAGATTATTTAGATATTTTATGTTATTCTCAATAAGAGAGGTATTTTATGCATACGTATATAATTGCGGAAATGTCTGCAAATCATTGCGGAGATAAAGAGTTAGCTAAAAAAATTATAAAGAAAGCAAAAGATTGTGGTGCGGATGCTGTAAAAGTCCAGACGTATACAGCCGATACTATGACTATTGATTGTAAAAATGATAATTTTAAAATTAATGGCGGTACTCTTTGGGATGGTAAATATCTTTATGATTTATATAAAGAAGCGTATACCCCTTGGGAGTGGCAGGGTGAACTTAAACAATATGCAGATGAAGTTGGTATAGAGTTTTTCTCAACCCCTTTTGATAAAACTGCGGTTGATTTTCTGGAATCAATAAATGTTCCTCGATATAAAATAGCAAGTTTTGAAGCTATGGATTATGAGTTAATTAAATATGCTGCTTCAAAAAATAAACCTATGATTATTTCGGTAGGCGTTTCTGATTTAGAAGAAATTCAGGCTGCCATTGACGTTTGTTTTTCTGCTGGAAACAGAGATTTAACAATTTTAAAGTGTACCTCAGCATATCCTGCACGAATTGAAGATATGAATTTAATTACAATAAAAGATATGATTGATCGATTTGGCAAGCTTGGGGTAAATGTCGGTTTATCTGATCATTCAATGAATATAGAACCGCCTATTTGTGCGGTGGCGCTTGGTGCTACCGTTATTGAAAAACATTTTACGCTGGATAGATCCTTAGGCGGTGCCGATTGTGGCTTTTCTCTTAATCCGGAAGAGTTTTCTTCTATGGTAAAAGCTGTCAGAACAGCAGAAAAAGCCTTGGGAGCTGTTAATTATTCTTATAACATAAAAAATCGAACCTTTGCGCGTTCACTATATGCAGTAAAAGATATAAAGAAAGGTGAAATTTTTACAGAAGAAAATATTCGAGCAATAAGACCTGGAAACGGCTTGCATCCAAAATATTATAGTCAATTACTCGGTAAAAAATCCCTCTGCGATATATTGAGAGGGACTCCTTTATCACTTAATTGTTTATTTAAGTAATCTTGTTAATTTCTTTTTAGCACTATTATATTCATTTTTAATTCGTTGTTTAATTGTTTTCTTTTTCTTGAGATTGAGTGCTATTCTATCAGATACGCCATCGCATGTAGCGGGGTAACCATACACAGTTTTTGTAATTGATATATTCCTTCTGTAATAATTAAAACATTCAGAGCAAACTAATCTTTGTGTATTAGAAATTTTTCTTTTATTAAAATTTTTGAGATTTTCTGGAGTTAAATCTTTAATATTTGGTAGATTCTTATAAAAATCCGGATTAATATTCCCGCAAAAATAATAACCTCCACAAGGAATAACTTTTCCTGAAGGCATCACATATAAATTGCCATATAAATTTGCACATAATCCGCAAGGCTCATTAAATTGCTTGTAATAGTTATTTCCAGGTATATCATTATCTGTTAGTTTATATTTTGATGTTATGTGAAACCCTTTCGGTACCCAAAAGTCCAAAAATTCTTTAAAATTGTGAATGTTTCTTTCTGTTTTAACAAAAGCAATGTAAACATTATCTGTAACATATTTTTTCATTAAAAGTGGTGTATTAATAACATTTTCAAATAGTTTTTTATTTTTAATTCTTGTAACTTTACTCCATGTTTCAAAATCAGTTCCATGTATGCTTACTTCTGCGCATGTTATATTACCAATTTCTTTTAACTTTTTAGCAACCTCTTCCGTAAAAAACATTCCATTAGTAATAAAATATTGTGTTAGCCCTTTTTTCGCAGTATATCTCATTAACTCTTCCCAATATGGGAGCATTAGAGTCTCGCCGTTTGATGCAATACTTATATTTTCAATTCCGGCTTCACATAGTTTATCTATCCATTCTTTTGCCGTATTAAAATCTACTTGCACCTGCTCGTCTTTTAAATATTCGTTGTAGTAACTGGTATCTTCTCCATGATACCAGCACATAAAACATCGGCTACAGCATTTATTCCCGAGAAAAAGTGTTGCGTTTTGCGGGTGTGTATTTTGAGCAAATGCTTCTGCAATTTCTTCAATTTCTTCTTTTCTTAAAAACTGATATGGTGGAGTTAAACAGTTTTCCGAATGTATATTCCATTCTCCGCATTCTCTTGATACATTATCTGCACCATAATAGTTTACAGGGGCATTGTTGTATAAAAATATATTTTCTGGACCAAGATAAAATATTTTATTTTCCTCATCCCATTTTTTACAAAGTTCAACAAGAGCTTCAGGTGCGTTGTTGTTTACAAATGTCATTTTTACCCCTTTCAATAAATGCATCAAAATACTTATTTTGG
This sequence comes from Candidatus Gastranaerophilales bacterium, assembly GCA_944323675.1. Classification (GTDB taxonomy): domain Bacteria; phylum Cyanobacteriota; class Vampirovibrionia; order Gastranaerophilales; family Gastranaerophilaceae; genus Scatousia. Next base: position 10,829 of record CALUTK010000006.1, on the reverse strand, counting down.
TGTATTGTACAAATTTAACAAGAATAGTTTACCAAAAAGAACCACTAAAAGCAATATTTAAAGCCCACAAGGTCTTTAATTTTAATAATGAAATTCAGCTATTACAAAGCTCTGTAGATTAATACACCAAAATAAGTATTTTGATGCATATTATATTTTTGGTGGGTGTTTATTCTTCTTCAAAGAAAGGCGATTCTGTATGAATATGTATTATTGCGCTGAAAAAATGATTAATAAATTTGACAAATTGAGCAAAAAGCCTATTCATAAACTTGATGATTTGAGCGTTGAGACTGTTCCGCATGGTATTATTTGTCCACTTGTGCGTGGTTCTTCTGGTCAAAACGAACGCTGTATGTATGGTGGCGTTGTCGATGAAGCGTTTAAATTTGTCAAATCATCGCTTCAAAAGAGAGAAAATTGTGAATTTAGTATAAACATTGAAGATTGGTATATAGGAGCTGAACCGGATATTTCCGGCAAAAATATTAAATATATAGATGAAGATGTTGTGTTTATTTACTCCAAAATGGGAGATAGAACCTCCTGTTTGGGTAAAAGAAAATTTAATGAATGGTTGGCTTAGTTTGAATGATTTAGGCAATGAAACTATTATATCAGAAGATGACATAGGCGTTTTTAGTTGCCATCAGATGTTGCGCAAAAATGTATTTTTTCTAAGCGGTGGTTTTAATCCTGAAAACACGGCTGGTGAATGGATAGGTGATGGTGAAACCGGCCTTAATATAAAAATAAAGAACTTGGGATATAAGTTTGCATATGTAGGAAATTCTGTTATAGAACATATGATTCCTCCTTCACGAATGACACAGGCTTATCTAAATAAACGCCTAGCAAATCAGGGTAATTGTGATTCTTATACCTATTATTGGGCAGAAAACCCTACTTCTAATAAACTTTTATAGAACTCATTGATATATTTACATAAATCATCTGAACGTTGGTTTTATGCGTTACTTAGATTTTATAGAAAAAGTAAAGAATTTAAAATACGTCGTGCTGAAGCGTATGCGCATTACTATTTTAGCCGATTCAAATATGATTTAAGATTAACCGTATCAAGGAAATTGCGTGAGACTGTTATGAGGCAGGATTGGCTCAATTGATCAAATATATCACAAACCTAGTAAATATGGATCATATATATGCTGGGATGTATAACTATGGTGTTTAAGCTCGCGGCATATTCAAACGTTATTCCAACTTGTCATAGAGACTTCTTTGGTATTTCTGACCGAAAGTATTTTATTTCAATTGTTTTTGTATTATACTTTACTAAGAGGTATATTTTGCTAGAAAAGATAATCCACAACGGTCAGATATATGCAATAATAATCAGAAGTGATTATTCAAAGGATGGGGTTGAATTTTTTACGCCGGATGATTTTTCGCAGCAGATTGCTTTTATGAAGCATCCTAAGGGTAAAGTGATTCAGCGGCATTTTCATAATATTGTAAAACGAGAAGTTCACTATACAAAAGAAGTCCTTGTAATTCGTAAAGGTACTCTGCAGGTTGATTTTTATGATGATGAGAAAAACTATCTTGAAAGCAGTACTTTGCATGCCGGGGATATAATCCTTCTGGCGTTCGGCGGTCATGGTTTTAAGTGTCTTGAGGCTGTCGAAATGGTGGAAATCAAGCAAGGTCCATATTTAGGTGATGCAGATAAAGTTAGATTTTAATATTTATCTTTATGTTATTATACTATTGAACATAGAGGGGCAGCTTAGATGTCAAATTTTATACCGGTAAATACTCCGCTTTTAGATGGGAATGAGAAAAAATACTTGAATGAATGTATTGATACAGGCTGGATTTCTTCAGAAGGTCCGTTTGTGAAGAAGTTGGAAAGTGATTTTTCCAATTATACAGGACAAAAATATGGCAGTTGTGTCGCTAACGGTTCTGTTGCAATTGATGTAGCTATTCGTGCAATGAAAACTGGATACGGTTGGGAATACGATGATGAAGTTATTGTACCGAATTTTACTATCATTTCTACGGCTCAAAGTCTTGTATATAACAATCTTAAACCAGTTTTTGTTGATGCAGATCCACTTACCTGGAACATTGATGTATCAAAGATTGAAGAAATGATTACTCCGAAAACACGTGCTATTATGGTAGTTCATATATACGGACTTCCTACTGATATGGATAAGCTATTTGAGCTTGCTAAGAAATACGATTTAAAAATTATCGAAGATGCTGCGCAGGCACACGGACAGACTTATAAAAATAAAAAATGCGGCGGAATGAGCGATATTTCGACATTTTCTTTTTATGCAAATAAGCACATTGCCTGCGGTGAAGGCGGTATGGTTATGACGTCTTCTGATGATTTGATTGAAAAAGTCAATTATTATAAAAACTTATGTTTTTCTAAGGATAGATTCGTTCATTACGATTTAGGCTGGAATTTCAGAATGTCTAACCTTCAGGCTGCAGTTGCTTATGCCCAGTTTGAAAAGCTTGAAAAATCTATTCAGAAGAAAAAAGAAATGGGCGCACGATATCAGGAATTGTTGAAGGATATTCCTGCGCAATTACCTGTGCATAAAACGGATTACGCAGAGAATAATTACTGGGTTTTCGGGCTTGTGTTAAATGACGATGTAAAATTTAATGCAAAAGAAGCTATGCAAAAGCTTGCAGATAAAGGTATCGGCTGCAGACCGTTCTTTTATCCGTTAAATGAGCAGCCTGTATTTAAAAAACTTGGTATTTCTGATGATATAAAAAGACCGGTTTCAGCTCGTTTATATGAAAGAGGGTTTTATATTCCATCAGGATTGGGTTTAAGCGATGCTGATATGGATAGAGTTGTAAAAGAAGTTAGGAGCCTTTTTTAGATGATGACAAAAGTTTTTGATTCATATTCAATGTATTATAATTTACTCTATAAAGATAAAGATTATGCCGCGGAAGCTAACTATATTGCACAACTGCTTGGAAATGTAAAAACTGTTCTTGAGCTAGGCTGCGGTACCGGAAAACATGCAAATCTTTTAACTTCTAAAGGTTATGAGATGTTCGGTATTGATTTGAGTAAAACGATGCTCGAACAGGCAAAGTCTCTCGGTATAGATTGTGTACAGGGGGATGTGAGGTCTTTTCGTGCCGGTCGAAAATTTGATGCAGTCATTTCATTATTTCATGTTGCAAGTTATCAAACCTCGGATGAGGATATAAATAATTATTTTAAAACAGCTGCGATTCATTTAAATAAAGACGGAAAATTTATTTTTGATGTTTGGCACAAACCCGCTGTGCTTGCGCAGGTCCCGGAAAAAAGAACAAAAATTTTGGAAAATGACGATATAAAAGTTGTGCGATATTGTGTACCTAATCATATTAAAGAAAAAGATATGGTTGAAGTGAATTATACAATAGAAGTAACAGATAAACATTTAGGCAAAACTGATATTATAAAGGAATGTCACCCTATGAGATATTTCTCATATGAAGATATTGAAAAATTTGCATCTCGAAACGGATTTGAAATTATAAAATCAAAAGAGTGGTTAACTCATAAAACGCCTGGAGCTGATACTTGGGGTGTTTGCTATGTTTGTGAAGCAAAATGAAAAAATGCAGGAGCTATTTTAAAGGAGTATTGTAATGAAAATAGCAATATATATCAGTAAAATGCAAGTCCCTACTGCTGGTGGTGGGTATACTTTTATGTCAACTTTTCTTAATGCATTAATAAACTCCAAGAGCAGACATCAATTTTATGTTTTTTATCAGGCGGAGTGTTCATTGCTATTCAATGATTCAGAACGAGTGAAGTTTATCCGACTTGGTTCTCAGGAAACTCATAAGCGTGTATTATTTTGGAAGATTCGAAAGAAAAAAGGGTTGCTAAAACATTTTCTGGAAAAGTATAATATAGATGTGCTTTATACTCTTTGTCCTGAATATATAGATGTTGATTGTCCTACTTTTATTACAGTATGGGATTATGGGCATAAAGATATTCCATATTTTCCTGAAGTTTCAGCTAATGGTATCTTTAAAAATAGGGAACTAATGTATAAGCATATTATAAGTAAGGCTTCTAAAGTAATAGTAGGAAATCTCGATGCAAAAATAAAGACTTGTAATTATTATGGTTTAAGTGAGGATAAAGTTTTCATAAATTCACTTCCGACGCCTGATTATATTTTTAATACAGAAGCTGATGATAAAATTATTAAAAATTTAAATTTGACAAAAAACGAATTTATATTTTACCCGGCTCAATTTTGGGCTCATAAAAATCATATTAGAATTATAAAAACTATAAAAATCTTAAAAGAACGCGGAATAAATTTAAAAGCTGTCTTTTCAGGTTCGGACAAGGGAAATTTAAATTATTTAAAACAAAAAGTTAAAGAGTTCGACCTTGAAAAAGAAATTGTATTTGCAGGATTTATCACCAAAGAGCAGATTATTGCGTTATATAAAAATACACTGGCATTAGTATATGCGTCATTTTTAGGCCCTGATAATCTGCCGCCACTTGAGGCCATGGCTCTTGACTGCCCTGTGATTGTATCAGATATTTCAGGGCATAGAATTCAACTCAAGGATAATTGTATATTTTTCAATCCTCTTGATGAAAAAGAACTTGCGGAAAAAATTATTTCTATCAAGAATAATGGATACAGTAAAGATTTAATTAAATCAGGGAAGGAACTGGCATTAATTTATTCAACAGAAAATTATTTGAAAAATACAATTGAGATGTTTGATAATTTTGAACCTATACTTGAATGCTGGAGGCATGTATGAGCACATTACCATTAGTCACAGTAGTAACAATAACATATAATTTAATAAAAGATGGACGGGAAAAATTTGTACGGCAGTGTATTGAGTCTGTAAAAAATCAAACTTACCCGAATATAGAACATATAATTATTGACGGAGCGTCATCGGACGGAACTTTAGAAATTTTTAAAGATTATCCGTGGCTGAAAGTTTATTCTGAACCGGATAGCGGTATTTATGATGCTATGAATAAGGGGGTTGCACATGCTAATGGTAAATACATTGCATTTTTGAATTCCGATGACTTCTGGCACGATAATAGAGCTGTTGAAGTTAGTGTGAATGCTCTGGAAGAAAATAATGCCGATTTTTCCTATGCTCCGTGTGTTTGTTTAGATGGTCAAGATGAATTTTTGGGTTATTTGTATCCGACAATTGAAACGTTTTTTGTTTGGATGCCATTTTGTCATCAAACTATGTTTACAAAAACAAATTTGGTTCACTTTGATGCTGATTTAAAAAGTGCTGCGGACTACGATTTTGTTCTGAATCTGATTTTGGATGGTGCAAATGGTGTTTATGTTCCACTGAATTTTGCTTCATATCGTATGATTGGAGTTTCGACTATGGAAACAGATCTATCGTATATAGAACGGCGCAATTCTATACGCAGGCACTTAATTTCAAGATATGGAATTTCAGAAAAAGAAGCTGATAATATTGACCATTTAAAATCTATAAAAAATACTTTGCTAACGAAAATTAGAAAAGATGTTTATCCTGATTTGGCTTTAAAAATGAAAAATAATTTAACATCAAAATCAGGTAATAAGAGTGACTTAGATATAATTCCAAGACCGAGAAAAATTAATGTGCTTTTCCCTATAGGAGCTTTTTCTGATATAAGTACTAAAAATTTATTAACTCAAATTTCAAAAAGAAATGATTGTGAGGTTTTCTTATATAAAGACACTGATATAGCTGTTCCTGAAGAATTTAAGTCTTTACGTTTTTATGTTGGTAAAAGTAGGGAAATTGATGCGTTTTGTGCCACAGTATCAGAAATTCCACACAGATTAAAACGTGCAGGTATTCCACAGCTGAATTCTCTTAATGATATTAAATACAGATATCCGCAAAAAGAAAAAAATATATTTATAAAAGGCAGCTATAAAATACGTGTCGGTACATTTACAATCTTTGAAGTGAATGTTGATTATGGAATTTTGAATTATTTTTTATTTAAAAAATTCCCTGTAATAAAGATAATTGATAATTATAATACCAGAAAATATTATCTGTTTACTTTTTTAAAGGTGTTTGAGCGTAAGATTAAATAGTTTCATAAAATTTTTTAATCATTGTATCAGCACATTTTTTCCATGAAAATTCTTTTGCGCGTTTTAAACCTTTTTCAGCGTTTTCTTTTCGCATATTGTAGTTATAGTAATACGTTTCATAGGCATTAATGTGCTGTTCATCGCTGTCGTAATCAATCATAATTCCGCAGTCTCCGACGACCTCCGGTAAAGATGAATTATTTGACGTAATAACAGGACAGCCGCAGCTCATGGCTTCTAATGGAGGCAAACCAAACCCTTCATATTCAGATGTATAAACAAACCATTCTGCTCCAGAATACAATGGTGCCAAATCTTCATCATCAATATATCCTGCTCTTAAAATTAAATGTTTATACTTTTCAAAATCAGGAATTTCTTTTTCCATTTTTTCAATAAATCCATCCCAGGAGCCTCCGCCAAGAATATATACCATGTCATTTATATTGTTTTTGTTTACAAATTCAATAAAGCATTTTACTGCCCTTATTAGATTTTTGCGAGGTTCAAGTGTACAGAGGCTGAAAATATATTTTTTATCAGTCGGGAGGTTATATTTTTCAAGTGAAGCTTTAGTCTTTTCTTTTTCGGGCTTAAAGTTTTCAGAACACGCGAGTAATACAGGTGTTACTTTGTCTGCATCCATTTGCGGAAAGTGTTCCACAAAATCTTTTTTTGTATGTTCCGATATAGTGAAGTAGTAATCATTATTATTTAATTGCTTCCAAACCGGTGTAAACCAATATTTATCCATATCTTTATCCGAAAAATAATTAGGAAAAAGAATAGGTATAATATCATACAAAAGAGTATATTTTTTTATAGATTTTATATTTTTAATTTCATCCGGAATATGGTATACAGGTGAAAAATAAACATCTATATCTTTTGTTAATTTTTCGTAGTTAACATTTTTATTTAATGCTTTTTTTAGTGCCGAAACAAAAAATAATTTTAATTTTGTAGAAAATTTCTTTTTCGCTTTATATGCGCAAGTTAATTTTGAATGTTCATATTCCAAAGGGCCTAAACTGTCTATATAAAGTTTGTTAAAATTATTGTCAGGAAAATATTTATTAAGAGTTTTTGTTAATTTTGCCGCAAATTTTTTCTTGGAGCAATAGATATATATATTTACATTTTCATTTTTTGCAAATTCTTTCAATATATTATATACAGTAAACCAAATGCCGCTTCGATTTCCTGTCTTTTCATCATTTTCAGCCAATGTTAATGCATCAAATAATATATTAATTTTCTTTCCCATATATTCTCTCCTGATAAGATAGCATGTCTTTTAAAGTTTGATTTAAATTATATTTAGGCAACCAGTTTAATTCTGACTTTAATTTTGTATTATCGCCGATAATGGTTAAGTTGTCAGCCGGACGAATTCTGCTTTTGTCAATGCAAATTTCCGGTGAAATATTTAGCTGTTTTGCGACTATGTTAATTATTTCTTTTAGTTTAATTCCGTTACCTGAACATACATTGTAGATTTCGCCAATTCTGCCTTTTGTCAAAATTTTATAATAAGCATCTACAACGTCGCGAACATCCAGAAAATCTCTCACAATTTCAATATTCCCGACACCTATTCTCATATTTCCTGTATTTTTTGCGTTCAAAAGCTGCTTTACAAATGACGGAATAACGAACTTATCACTCTGACTTGGTCCGATGTGGTTGAAAGAACGTGTCATTATAATATTTAGTCCGTAATTGTCCGCATATAATTTTGATAGCATTTCCTGACTTACTCTTGCCACTGAATATGGATTACAGGGTTTGAGTTCATAATCTTCTTTTAAAGGCATTTTGTCAGCTGGATAATTCCCGTATTCTTCTGATGAACCGACTGAAAGAACTCGCGTCGGAAGGTTAAGTTCTCTTATACTTTCAATGATATTTAAAAATATATTTGTATTATTCACAAAACTCTCAACAGGATAGTTCCAGCTTTGAGAGACTGAACTTACAGAGGCAAGATGTAAAATATAGTCTGGCGTGAAATTCTCAATAACTTCTTTTATTAAATCTTTATCTCTGAGATTTATTTTTTTGTATTTATATTGCGTATAAGAACACCGGTGCTCTTCAAGAATATCAAGCCCTAAAATATCATATTCAAGATTATTCTCCTCAAGATACTCTGTAAAGTATCCGGCCACAAAACCTGCAGCTCCTGTTATTAATATTTTTTGCATTTGTGTGATTATCTTTCTGTGTTTTTTATTAAAGTCTTATATTTTGATTTTCAAGAAAATCTTTATAAACTATTTTTATGCCGTCTTTTAGAGAAGTTTTTGCATGCCATCCAAGGTCATTTATTCTTGAAACATCCATAAGTTTTCGCATTGTGCCGTCGGGTTTTGTGTTATCAAAAACGATATTTCCTTCAAACCCTACTACTTCCTTTATCAGATTAGCAAGTTCAAGTATGGTAACTTCTTTCCCTGTCCCGATATTGATAAAGTCTCCGATTTCTTTTGCGGATTTATTTTCCATTAAGAAAACAACAGCTTCTGCGAGGTCTCCTGCGTACATGAATTCTCGTAACGGGGTTCCTGTTCCCCAGACTGTGACTTCCTTTAGGCCGGCTTCTTTTGCTTCATGGAAACGCCTTACCAACATCGGAAGAACATGTGCATTTTCTCTGTCATAGTTGTCGTTAAGTCCGTACAAGTTACATGGCATGACAGATATATAATCTGTTCCGTATTCTCTATTATATGCATCGCAGAGTTTTAAGCCGGAAATTTTTGCAAGTGCATACATTTCGTTTGTTTTTTCCAATTCTGATGATAAAAGGTATTCTTCTTTCATGGGCTGCGGTGCATTTTTTGGATAAATACAGCTTGAGCCTAAAAATAAAAGTTTTTTTACATTGTATTTAAATGAATTTTCAATTACATTGAGCTGGATTTTCATGTTTTCCGTAAAGAATTCAACGGGATATGTATTATTTCCATGAATTCCTCCGACTTTTGCAGCGGATAGAATTACATAATCAGGTTTTTCTTCTTCAAAGAAATTTTGGACCGCATGACTATTAGTTAAATCCAACTCTTTATGTGTGCGGATTAATATATTGGTATATCCCTTACTCTCAAGTTCTCTTTTTATTGCGCTCCCGACAAGTCCTCTATGACCTGCGACAAAAATTTTATCACTTTTTTGCATATTAGCCCTCTGTTAGTTTTAATTGTACCTGAGAAAATATAATTTATAAAGGATAATTGAAAACTTTGTAACAATTAATTTTATTTGTTGTATAATTTAAATGTGATGGTTAGACCTTTAGTTACAGTTATTACAACTACGTATAATCTGGTTAAGTGTGGCAGAGATAAGTTTTTAAGGCAGTGTCTTGAATCGGTTCACAATCAGGATTATGAAAATTTTGAGCACATAATTATTGATGGTGCTTCAACTGACGGTACTCTGGAAATTTTAAAAGAGTATGAGGAAAAGGGTTGGATAAAAATTTATTCAGAAAATGATAATGGTATTTATCAGGCAATGAATAGAGGCATAGATAAAGCCAACGGAAAATATACAGTGTTTATGAATGCTGATGATTGTTTTACCTCCATGTCTGCCATAAGTGATTCTGTTAAATTGCTGGAAAAAACTCAAGCCGATGCCTCTTATGCAAATGTTTCTTATCAATATCCTGACGGGGCTTCATCTTTATGGAAAGGTGATTTGAGCATTGTCTTTTCTTCTACTCCGTTCTGTCATCAGGTTATGTTTACCAGAACTCAACTTTTGAAAGATATTGGATATTTTAATGAAAAATATAAAATTTCATCTGATTACGAAATGATTATTCGTCTTGTTTTAGGCGGATACAAGTTAGTCCATTTGGATAAAAATCTTGCGATGTTCAGATATGGCGGCTGTTCAAGTAACAAATCTCTTATGATAAATGAAGATGCCCAAATTTATTGCGATTTATATAAAGATTTTGCAGATTTTACCTTTGAAGAGGCTGAAGATATTTATAAATTCCATACCTTGCCATTTAAATTAGCAATAAAACTTTCAAAATATCTTCACGGGATAGAGAAAATAAAATTCTGGGCATATAATATCCGAAAACACATGTTTCAGTTTAGATTATCTAAAAAATCGGGAATGTTAAGAATTTGCGGTGTATGGATAGTTAAACCTTAGTGCGATTTATATTTTGTTCTATATAACATGCAGGAAGTCATGTTGATGTTTAATTTATTAAACATAAGGGAATAGACTAATGCTCAAAAGGCACCAGTCTGTTTTATATATTATATGGGGCTTGTGCAGCCCCAAACCCCGCACCGGATATTGTTGCGATGCAAAGCGTATTGCCGCCAGAGGGCAGAAGCATACGCTATGCGTATGCGTGCCCGTTTAACGGCGGCAAACAAGCAAAGAAAGAATATCGGCTAAGAAAGAAAAACACGCTATATAATAGCGCTGCTTCGCAGCGCAAGACCGAATGGATGTCGTTAAATGCTAACGCATTTAACCTTTCAGCCTCACTATTGAACTTCGTGCACCTTCGGCAACCTGCCGGTAGGCAGGGCTGAATTCCCCCTCACCTCCCTTATAAGGGAGGTGGTGCGTAAGCGCCGGAGGGTTTTCATGCGAGCGTGCGGCTTTGCCGCGATAGCGAGCACTAGAGGTTGAAGGCTTTGCCTTCAACTACTTCCATTTGATTCCGCG